>VGVT01000043.1 GCA_016873935.1 Betaproteobacteria bacterium | reverse complement strand
CCAAGGGCAACACCACAATGCAGAGGACCGGCTCCATCCAGTCCGCTACACTTATCCACAACCAGCCTTTAAAAGGCCGGCTTCAGACCCTGGTCAAAATTCAACGCGCACCAGTGGTCAGAATTCAACGCGCGTCGACAGGCTGAAAGGCATCGAACCGGTCGGCGCGGGACTATGCACAAGGATGGGAACTGCGGGTCATCAAGCCCCGGTTGTGGGTCTTCAGGACCCTTACTGTTCATGGGGTTTAGCGGGGGTTTGCGTGGCAGTCCCGGTATACTTTGAACCATTCTCAACGCAACAGGATTCCCCATGGAACTCGAACTTACCGGCAACGGTTATCTGGTAGACCCCTCCATCTGGACGGAGGAAATCATGTACGAACTGGCTCGCCTGGACGACAACTTCGAACTCACGGATGAACATGTGAAGTACATCCTGTCGGCTCGGGAGGTGTTCGGCGAAACCCAGACCGTGCCGCCCATCCGCGATTTCGCCAAGCTGCACGGCATGGACCGCAAGGCGCAAAAGCTGTACGACCTCTTCCCCCGGGGCCCCATGAAGATGATCACCAAGTACGGTGGTCTGCCCCAGCCGACGGGCTGCGTCTGAGCCTTCGCTAGGACTTGCCGGACTGATGCCGGCCACGCCTCCGGGACCTCGGTCCCGGAGTTCGCTGGCGCTCAGGTGCCGATGCGGGGCGCGCCTTTCGGCTCGCACTTCTCCTTGGGCACCGGCTCGGCAAGGGTGACCTTCACCGCGACCGGCTTGCCCTCGCGCATGAGTTTGACGTCGAGGGCCTTGCCCGCTTCCGATTTGCGCACCAGCCAGCGCAGGCGTTCCGCCGAGAGCACCGGCTTGCCGGCGAATTCGACGATCTGGTCGCCGGCCTGGATGCCGGCGCTGGCAGCCGCGCTGTCGGGCTTTACCTTCTCCACGTTGACGCCATAGCCCACCTCGCCCGCGTCCAGCATGGCGTTGGGCAGATCGCTGATCTGCACGCCCAGCATCTTGCCGGACATGCGTTGCATCATCGGCCCGGCGGGTTTGTGCGGGCAGTTGTCCATGCCGTGGTACTGCGGGCAGTGGCCGTAATTGCCCATGCCGGGATGGCCGCGCCAGTGATCGGCGGCGGCGGGAGCGGACAGGACGACAGTGCAGGCCAGGGCTGTCAGGACCCGGCTCGCGGAAAAATGCTTGTGCAATGACATGGTCAGTCTCCTTCGGTGATTTCGGCTCGCTGCCGAACCCTGTGTTTGTCGCGGCGGGGGCGCCATGGTTCCCGAATGGACGCGGGCACATGGTGGCATGCCCGTGCTTGCCGGGCCGTGGAAGTTGCCGCAAGCTTGCCGCCCTCGCGCATCTCCGGCCTCCAGCCATGCCCCTCCAGCATCTCGCCTATATCAGCGTGGCCGCTCCAGGCATCGGGCAGGCCGACATCGAGCGCATCCTCGAACAATCCAGGCGAAACAATGCAAGCCGCGACATCAGCGGCCACCTGCAATGCCACGGCGGTCTGTTCTTCCAGATTCTGGAGGGACCAGGTACCGCGCTCGACGAACTGCTGGCGCGCTTGGGCAACGATCCCCGCCACGCGGATATGCGCCTGCTGTTCCGGGAACCGCTGCAGCGCAGGCAGTTCGCCGACTGGAGCATGGGCTACGGCCCCTGCGTGGCGGGCGACGCCGGTACGCATGCCGCCGAGCGCCTGCGCCGGCTGCGCGACACCGCGCCCTGCGGGACGCAGCGGGCGCTGAATCTGTTCCTTTCGCTGATGACGGAAGCAGACGCCTGAGTCCCCGGCCGTCTCGGCCAACCTGCGATGCCCGGCCTGCTTAGGCTTGCCTCCTGGGCATGTTTAATCCATTTCTGTCCTGGACATTTGATAAATTATCCAAATTTTCCTTGAACTATTTTTTATTTGTCCTAGACAAATAAGTACGGGGTGACACACGCTGTCCTCCGCAACCTCTCACACTCAAGGAGAAGACCATGCAGACCCTTCGCGTTGACTACCCCGACCACAATCTGACTTTTTCCATGGCCAGCGCAATGGCCAAGTCCGCCGCCTGCGACAGCCAGATGCAGAACCCCACCATCATGGCTTGGCACCAGCATGGCACCGATTCGGTATCGCCCAGCTACGACGGCATCGATCCCCAATCCTGGTGGGCCAAGTACGGGGAAGGCAACGGCGGCCGACTGGAGGTCACCGTCGGCGACCAGTTCGATTTCATCCTCATGGAAACCCGCGGCTTCGAGACCGTGGGCAGGCTGCCCGTCAGCAACCTGGTGGCCGAGGACGGCGTGGAATACATCTGCCTGACCCCCATGCTGGGTGGTAGCACCAAGCCCAACGAGCGCGCCTGCGTGCCGCTGGACGAATGGATGGCCGATCAATATTGAGTTCCTGCCGCCCCGCCCGCTCCTCCGGGGCGGGCGGGGCTGGTCGTCTTGACCTTTACGGCAAGGGTCTACGCATACCGATATCCCAGCTTCGCAGGCCCCACATGAGCACATCGCTGCACGACTTCACCCTGCCCACCCTGGACGGCGGCACGCTGAAACTGGCGGACTACGCCGGGCGGGTGCTGCTGGTGGTGAACACCGCCAGCGAATGCGGCTTCACCCCACAATACGCGGGCCTGGAAACCCTCTGGCGCGATTACCGTGAGCGCGGCCTGGTGGTGCTGGGCTGCCCCTGCGACCAGTTCGGCCACCAGGAACCCGGCGACGCGGCCCGCATCCGCGATTTCTGCACCAGCCGTTACGGCGTCAGCTTTCCCCTGTCCGCGAAGATCCTGGTGAACGGAGCCGACGCCCATCCCCTTTACCGGTTCCTCACGCATGCCGCGCCCGGCCTGCTGGGCAGCGAAGCCATCAAGTGGAACTTCACCAAGTTCCTGGCCGACCGCCAGGGCAGGGTGACGCGCCGCTACGCCCCAACCACCGCACCGGCCGAACTGGCCCGCGACATCGAGGCTCTGCTGGGTTGAACCCCGCTCAGGCTGGCTCTCGGTTCAAGTCCAGCGCATGAGACTTGAGCAGATCGTGCACCCGTCCGCCCAAGGCGGGCAGTGGGTCGGATGCCTTCATGGAATTGTCTTAGGCGGCTTTCAAGCTGGCCGCCACCTCCAGGATGGCGCGCGGCAGGACCTCGGCGGCGCCCAGGTGTCCGGTGACACGCACCGCCACGTGCGGATGGCCGGCGCGGAAGGCCGCCACCACCTCGGGGATGTCCTCCACCACATGGGTGCCGGCGGCGAGGAAATAGGGGAACAGCACGATCTCGCGCGCGCCCAGGGCCACACAGCGGGCCAGTCCGGCGGAGATGTCCGGCTCGGCGAGTTCGAGAAAGGCGGTTTCCACGTGATCGATGCCGGGCGAGCGCAGCTCGCGCACGCGCCCGGCCAGTTGCCGCACTTCATCGTTGGAGGCCGCGCGGCGGCTGCCGTGGGCGACGATGAGCAGATGCCGGGGCGACACGGCGGCGGGCCTCAATTGATGCTGCCGGTATTCGGGTTGTCCGCCATGGCGTCGAAGATCGCGCGCAGGCCGGGGGAGCGGACGCCGCCGTGGGTCTCCGTTTCCAGGTATTCCCGGCGGTTGGCCTCCGACTCGAAGTAGATCTTCATGCGCCCGGACCCCTGCCCCTCGATGACGAAGGGGGCTTCGGCCAAGTTGGTGACGTCGTTCAGGGTGATGGGATCGCGGGTGCAGGTGATCATGGCGCTTCCTTTCAGGGATAGAGGGACAGACGGGCCAGGCAGAGATACACCTGCATCTCCCGGCCGATTGCGACCAGGCCCAGGCGGCGCAGGGTGCTCAGGTCCAGGGGACGCTCGATGCGGTGGGGCTGGAAGGCGGCGAAGGGCAGGCGCAGCGTCCGCCAGGCGGTCGGCGCCGGGAAGGACGCCCGATAGGACTGCCAGACGATGCGGGTATCGGCGGTGCGCAGATGCAGGTTGTAGGTTTCGCCGTTGCCGTACACCTCAAGCTCCACGCCGGCATGGCCGCTGGCATCCAGGGGGCCGTGCCGGTCCAGGTCCAGGCTGGCCTGGACGAATCCGCCGTCGTTCTCCAGGCTGACTTCACCGGTCAGGCGCAGGCACGGCCGGCCGTCCACCTGGTCGGGACGCAGGCGGCCACCGGAGACACCGCCCATCACCGTGTCGGTGACCGCGCGCCAGCAGGCGCCGTTGGCGGCGCACAGACCAGGATCGCGGCGGTCGTCGAGGACCAGCTGGGCGGCGGCCATCACCGAGCCACTCCCGCACAGGGCGAACAGGATAAGAAAGGGACATAGGGCATCACTCAACATCCGGCGACGTCGGGTAGCCGACCCAGCACCGGCGCCCCGCGCCAGCCCGGCTTGGCCAACAGCATTTGCACCGTGCCCAGGTCGCGTTCGCGGAAGCCCGCCTCGCAGTAGGCGAAATAGAACAGCCACATGCGCACGAAGGATTCCGGGTAGCCCAGAGCGCGCACGGCGTCGACGGCGCCCAGGAAGTTCTCGCGCCAGCGCGCCAGGGTCTCGCCGTAGTGCGGGCCGATGTCTTCGAGATGCACGGCGCGCAGGTCGCTGGCCCGCGTCAGACTGGAGGCCAGTGCGGTGACGCTGGGCAGGAAGCCGCCCGGAAAGATGTGCTTCTGGATGAAGTCCACCTCGCCAAGGGCCGCCTGGTAGCGCTGGTCGGCGATGGTGATGGCCTGCAGCAGCATGGCGCCATCGGGCTTGAGCAGGCGGGCGCACTGGCGGAAGTAGGTGTCCAGGTTGGCGGCGCCCACCGCCTCCACCATCTCGATGGACACCAGATGGTCGAAGCGTCCCGTCAGATCCCGGTAGTCGGTGAGCAGCACCTCGACCCGGTCCGTCAGCCCCGCCGCCGCCACCCGTTCTCGTGCCAGTTCGTATTGTTGCCGCGACAGGGTGGCGGTGGTCACCCGGCAACCATGGCGGCCGGCCGCGTGCAGGGCGAAGCCGCCCCAGCCGGTGCCGATTTCCAGCACGTGGTGATGCGGGCCGAGGCCGAGCTTGCGGCAGATGCGTTCCAGCTTGGCGGTGGAGGCCTCGGCCAGCGTCATCTCCGGCCGTTCGAACACGGCGCTGGAATACATCAGGGTCTCGTCCAGCCAGAGCCGGTAGAAGTCGTTGCCCAGGTCGTAGTGGGCGGCGATGTTGCGCCGGCTGCCGGCGCGGGTGTTGCGGTTGCGGCGGTGGGCAAGCCAACGCAGCGGCGCCGACAGTCGTGCCAGGCCGGTCTCCATGCCATCCACCACCTCCCGGTTGCGCAGCAGCAGGCGCAGCAGGCCGCTGAGGTCGTCGCTGTGCCAGTCGCCGGCCATGTAGGACTCGCCGGCGCCGACGCTGCCGCCGAAGGCCACGCGTGGCCAGAAATCAGGATTCATCACGCTCACCCGCGCCTCGGGCAGGCCGGCGCCGAAGTGGTGGACCGCGCCGACCTCCTCGATCAGCAGGGAACCCTGGGTGAGGCCGCGCAGCCGTCCCAGGACGATGCGCCGGGCCAGGGCGGCGAGCGGAGATGTGGCGGGTGATAGGTGGTGAACATCCTGTCCGCGCCCCGTCACACCGTCATTCCCGCCCCCGACTACCCCATTCGGGGGCAGGCTGCGGCGGGAATCCAGACTGTGCATCGAGTTGTTTGTAGAGGCGATTTGACCTACGAACTGGATTCCCGCATGCGCGGGAATGACGGCCACTTTGGCTGCCGATTTCGAAAAATACCCAGGCTCCGAGGCCAGTTGGGGATGGGTGAGAACGCGGTCGTTCATGCGGAAGTCTCCCGGGGTTTGCCGGCCGCCGGCGGGTGGTCGAACAGCGGCGCGCCTTTCAGCCACAGGCGCAGGGCCTGCCAGTAGATGCCGAACACCACCTGTGCGGTCATGAAGGGAAAACGCGCCAGCGCCCAGGCCAGATTGAGGCTGGTGAGCGGCCGGCGGCGCAGGTTGAGGGTGGCGTCGAACACCTTGACGCCGCGTTCCAGGTCTTCCAGGTGCAGCAGCAGGCTGTCACCGGGCAAGGTAAGGCGCCAGTCGTATTCCAGCTCCATGGGCAGGAAAGGCGACACGTGCATGGCCTTGGCGCAGCGGAAGGCCGGCTTCTCCGGCGTGCCCTGGTTGCGCCGCATGGGCAGCACATAGGCGTGGCGCTCGCGCCAGGGGGTGTTGGTGACCTCGGCCAGCACCGCTTCCAAAGTGACGCCGTCCTCGGCGTAGCAATAGAACAGGCTGATGGGATTGAAGCCGAAGCCGAAGTAGCGCGGGTGGGTGAGCAGGCGCACGGGACCGCGCGGGCGGCTGCCGCTCTGCCGCGCCACCGCGTCGCGCACCGCCTCGGCAAGCGGTGTGGCGGCGTCGCCCAGGTGATCGGCGCGCCGCCACCAGGCCAGGTTGGGCCGCCGTGCGGACCACAGCCAGCGACCGGCGAACACCCGGTCGAGCTCGTCCAGGTCCAGCCACAGCATGCACAAGCCGTAGCGGAAGGCATGCGGCCGCGGCGCCAGGCGCCGGTGCCTAACCCAGCCGGCGTAGAGGCAGCTTTGCATGGCCGAGATCCGCTTCGAAATGGCGCAGGGCGTCGAGGGCGCTGACCACGCCGTCCTCGTGGAAACCGTTGGCCCACCAGGCGCCGCAGTAGTAGGTGCGCAGGGTGCCGTCGATCTCCCGATGGCGGGCCTGGGCGGCCACCCCCTCACGGGTGAACATCGGGTGGTGGTAGGTCATGCGCGCGATCACCCGCCGCGGATCGATGCGCTCGCCGGGGTTGAGGCTGACGCAGAAGGTGTCCTCCGCGTCCAGACTTTGCAGGATGTTCATGTTGTAGGTGAGGCTGACGCGCCCGCCGGGGCCGTCGGGCATGCGGTAGTTCCAGGCCGCCCAGGCCAGGCGCTTCCTCGGCAGCAGGCGGGTGTCGGTGTGCAGCACCGCCTCGTTGGCCTGGTAGGGAATGGCGCGCAGCACCTCGGCCTCCTGCGGCGAGGGGGCGTCCAGCAGGGCCAGGGCCTGGTCGCTGTGGCAGGCCAGGAACACCGCGTCGAAGCGTTCGGCGCCGGCGTCCGTGTATACGGTCACCTGATCCGGCCGGCGCACCAGGCGCCGCACCGGCGTGGCCAGGCGCACGCGCTCGCGGAACGGCGCCACCAGGCGCTCCACATAGGCGCGCGAGCCGCCGCGGATCACCCGCCACAGGGGCCGGTCGTCCAGCGACAGCAGGCCGTGGTTGGCGAAGAAGCGGATGAAGAAGCGGGCGGGGAAGGCCAGCATGCGGGCCGGATCGGTGGACCAGATGGCGGCGCCCATGGGCAGGATGTAGTAGTCGCGGAAGCGCTCGCCGTAGCCGCCGCGCGCCAGGAACTCGCCCAGACTCTCGCCATCGTCGGGCCGGCGCAGCAGTTCCGGCGCCTCCCGGTTGAAGCGCAGGATGTCCTGGAGCATGCGCCAGAAGCCGGGTTTGACCAGGTTCTCGCGCTGGGCGAACAGGGCGTTGAGGGAACTGCCGTTGTACTCGAGGCCGCTGCGTCCGCAGCTCACGGCGAAGCTCATGTCGCTGGGCTGGCTGTCCACCCCCAGGTCGGCGAGCAGTTCGACGAAGCGCGGGTAGGTGCGGTGGTTGAAGACGATGAAGCCGGTGTCCACCCGGTGCGAACGTCCGCCCGACATCACCTCGTGCGTGTGCACGTGGCCGCCGATGTGGTCGCCGGCCTCGAACACGCTGATGTCGTGCGCGGGATGCAGGTGGTGCGCGGCGGTCAACCCGGCGATGCCGCTGCCGATGATGGCGATCTTCATGGTTGTTGCTCCCAACGTTGCGGCACCCGCTGGATGCGGGTGACGTCGTAGCCCTGCCCGGCCAGGAAGCTCAGGATGGACTGGTAGTCGGCCTCCGGGATCGCCGGCGTGCGCGCCATGATCCAGACGTAGTCGCGCGCCTCGCGGCCGATCACGGTCTGGCCGTAGTCGGGGGTCAGGTAGACGATGCGGAAATCGGCCCGGATCGGCCACAGGAACTGCATGCCCCACACCGCGTTGCCCTGGCCTTCGCGCACGAAGCCGCGCGGCGTGTAGCGCTTCTCCGGGCCGTCGAAGGCGCCGGCGCGAAAGGTGAAGGTGGTGGCGATGCTGCCGTCCGCGTCCAGGCGGTAGGACTCCACCGCGTTGTGGGCGCCCTTCTCCAGGAAGGTGGGGATGTTGGCGATGACGTACCAGTCGCCCATGAAGCGCGGCAGGTCCACCGGCCCGGCCAGGGCGATGGGCGGGCGCGGCGCGGACTGGCAGCCGGCCAGGAACAGCGCGGCGGTGGCAAGCAGGGTGGACTTGAGCATGGCGCCTCCTTACAGGATCTCGTAACGCAACACGCCGCCGCGCACGCGCGACTCCAGGGCGACCCAGTCGCCGGCGCCGGCATACCAGAGGTCGATGGCGATGTCCGGTCCGGACAGGCGGTAGCGGCGGGTGGATTCCGGACGCCCGCGCACGTTCAGGGTTTCGCGGCCCAGGGGGGTGACGCTGACCGGCACCGACTCGCCGGTCTGGGCGTTCAGCAGCGCGCCGCCGCGCAGGATGTCCGGGTTCCAGTAGGCGAAGGAGCGCACGCAGCCGCGCAGACGCTGCTCGCCGCGCGGCGTGCGCACCAGCAATGCCTCGCCGTCGCGCGTGGCTTCGACGGTGTCGACGCGGCCGTTCTGGCGGGTGCGGGCGCTCATCGACTCCAGGCAGTCGCCGCGCCAACGTTCGGTGGCGCGGTGCTCGTAGCGGAAGGCATCGAAGAACAGCAGGCGCACGCGGAACTCCGCCTGGCTGACCAGTTCCCGCGAGGCGCCGCCGTCGCGTGCCTCGAATTCGCGCGCCTCGAACACGTGGCGGCCGATCTCGTCGCCATCCAGCAAAACCCGGAAGCGCCAGGCCTCCTGGGCGGACGCGTGGACCGACCCGGCGGTCAGCAGGGCGAGCGCGAGCGCCGGCCAACGCGGGCTCATGCCGACTCCGTGGCGCGCGCCGCGCCGCGCTTCGGCGGCCAGGGCACGAAGGCGCTGGTGCGCGCCACATAGTCGCGGTAGGCGGGGCGTCGCTCGACCAGATCCTTTTCCAGCAGGGCGACGCCGGACACGCGCAGCAGCAGCAGGGTCATCAGCAGCGGCGACACCACCGTCCAGGCGGCGCCGGCGCCCAGCGCGACGAGCCAGGCGCCCCACCAGGCCAGGCACTCGCCGAAATAGTTGGGGTGCCGGCTCCAGGCCCACAGGCCGCGGTCCATGACCTGGCCGCGATGGACCGGGTCGGCCTTGAAGCGGGCGAGCTGCCAGTCCGCCACGGCCTCGAAGACGATGGCCGCGAGCCACAGGCCGGCGCCGAGGAAATCCAGCCAGCCCAGAGGCCGCGCGGAATCCAGCGCGGCCATCAGCGGCAGGGCGACGATCCAGGCCAGCACCGCCTGCAGGCCGAACACCAGGTACAGGCTCTTGTAAGCGAAATGGGGTTCGTTGCGGGCGCGGATGGCCTGGTAGCGGCGATCCTCGCCGTGGCCCCGGTTGCGCCAGGTGATGTGCAGCGCCAGTCGCAGCGCCCAGACGCTGGCGAGGGCCAGCACCAGGGTCGCGCGCGGCCCCGGCTGGGCGATGGCCGCGAGGTAGGCCCAGGGGGCCAGGGCGATCATCGGGCCCCACAGGCTGTCGACGATGCTGACGTCGCGCCGCGCCAGGCTGACCAGCCAGGTGGCGAAGGCCGCCAGCAGGACGACTGCGAGGGCGACGGTGGCGCCGCTCAGCGTCATGGCCGCGCCTCCAGACAGGCGGCCAGGCGGAACAGCAGGGGGGTGAGCACGGCCCAGCCCGCGGCCAGGACCAGCAGCGCCGGAAGCGGCTCGACCAGGCTCATGGCCCCGAGGCCGGCGCCGCCCCAATAGGCCAGGGGGCCACCCAGGCCGCCGAGCAGGGCGGCGAGCCACGGCCGCGCGCGCAGGACGCGCAGGGAAACGTTGAGAGTGGCGGCGAAATTCGCCCACAGGGCCACCATCCACAGTGGGGCCAGCACGCCGAACAGGGCGCCGCCGGCGAATTCCACCCAGCCTGTTGCCAGCAGCAGACTGTCGAAGACCAGGCCGATGCAGGCCGCGACGGCGATCAGCGCGGCTTCCGCGCGACCCGGCCGAACCCGCGCCAGGTGCCAGGCCAGGACCAGCCCCACCACCAGGAGACCGACGGCGGCGCGGTCCTGGGCGGCGCTCAGCACCACCGCCCACCAGCCCGCCTGGAACGCCAGGACATTGACCAGCACTGTGCTGGTCCGCGTACCCGCCGCGGCGCGGCGTGCCAGGCTGGCCGTGGTCATGGCGCCATTTCCCGCGTGGCGGGCCGCTCGAACAGGTAGTGGCCGACGCGCCAGGTTTCGCCGCCGTCGTAGCCGAAGGTCTCGGCGCAGGCCATGAAGAACAGGCGCCAGCGCATCCACCAGAGTTGCGCGTCGTCGGCGCCGTAGGTCTCGGCCAGGATGGGCAGGATGGCCTCGCGGCGGGCGTCCATGTTGGCCAGCCAGGCGTTGGCGGTCTTTTCGTAGTGGCGGCCGCTCCAGGTCCATTGCCGGCGCAGGCGCAGGTGTTCCTGGAAGCGCGCCGGCAGATGCTGGGAGGGCATCATGCCGCCGCTGAAGAAGTGGCGGCTCATCCAGTCGTCGTCGCCGCGGACCTCGAACATATAGGCGCGATCCCGGTGCGCGAAGATGTGCATGAAGAACTTGCCGCCGGGCCGCAACCAGTCGTGCACGCTGGCCATCAGCGCGGCCCAGTTGCGCATGTGCTCGAACATCTCCACCGACACCACCCGGTCGAAGTGGGCACCCGCCTCGAAATGGTTCATGTCGGCGGTGATCACCCGCAGGTTGGAAACACCCAGGCTGCGCGCGCGGGTCTCGATGTAGGCGCGCTGGGAGGCGGAGTTGGAGACGGCGGTGATGCGGGCGTCGGGATAGCGCCGGGCCATCCACAGCGTGAGGCTGCCCCAGCCGCAACCCAGTTCGAGGATGTCCTGGCCGTCGGCGAGTTCGGCGCGCGCGCAGGTCAGCGCCAGCGCGGCGGACTCGGCGCCGGCCAGATCGGTTGTGGCTTCCGGCCAGTAAGCACAACTGTATTTGCGCTCGGGTCCCAGCACCTGTGAGAAGAACGCCGCCGGCACCTCGTAGTGCTGGGCATTGGCGAGCTGTGGCACTTCGGCGACAGACGCCGCCGCCATGGCCGCGAGGAAGCCCGCTTCCGCCTCGGCCGCGGCTTCGCAGTCGGCCTCGGCGATCTCCTCCAGTCGCGCCTTGCAC
Organism: Betaproteobacteria bacterium; assembly: GCA_016873935.1. Lineage (GTDB taxonomy): Bacteria > Pseudomonadota > Gammaproteobacteria > Burkholderiales > Thiobacillaceae > PFJX01. The sequence continues at coordinate 9,460 of VGVT01000043.1, read as the reverse complement.
AGACGCCGGATGCCGCGCCGGATCACGGCGTCCGGCACGTAACCCTGTTCCACCCAACCAATGGCTCGTTCGGCAGCGCCCATGTTGTGCTCCTCCTAGTTGCGCGGCGCGTCGGCGCCGTTCGGAATGGCCCATTCGGTTATGAAGTGCTCGCTCTGGCGGCTGGGCCTGGCCGCGGGCTCTTCGGCCGGGAGCGGCGGCGCCAGCCCCGCGGATTGCCGGGCTGACTGGGGTGTGGCGGGGCTCTGTTCAGGGTGCATGGCGTTGTCTCCTCTCATCCGTAGTCGTTCAGGTCTCGCGTTTCAGGTTTTTCCGGGCATCCAGCAGGCGACTTAGCGCCTCCAGCAGACGCGGATCATCCGGCGGCAGCGAAGAAGCAAAGCTCTGCACGCGCTTGCCGTCGCGATCGATCAGGTATTTGTGGAAGTTCCAGCGCGGCACTTCCCCGCTGCGCCGCGCCAGTTCGGCATAGAGGGCGTTGCGTTGCGCACCCGTCACGTGCGACTTGGCGAACATGGGGAATTCCACGCCGTAGGTCAGCCGGCAGAACTCGGCGATCTGCCGGTTGCTGCCCGGCTCCTGGCCGGCGAAGTCGTTCGAGGGAAAGCCCAGCACCACCAGGCCGCGGTCCTTGTACTTGCGGTAGAGCGCTTCGAGACCGCCGTACTGGTCGGTGAAGGCGCAGTAACTGGCGGTATTCACCACCAGGATGACCTTGCCCTGGTATTGGCACAGGTCGCGCGGCGCGCCGGTATTGAGGTCGGCAAAGCTGTGCCGCAGCAGTTCCGGGCAGGACTCGGCGATGGCCGGGGTAGGCCGCAGCACACCGGCAGTCACGAGGAAGAGGAATCCGGCCGGCAGCAGGAAGCGACGCAACACAGGCATGGACAAGGAGAAGGTTTTCATAATTTGTCCTGGACAATTACATCGATGGACGTAAGATAGTTGGACAAGATTGCCATGTCAAGACATTTGTCCAGGACAGATAACGATGAATATCGCTGATCAGGAAGCCCTGTCGATCCGAGCCGTCGAGCGCGAGACGGGAATCTCCAAGGACGTGCTGCGCAAATGGGAAAGTCGCTACGGTTTTCCCGCGCCGCTGCGCGATGCGCAGGGCGAACGCAGCTATCCGGCCGACCAGGTGGACCGCCTGCGCCTGATCAAACGCCTCATGGATACTGGCCTGCGGCCCTCGCGCATCGTCGCCGAAAGCGCGGAAAACCTGCACGCGCTGATACTGGCCAAGCCCCCTGTCGAGGCGTCGGCAGGCATCGCCCGGATGCGCGATCTGACCCTGGAAATGTTGCGTCACGAGGATCCTGCGGGACTGCGCCGGCGCCTGCAACGGGAAATGCTGAGTCGTGGGGTTGAGAGTTTTGTCCAGGACGTCATCACCCCTCTGAACCATGCCGTGGGCGAATCCTGGGCGCGCGGCGGCATCGATATCCACGAGGAACACGTCTACACCGAAGTCGTCCAGGGCCTGCTGCGCGACGTCGTCGCGCAATTGGCCGACACCCGCGCGCGGCCGCGCGTGCTGCTGACCACCCTGCCGGAGGAAGAACACGGCATCGGCCTGCTCATGGTCGCCGCCCTGCTCTCCCTGCGCGGCGCCTACTGCGTGTCGCTGGGCACGCAGACGCCGGTGCAGGACATCGCGCAGGCGGCGCGTGCCTACAATGCCAACGTCGTCGCCCTGTCCTTCAGCATCGCCTATCCGCACCGCCGCATCGCGCCCGCCCTGGCCGAGCTGCGGCAGCGTCTGGACGAGGAAACCGAACTCTGGGCGGGCGGCGCCGGCTGCGCCCGGGTCAGCGTGGCCTTGCCCGGAGTGCGCCTGTGTCCGGGCATGCGGGAAACCCTCGATGCCCTCGACGCATGGCGCCTCGCCAAGGCGGAACCGGCTGCCTGACTGGTTCGGCATGCGGGATCCAGACACCTCCCCGGACCCCTCCACCGGCGCCCTGCCCGTCCGGGTCAGCGAGCGCGACGGCGTGCGCTTCCTGCATCTGGGCGGCAGCGCGGTGCAGAGCGCCATGCGCCTGAACGCGCCGTTCCGCCTGGAACTCGAATACACGCGCGCGATGATGGGGTTCCTGCTGTTCCAGCGGAATCCGCGCGATATCGCCCTGATCGGACTGGGCGGCGGATCCCTGGCCAAGTTCCTGCATCGCCGGCTGCCCGACAGTCGCGTCACCGCCGTGGAAATCCACGCCGGGGTGATCGCCGCCGCGCGCGACGCCTTCCAGTTGCCGCCCGACGACGAGCGCCTGCGGGTCCTCCTCGGCGACGGCACCGCCTTCGCGCGTGAACACCCGGACAGCCAGGATGCCGTGCTGGTGGACTGCTACGGCGCCGAGGGCATCGTCGAGGCGTTCACCGAGGCGCGCTTCTACCGTGACTGCCGGGAAATGCTGCGGCCCGGCGGCGTGGCGGTGTTCAACCTGTGGGAGTCGGATCCCGGCTACCGCGCGCATCTCGAGCGCCTCGCCGAGGTCTTCGCCGGCCATGTCCTGCGGCTGCCGGCGGAGTCCAAGGCCAACGTGGTGGCCTTCGCCTTCCGGCCGCCCCTGCCGGAAACCGGCTTCGCCCATCTCGCCGGCCGCGCCGCCCGCCTGGAGGCGGATCACCGCCTGGAATTCGACGACTTCCTGGTGCGCATGGGCTGGTGCAATCCCTGCTCGGACAGCGCCTTCCTGGTTTAGAACTGTTCAGCGCCTGCCGCCCCCCGAGGCCCGCGTCAGCAGCCAGTCCATCGCGCCTACCGAGAGCACCCGTCTCAGCCACCAGAACGCCACCGCCGGCACCGTCACCGGATAGCGGGCGCGCGGGCGCGGGCTTTCCAGGGCGTGCAGCAGCTTGGCCACCACCGCCTCGGGCCCCAGGGTGAAAGGGGCGGCCGGGCCGGGCGTGCGCAGGCGCGCGAGCTGGGCCTCGTAGCGAGCCCGATGCACGCTGGCGCGCCAGTCGATGTGCTTCTCGAAGTGCGGCAGACAGTTCTCGCGGAAGCGGCTGGTGATGGGGCCGGGTTCGATCAGGCTGACGTGGATGCCGGTGCCGGCAAGCTCCTGGCGCAGGGTGTCGGTGAGCCCTTCCAGCGCGAACTTGGCGGCGTTGTAGGCGCCGCGATAGGCGAAGGCGGCGTAGCCCAGCACCGAACTGTTCATGACGATGCGTCCGCCGCCCTGGGCGCGCATCACCGGGATGAGCAGATTGGTGAGTTCCACCCAGCCGAACAGGTTGGTCTCGAACTGCTCGCGCAGGGCGTCGCGGGTCAGGTCCTCGACCGCTCCCACCTGGCCGAAACCAGCGTTGTTGAACAGCGCGTCCAGGCGGCCACCGCCGCGTTCGAGCACCTCCGCGACGGCGGCGCGCAGGCCGGCGGAATCGTCGAGGTCCAGCACCAGGCTTTCCAGCCCCTCGGCGGCCAGGCGCTCGACGTCGGCGGGATTTCTCGCCGCGGCGAACACCCGCCAGCCACGCTCGCGCAAGGCCCGCGCGGCGGCCAGGCCGATGCCGGAGGAACAGCCGGTGATGAGGATGGAGCGCGCGCGCATGGCGACCTAACCGCGCGCGGCGGCCTCCGCCGGTCGGCCGAGCAGGCGCATGAGACGCAGGTGGGCGGATTCGTAGAGGGACAGCATGGCCGGCAGCCAGAACAGCGCCAGCACGGTGGTGAAAGCGAGGCCGAAGGTGATCGAGGTGGCCATGGGAATGAGGAACTGCGCCTGCAGGGAGGTTTCCGCCATCAGCGTGGAGAGGCCGCCGATGGTGGTCAGCGAGGTGAGCAGGATGGCGCGCAGGCGCAGACAGACGGCGTTGACCAGGGCCTCGTTGACGGCCAGGCCCTGCTCGCGCTGATGCCGGTAGAACTCCACCAGCACGATGGCGTTGTTGACGACGATGCCGGACAGGCCGAACAGGCCGAACAGGGAGAGCAGGGTGAGGTTGATGCCCATGATCCAGTGTCCGGCGACGGCGCCGACCAGTCCGAAGGGAATGGCCAGCATGATGATGATGGGCCAGCCGTAATGGCCGAACACCCAGGCCAGCACCAGGTAGATGAGGGCCAGCCCGAGCAGCAGGCCGGCGCGCATGTCGGCCATGGTTTCGCGCTGATCCGCCGCCCTGCCCTGGAAGGACCACTCGATGCCGTATTTTTCGACCAGGGTGGGCAGGGTGACGTCCTGCAGGCCGGCCAGGATTTCGTTGGTGTTGGCGACGGCGCTGTTCACCGTCGCATTGACTTCCACCGCCAGCCGGCCTTCCGCGTGGCGCAGGGCCTCGAAACCCTGGCGCGAGGTCCAGCTCGCGACGGTCGCGAGCGGCACCCAATCGCCGGCGGGCGTGCGCACGTTCATGCGCTCCAGCAGGGCGAGGCTGGCACGCTCCGCCTCCGGCAGGCGTACGCGCACTTCCACCTCCTCGGGACCGTCCTGGAACAACTGCACGAGGCGGCCGTCGAGGGCGGCGCGCAACTGGCGGGAGAGTTCCTCCAGGGTCAGGCCCAGGGCCTCGCCGGCCGGGGTGAGCTTGAACACCACCTGTTCCCTGCCATAGGGCATGTCGTCCTCGATGCCGTAGACGCCGACGATCTGGCGCAGGCTGGTCTGCGCCTCCAGGGCGGCGAGCTTGAGGGTGTGGGCGTCGCGGCCGCTCATGCGGATCACCAGATCCTGGCCGGGCGGCCCCTGCCGGCGCGGCACCACCAGGAAATTCTCCATGCCGGCCGGCACGTTCACCCGCGCCTGCCAGTCGCGGATGAAGGTTTCCGTACGCACCTCGCGTTCCTCCGAGGGCACCAGTTCGACCGTCGCCGAGCCGAACTGGTCGCCCTGGCGCGGATTCTGGTCGCCGGACAGGGCGCCGCCGCGGAACACCGCGCGCTGCACGATGTCGGCGCCATAGCTCTTCTCGGTGGCCTCCAGGGTCTCGCGCAGGTGATCGAGGAAAGCGTCGACGGTGTGGCGCGGCGTGCCACTGGAAAAAGTGGCGTTGGCGAACACCACCTGGGGTTCCGGCGTGGGAAAGAAGGTGAACTTGACGCGGCCGCCCGCCAGCAGTCCGACGACCACGATCAGGATGGCCACCCCGGCGGCGACGGTGACGCCGCGGTATTCGACGGCGGCACTGACGGCGCGCCGGAAGGGGCCGTCGCGGAAACGCCCGAAGGCACCGTCCAGCCGAACCCGCGTCGGATGCGTCTTGTCGCCTGCGCCATGCACGAAGGCGCCGCGCAGGTGGCCGGGCAGGATGAAGAAGCACTCCAGCAGGGAAGCCGCCAGCACGCAGATCATGATGAAGGGGATGTCGCCGAGGATCTTGCCCATGGGGCCGGACACCATCATCAGCGGAATGAAGGCGGCGACGGTGGTGAGGCTGGACGCCATGACCGGCCAGAACATGCGCCGGGCGCCACCTTCCGAGGCGTACATGGGCTCCTCGCCCATCCTGTAGTGGGCGTAGGCGTCCTCGGCGACGACGATGGCATCGTCGACGATGACGCCCAGGGCCATGATCAGGGCGAACAGGCTGATCATGTTGATGGAGCCGCCGGCCAGCCAGAGCACCGCCAGGGTGGCCAGGAAGGCGGTGGGAATGCCCATGGCCACCCAGACGGTGACGCGGCCGTTGAGGAACAGCAGCATCAGGAAGAAGACGATGATCAGGCCGAGGATGCCGTTACTCACCAGCAAGCCGATGCGGTCCTCGATCAGGGTCCACTGCTGGTCGTAGGCATGCAGGCGGATATCCGGCGGCAGCCGCTCGCGCGCCTGCGTCAACCAGGTTTCCATGATCTTCGCCGCCTCCAGCGAATCGCCGGTTTCCGCGCGGCGCAGCGCCAGTTCGACGGCGGGCTCGCCATTCACCTCGAGGAAGACGCTGTTGTCGCGCGGCGCCCGGGTGATCTCGGCGACCTGGCCGAGCTCCACGCGCGAGCCGGTCTCGGTCACCAGCGGCAGATCTCGATAGTCGCGTGGGTCCTTGCGCAGATTGATGCCGCGCACCTCGCGCTGCACCTCGCCATCCCCCAGCTTGCCGGCGGGCAGGTCGCGGTTGGTCTGAGCGATGCGCGCGGCGACCTGGTCGAGGGTCATGCCCAGGCGCTCCAGTTCGCGCGCGGGCAGGGTGATGGCCACTTCCTCCTCGGGCAGCCCCAGCAGATCGACCTTGTCGACGCCGCGCGCCAGCAGGTCGGTCTCGTACTGGCGGGCCAGGCTGCGCAGTTCAGGCAGGCTGCCGCCGGTGAGCAGCACGCGGCCGATCGGTTCGTAGCGGATCACCCGCGACACCTCGGGCTGTTCCGCCTCCTGCGGCAGGTTGCGGAACTGCTCGACCGCCTGTTTGACCTCGTCGACGGCGGCGATGGGGTCGCTGCCCTCGTGGAACTCGATGGAGATGGAACTCACCCCCTGGCTGGAGGTGGAGGTCAGGTTCTTGATGCCGGAGACGGTCTTCAGCTTCTGCTCCAGCGGCGTGGTGATGCCCTCCTCCACATCCTCCGCCGCGGCCCCGCGCCACTCCACGCGCACGGTGACGAAATCCAGGTTGAAGTTGGGGAAGAACTGGACGTTGAGCTTGGTCACGGCGAAGAAGCCCGCCACCATCAGCAGCAGCATCAGCAGGTTGGCCGCCACCGGGTGGTGGACGAAGGTGCCGAGGAGGTCGTTGCGTTTCATCGAATCGCGCGAGACGGGGAACCGTAAACGGGAAATGGGAAACGGGAAAAGGGAAACGGGAATTCAAAACCTGTGCTCCTGGTCGGAGCAGAGGGTTCGCGTTTCCCTTTTCCCTTTTCCCTTTTCCCGAACACCCCCCCGCTCACTTTCCCCTGGCCTCCACCTTAAGGCCATTCACCGCGTTGGGCAGATGCGTGGCCAGCAGCACGTCGCCCTTCTTCAGTTCGGGCGAGCTCACCAGCAGCATGGGCGGCTGACCGCCGGCCTCGCCGAGCACGTTGACCGTCACCGCGCGCAGGCGCCCGTCCTCGATGCGGTAGACCTGACGGCCGTGGTAGAGGGCGACATAGGGCACCGTCACCGCGTTGTCGACGGCGGCGCGGGTCACTTCCAGGGTGACCAGTTCACCCACCCGCACGGCGGCGGAGGGCGCCTCCAGCACGAAGAATCCGTCCAGGCCGCGGGCATCGGCGGCGCCGGCCAGACGCGCCAGGCGGAATCGCAGGCGTTCACCGCCGACCAGGGCGGTGGCCTGCGCGCGGCCGCCGGCCGCATGCAGGGCGAGGAATTCATCCTGCTGGCTGGCGGGCAGCTTCGCGCGCACCTCTAGGGCCGCGGCGGGATACAGGGTGAGCATGCTCTGGCCATTGTTGACCTGGTCGCCCGCCGCCACCTCCACCTTGGCGACGAAGCCGGCGAAAGGCGCCAGCACGCGCGCCCGCGCCGCCGCCAGCTCGGCCTGGTCGAGGTTGGCGCGAGCCCGCAGCAGCCGCGCCTTGATCTGCGCGAGGCGGGCCTGGTGGTCGGCTATGGCCAGCTCGCGCGTGCGCAGGCTGATGTTCTGCCGCGCCAGGTTGGAGCGGCTCTGCTCGACCGCCGACTGCGAATAGAAGTTCTCCCGCTGCAACTCCTCGAAACGCCGCACGTCGGCGGCGGCGGCGTCGAGCAGGCGCTTCTCGTGCTCCAACTGGTCCACGTCCGCCTTGTGGCGCAGCTCCTCGCTGCGCAGGGCGGCTTCCAGTTCCATCACCTCGCCGCGCGCCTGTTCCACCTTGGGCAGGAAATCGCGCGGATCCAGCTCCAGCAGCAGATCGCCGGCGGCCACGCGCTGGCCTTCGCGCACCCGCACCGTCAACACCCGGCCGACGCCGGACGCCGCCGCGCGGGTCTGGTCCGGGCTTTCCACGCGGCCGTTCAAGGTCAGCACGGGGCTGGCCCTGTGCGGCGACACCACCAGGGTCTCCACCCGCCACACCGGCTCCTTCGGCGGCACCACCGGCGGCAGCGGCCGGGTCGCCTTGAGGGCGGCGAAGCCGCCGACGCCCAAGGCCAGCAGCGGCACCGGCAGGAAGATTTTTTTCTTGTTCATCACGCCGAACGGGGAAATTTTGATGACGCATTATCACGTCGCCCATGCGGGCTGACCAGAAGTCAGACCCAGAAACCCTCATGGAGGGCGGCATAGCCGCACTGTGGAGCCGACCGACTGATGCCGGAGAGAGTCGGCCGCCGCCACTCCGACAGCGGGTCGCCTGGCTGTTCAGCGCGTCTCGATGCCTCGATTTCGGCTATGCGCCCTCCGCGGAGCCGCAGAGCGGACCTCGTTTCCCATGCCCGGCGGAACCGGGCATAAAACTTTTCAACCCCGTTATTAACAGGGCTGCTTTGACAGCCCGGTGGCCGGCTCGCTACTTTGCGCCGCCGATCGCCCCCAACCCGAGGAAACCCGCATGAAACCGAACGTCATCCTGTCCACCCTGGCCGCCACCCTGTTCGCCGCGAACGCCGTGGCCTCCACCCCCTACATGTCCGCCGAATGGGCCGCCCAGGCCTGCCAGGGCTGGAACGCCAGCCCGCAGTTGTCCAACGACCTGGGCGTGAAATGGATCAAGAACGACAAGGGCCGCGGCTACAAGATCATCCACATGTTCCGCACCGACTGCGGCGTCGACAGCAAGGTGGAAATGAAGATCGTGTCCCAGGGCGGCAAGGCGCAGTGCGCCAGCGCCGGCCCGGTGGCCAACGCCAGACTGGACTACGACGTCGACTACCAGATGCACGCCACCACCAAGGATTGGAAGTCCGGCATGAACCCGGCCACCGCCATGATGTTCGGCAACCTCAAGTTCGACGGCCCCAAGCTGGAGGCGATGAGCGTGATGGGCCCCTTCCAGGCCTTCATGACCCTGGCCAGCAAGGTGCCCGGCGAAGCCGCCTGCCCAGCGAAATAAGGCCTTCCGGTGTGACGAAGAGCCCGCCCCTGGCGGGCTTTTTTTACTTGGGCATCCGCGATCCAGCGGCGAATTCCAGGGTCAAGCCGAGCGCGCGCCCACCATGATGATCGAGCCGCGCAGTGAGTCTTGCGTATCTACCGATGACCGCAGCGCACCTAATAAGCGACCTTCGGGTTTCGGGTCTGGGCTCCCGCAACTCGGCCAAAGGGGCCGGTCGCCCCAACCCGATATCGGTTGTTCGACAATGACCGCTTCCTGAACCATCGAGGTTCGTTTACCGGTAACCGTGCCTGGCCAGCCACAGACGACGGTGATGATCCTGCCGATCTGCCTTGCTCTGCTCCAAATGGAACTCATCCATGAACCGAGCCTTCCTGGCGAGCAGGTCGGCGATGACGGCTTCTCGTTCCCTCAGGGAGGGTGTCCGGAATTTTGTGTAAACGGGTTATGGTTTAGAGGTTGTTCATCCGATCTTCGAACTGGATAGTAAAGCGAGTCAGCGCCGCCTTCCAATCCCGAATCGGCATGGTCCATTTCTGGCTG
>VGVT01000042.1 GCA_016873935.1 Betaproteobacteria bacterium | reverse complement strand
CCTCATCCACCACGACGGGGGCCGGGAGCAGCACATCGCCCTGCTGCCCGATCTGCTCGAAGCCTCGGATGCCGTGATTTGCCCGATGGATTGTGTCGGCCACCAGGCCTATTACCAGCTCAAGAGCCACTGCAAGCGGAAGCGCAAGCCCTGCGTGCTGACCCGCAATTCCGGTATCGCCGGATTCGCCGCGGCCCTGCGGCGGATCGCCCAGGGCCGCGCCAACATCGACGCCCAAACATGAACCAGACGAAATCCCCGCCGCCGTCGCCCATGCCGCCCACCTACCAGAGCCGCGACCTGTTCCAGGGCGGCAAGGTGGTGGTGATCGTGCACGAGGGACGCGAGTACCAGTTGCGCATTACCCAGGCCGGCAAGCTGATCCTCACCGCCTGAAGACCACTACTTCAAAATCAGACAAGGAACCCCCATGAAGAAACTTCTTCTTGCACTCGCCCTGAGCGCCGCCCTGGCCACGCAGCCCACCCTTTCCGCCGCGCCCGACGTGAATGCCGTGCTGACGCATCACGCCGAACTGGTACACGCCAACTATACCGATACCCTGAACGAGGCCCGCGCCATGCAGCGTGCCATCGACACATTCCTGGCCAGCCCCTCCGCGCAGTCCCAGCAGGCGGCGCAGCAGGCCTGGCGCGCGGCGCGGGAGTTCTACGGGCAGACCGAGGCCTTCCGCTTCTACGGCGGCCCCATCGACGACGACAACGGCCCCGAGGGTCGCCTCAACGCCTGGCCCATGGACGAGTCCTTCGTCGATAAGGTGGAGGGCGGCCCGGAAAGCGGCCTGATCAACGACCGTGCCTTCGCCATCAGCAAAGAGTCCATCGCCGCCCAGAACGAGCGCGACGGCGAGGAGAACATCGCCACCGGCTGGCATGCCATCGAATTCCTGCTCTGGGGTCAGGACCTCAGCGAAACCGGCCCGGGCAACCGCGCCTTTACCGACTTTGTCGATGCTCAGGCGCCCAATGCCGACCGCCGCCGCCAGTACCTGCGCGTGGTCACCGAACTGCTGCTCGACGACCTCGACTATCTGGTCAAGGCCTGGCGTCCGGACAGCCGGCTCAACTACCGGGCGAAGTTCGTCGAAGGCGGCCAGGAATCCCTGCGCAAGATCTTCGTCGCCATGGGCTCGCTGTCGCGCGGGGAATTGGCCGGCGAACGCCTGGAGGTGGCCCTCAACAGCCAGGACCAGGAGGACGAGCATTCCTGTTTCTCCGACAACACCCATCGGGACGCCGTGACCAACGCCATGGGCATCGAGAACGTCTGGCTGGGCCGCTACAAGCGCGCCGACGGCTCCGTCCTGCAAGGCCCCTCGCCGCGCGATCTGGTCGCCGCCGTCAACGCGACCCTGGCCGACAAGACCAGCAAGCAGCTGGCCGGCTCCGTGGCCAGGGCGAGCGCCATCCAGGCGCCCTTCGACCGCGAGATCATCGGCGGCAAGGACGCACCCGGCAGGCAGCGCATCCAGGCCACGGTGAACAGCCTGGTGCAGCAGAGCAAGGATCTGGTCGCGGCCGCGCACGCTGTTGGCATCAGCAAACTGACCCTGGTGCAGCCGTAACCCGCCTCCCCCGTCTGGGGAGGAGTTGGGGGGTGGGAACAACGCCTCAGTACCAGCGCGCGCGCTCCCTCACCCAGACTCCTCTCCCGGGGAGAGAGGGAATAAAGCCAGCCACCCGCCAGCCCACCACGAAAGCACCGCCATGTATTTCCACAGATCCGCCATCGTGCTCTCCCTCCTCGCCCTTCCCGCCGGTGCCACGCCCGCCGACGATCCACTGGGCGAGAAAACCGGCGGCGAGACCACCGTCTTCGCCACCGGGCGCAACGCCTTCTCCTTTCCCGCCGCGAACCTGAGCGAGGAGGAGCGCACCCGTTTCGTCATCGGCAACTCCTTCTTCAAACGCAACTGGGTGCAGGCGCCGGCCTCGACCACGGCGCGGGATGGTTTGGGTCCACACTTCATCGCCCGCTCCTGCGGTGGATGCCACCTCAACGACGGGCGCGGCGAACCGCCCGCGCCGGGTAACCAGCCGGTCTCCCTGTTGCTCCGGCTGTCCATTCCAGGCATCGGCGCCCAGGGCGGGGTGGTTCCCGAACCGACCTACGGCGACCAGTTCAACAACTTCGCGGTGCGGGGCGTGAAGCCGGAAGGCAAGGTGTCCATCAGCTACCGGGAAATCACCGGGCGATTCGCCGATGGCGAAACCTACACACTGCTGGCGCCCGCTTACGCGTTCCACGACCTCGGCTACGGCCCCATGGCCAAGGACGTGCTGGTGAGCCCGCGCGTCGCCCCCCAGGTCATCGGCATGGGCCTGCTGGAAGCGATTCCCGAAGCGGAGATCCTGGCCAATGCGCGTGATCAGGCCAGGCGCGGCGATGCCATCCAGGGCGTGGCGAACCAGGTCTGGGACGCCCCTGCCGGCCGCATGATGCTCGGCCGCCTCGGCTGGAAGGCCAACGTCGCCAGCGTCGCCCACCAGACCGCCGGCGCCTTCAACGGCGACATCGGCATCACCTCGTCCGTGTTTGCGGACGAAGCCTGCACCGCCGCGCAGAAGGATTGCCTGGCCGCGCCGCGTGGCGCCAAGGGCATGGCGCCGGAAATCGACGACAAGACTTTGGGCGACGTCATTTTCTATCAGGCCACCCTGGCGCCGCCGGCGCGGCGCGCCCCGTCCGATCCCGGGGTTCTGCTGGGGCAGAAGCTGTTCACCGAAGCGCAATGCGCGGTGTGCCACCGCCCCAGCTACGTGACCGGCGTGCCGCCGCATCCGCGGTTCAGCAGCAAGGCACTGCAAGGCCAGACCATCCACCCCTACACCGACCTGCTGCTGCACGACATGGGTGAAGGACTGGCCGACGGCCGTCCGGATGGCAAGGCCAACGGTCACCAGTGGCGGACCTCGCCGCTGTGGGGCGTGGGCCTGATCCAGGACGTGAACGGGCACACCCGCCTGCTGCACGACGGTCGTGCCCGTGGCGTGATGGAGGCCATCCTGTGGCATGGCGGCGAAGCGGAAGCCAGTCGCGAGCGGGTGCTGAAAATGAGCAAGCCCGAACGGGAGGCCCTGGTGAAATTCGTGGAATCCCTGTGACCGCCGCCTGCGGTCCTGCCCATACGCTCCCTGGCGGCCCGCTTTCGGGGAGCAAAGGGGTCGAAGGTTGGGGCATCCGCCGTCGCCTGCCGCGCCTTCTCGCCTTCCTGGCTTTCGTCTCCACTCCGGTCCTGGCCGACCTGCACCAGGGCTGGTACGCGCCCCGCGCCGCCGAGTTCGCCCAGGCCAGCGCCAGCCTGCCCACGGCCATCGGGTCGCTCTGCGCCGCCACTCCGGTTACCGCCCCCGCCGCCCTGGAGAAGGCCCGCGCGCGCTGGCTGGAAAGTCTGGCCGCCTGGGAGCGTTTCTCGGCGGTCGCCATCGGCCCCCTGCTGGAACGGCGTGCCCAGCGCCAGATCGATTTCAACCCCACGCGCCCGCATCTCATCGAGAAGGCCGTGCACAGCGCCCCGAACACCCCGGCCGACATGGAACGCATCGGCACTCCGGCCAAGGGCCTGCCCGCCCTGGAATGGCTGCTGTGGGTGAAGCCCGCGCGGCCCGCCTCGCCGGAATGTCGCTACGCGGTGCAGGTGGCGGCCGAAATCGCGCGGGAGGCAGACGCCCTGGCGGGGGCGCCGCCTATATCCCGCGACGAGTCCGAGTCCTGGAGCGAACTGCTCAACCAGTGGCTGTTCGGTCTGGAGAAACTGCGCTGGGCCGGCATGGAAATGCCCCTCAGGCGAACCATGACTGCCGAGCAGGCCGGTCGCGCGCTCCCGGTCTTCCCGCGTCAGGCCAGCGCCGCCACCGCAACGGCCTGGCGCGAACAATGGCGCGCCCTGCGCGAACTGGCCCTGGGTCCGTTCTCCCTGCGTGCCGCCCTGGCCGCGCGGGGCGTGGCCACGAAGGATCTGGAGCAGGCCCTGGAACGCGCCGACCAGGCCATGGACGGACTCAACAGCGAGGATGGCGGGCGCATCCTGGCCGCCGCGGAGACTCTCGGCGAACTGCAGAAGCTGGTGGAGACCCGTGTCGCGTCGGCTCTGGGAGTCAGCCTGGGATTCTCCGACGCGGACGGGGATTAGGAGCAAGGAGGGTGTTGTCCCGGCGTCGATTCCTGACCGGCCTCGCCGGTCTGGCCGCGCTTCCCGCTTTCGCCCGGGCCGGCCAGACGCAAGCTATTCGGCTGGCCGCCGCCTGGCAAGCGGACACGGGCCATCATGTGGGCGTCCTGGCGCCTGCCGGCGAGGGCGTCCTGGCCATCGCATCCGCCCTGCGCGTGCCCACCCGCGCCCACGGCCTGCTGCGGGAGAGTTCCGGCAACCTGCTCGCCGTCGCCCGCCGGCCGGGCGACTGGCTGTTGCGCTGGAGCATGGATGGCCGGCCCCTGGCCTGGCGCTGGAGCGAACCGGGCCGCGCCTTCGCCGGCCACGTGCTCGCCAGCGCCGACGGCCGCACCCTCTACACCACGGAAATCGACCTGGAGAGCGGCTTGGGCCTGATCGGCGTGCGCGACGGCGCCAGCCTGGAAAAACGCGCCGAATGGCCCAGCCAGGGCCGCGACCCGCACATGCTGGTGCACGACGCCACCCATCCCGACGCTCTTCTGATCGCCAACGGTGGCGTGCCCACCCGGCCGGAAACCGGACGGCGCAAGCACGATCTGGCACGCATGGATTCCTCCCTCGTCCGCCTCGACGTCCGCGGTGGTAAAGCGCTCGGGCAATGGCGCCTGGACGATCCGCGCCTCTCCCTGCGCCATCTGGCCTGGCAAGGCGCAAGACTGGGCATCGCCCTGCAGGCGGAACACGATGATCCCGCCGCCCAGGCGGCCGCCCCCGTGCTGGCGCTGTTCGACGGTGTGAACCTGGCGGCGGTGCCGGCCCACATGCCTCTGGCCGGATATGCCGGCGACATCGCCGCGTGGGACACCGGCTACGCCCTGGGTTGCCCGCGCGCCGCAGGCGTCGCCCTGATCGCCGCCGATGGCGCCTGGCGCGGTTTCCTGCCCCTGGCGGAGGCGTGCGCCGCACAGGCCACGCATGCCGGCTTGTGGGTGGCCGGCCGTGGTCGCGCCCTGATGTGGGAGCCGGCCGCTCTCGCGCAGCGCCTGGTGGTGGCGGAAGCACGACTCGACAACCACTGGATCGCGATATGAAGGTCCGAAGCTTGCTCTTCATAACAAGAACCGTTATCATTTGCTTCAAATCCGGCGCGCCACACGGCCGCCCGAAACCCACGTAAGCAAGCAGAGCGCCAGCCAACGTGTTCACCACTCGTTGGAATGGCCCATGCATCGCGATCTCCTGACGCCCGACCCGGCGCCGCAAGCGCCCATGCCTTTGCTGTCATCGCCCGCCCTTGGAGCAGGCATGGCCGTGAGCATGGCCTATGGCGCCTCGGGGAACTGGCGCACCCTGGCCCTGGTGGGCGCGGCGCATCTCGGCCTGGTCTTCGTCCTGCTCTCCATGGAGCCGGTGGCGCGCGCCATCGGCCTGACGCAACCCCTCATGGTCAGCCTGCTGACGCCGCCGTCACCGCCCGCGCCGGTCGTCGAGTCACGGCCCAAGCCCTTGCCGCCCAGCCCGCGCGTCGAGCCGCCGCCCCTGCCCCTGCCGCCGCCGCCCGTGCTGAGCACGCCCGAAGCTGCGCCGTCGCCCATGGTGGTGGCGCCGCCACCTTCGGACCCGGTGCCGGTGCCGGCGATCCTTCCCCCACCCGCGCCAGCGCCGGTCAAACCGGCGCCCGCCGCCGTCGCCTACGCGCCCCCCGCGCCAGCCGTCGAGGCGGTGGTGTCGCCGCGCTTCGACGCCGACTATCTGCACAATCCCGCGCCCGCCTATCCCGCCCTTTCCCGCCGCATGGGCGAGCAGGGGCGGGTGCTGCTGCGCGTCTACGTCCACGCGGACGGCAGCCCGGGGCAGGTGGAAATCCGCGAATCCTGCGGTTTCGAGCGGCTTGATCGGGCCGCCCGCGACACCGTCGCGCGTTGGCGATTCGCGCCGGCGCGCCAGGGTGAGCGGGCGGTCGCCGCCTGGGTGCTGGTGCCCGTTTCTTTCAATCTGAGGAGTTGATGGCCATGCAAGAACCCACCCTGGGCTTCGCCCATTTCATCGCCCAGGCCGACGGTGTCGCGCATTTCCTGCTCGCGCTGCTGCTGCTGATGTCCGTCGCCACCTGGTACCTGATCGCCAGCAAGGCCTGGGGCAACTGGCGCATGCGCCGGCGCGCCAGGGATTTCCTGCGCCAATTCTGGGACGCGCCGGACATGAACGCGGTGGCCGGCCACCTGCGCCAGCACGGCATCGGCGATCCCTTCTCGCACCTGGCCCATCACGGCCTGCGCGCCGCCGGCCAGTACCAGAACAAGACCGGCAAGCGCCTGATCGAGGCCGGCAACGCCGACGAATTCCTCACCCGCGCCCTGCGCCGCGCCATCGAGCAGGACACCGCGCGCCTGGAATACGGCCACACCGTGCTCGCCTCGGTGGCCTCCAGCGCGCCCTTCGTCGGCCTGTTCGGCACGGTCTGGGGCATCTACCACGCCCTGCTGGCCATCGGCATGAGCGGCCAGGGCACCCTGGACAAGGTGGCCGGCCCGGTCGGCGAGGCGCTGATCATGACCGCCCTGGGCCTGGCCGTGGCCATTCCCGCCGTGCTCGCCTACAACGCCTTCGGTCGCGCCAACCGCATGATCCTGGCGGAGCTGGACGGCTTCGCGCACGACCTGTTCACCTACATGTCCACCGGCAACCGCGAAGAACCCGAGTCGCGCCGTCCGCCCGGCAAGGTCGCCGTGCTCGCCGAGGCGCGGGCGGCGGCGGGAGGCGCGTGATGGCCTTCGGCGGATTCTCGGGCAACCGCGCCGGCCAGCCGGTGGCGGAGATCAACATGATCCCGCTCATCGACGTCATGCTGGTGCTGCTGGTCATCTTCATCATCACCGCGCCGCTGCTCACGCACGCGGTGAAGATCGACCTGCCGCGCGCCTCGCATCAACTCAACGTGGTGCAGCGCGAGAACGTGCACCTGTCCATCGACGCCGGCGGCATCGTCTACTGGAACGGCGAGGCGCTCGACGAGGGCGCCTGGCGCGCGCGCATGGCGGATGCCGCCAAGGTCGAGCCGCAGCCGGAACTGCACATCCGCGCCGACGGCGAGCTGGCCTACCAGCGCGTGGTGACGGTGATGTCCGACGCGGCGCGCGCCGGGCTGACGCGCATCGGTTTCATCACCGATCCGAGGGCGACGCGCTGAACCGCCACACCCCCGACCCCCCATCTTTCCCATGAACCCCGCCAGCCAGCCGCGGTCCCGCGACCCCGCCAGCCAGCCCGATCACCAGAAAAGGACTGACTGTCATGCGCACCCCCGCGCTTTCCTTGCTTTATGCCGCGCAGCGATCTGGAGATCGCCCTGTGATGACCCCTGACGGAATAGGAGACCACTCAACGTAAATAGCGATCGGGGCCTTCTTCCGGGAAGGCTTCATTTCGGGCCAGCCACCCAGCCCATGATCCACCCGGGCCCAGGCAGCCACGCCATTTTTCGATGTTCGATCGACGGCGACACGCCGTCCCGTGAAGCGCCAGCAAGCCCTTTCAGGCCAGCCAGCCAAACCACCGACTGGATTGAAAGGAGAAGAGCATGGCTGCATTTCCATCCGCTTGCCTGGGTAAGCCTTTGCAACTGGCGGTCGCCCTGGCCGTCGTCTTCGGCCCCGCGACGTCCATCGCGGATACGCAACTGAAGAATGTGGTGGTCACCGCCACCCGGGCAGAAACAGAGGTGGACGGCGTCGCCGCCAGCATCACCAGTATGACGAGGGAGGAACTGGACCGGCGTGTCGCCGCAGACGAGGCCGACCTGTTCCGGGACGAACCGGACATGGCGTACGCCCGCGATCTGCGTCGTTTCGGCGCCACCCGCCCCAACATCCGCGGTCTGGATAACAACCGCGTCGTGCAGATGGTGGATGGCGTGCGCATGGCCGATTACTACAACGGCGGCGGTCCCACCAACTTCACCATGAGTTCCCCTCTGGGCGCGCCAGTGGAATTCCTGAAACGGGTGGAGGTGCTGCGCGGACCTGCTTCCAGCCTCTATGGTTCCGACGCCATGGGCGGGGTGGTAGGTTTTCTCACCCTGGACGCCGCCGACCTGCTCGGGGACGAACAGGGCCGCGCCTTCCGCAGCGGGCTGCAATACACCGGCGTCAACGAAGGGCTGGGCGGCACGGTGCTGGGCGCGGGGCGGGGCGGCAACGGGGTGGAATGGCTGCTGGGTTACACCGAGACCCACTCCAGCGAGACCGATAACCAGGGCGACGTGGATACCGTCGCCGCTGCCCGCACGGCGCCCAACCCTCAAGAGGTGAAAGATCGGGGCCTCCTGGCCAAACTGGCGTTCACCCCCGCCGCTGGACAACGCATCAAGCTGACCCTGGAAGGCCGAGAACAGGATGCGGATGTGGTGATCAAACGCCTCTCCGCCTCCTTGCCCAAGGTCACCGCCCAGGATGGCGATGACCATTCCCGCCGCTTGCGCGCCAGCGCCGAATGGCAGCACCAGCCCCAGGGCGGTTGGTACGACCGACTGACTACGCAGGTCTATCACCAGACCTCGGAAACCGAAAACTTCAACCGTCAGACCCGTACCAATACCGGCGCCACCTGCTCGGCGGCGGTGGGCGCCGGCAACAACTGCTTCATCAGCCAGGCCTTCACCTTTGACCAGACCAGCCTGGGTGGCGGCGTGCAATTGGAGGCCACGAGGGGTATCCACTTCATTACCGTCGGCGTCGATCTGTCGCGCGTCGAGATTGAGGAAAAGCGCGACGCCACGGTTCACAACCTGACCACCAACACCACCAGCAAGTCTTTGGCGGGTGACACCTTCCCCCTGCGGGATTTCGCGCCGGGCTACACCGACACCGTGGGCCTGTTCGTGCAGGATGAAATCAGCCTGATGGAGGGTCGCCTGGCCCTCACCCCGGCTTTGCGTTACGACTGGCGCAAATTGCAACCGGAGCCGGATGCCCTGTCTCAAGGGGTGCTGACGGCCATCGGCAGGCAAGTGGCGGCACAGAGCGACGGCGCCTTCAGCCCCAAGCTGGCTGCCCTGTGGCGGTTTACCCCGCAATGGAGTGTGTTCGGCCACCTGGCAGGCGGATTCCGCGCACCCAATTACGACGAGGTGAACGGCCACTTTCGTAACGCCTCCCAGAGTTACGGAGTTGCCCCCAATCCGAACCTGAAGCCTGAGACCAGTGTGGGAGCGGAATTGGGTCTGCGCTATGGAGGATCGGGTCTGCGCGGGCAGATCGCGGTGTATGACAACCGCTACAAGGACTTCATCGAAAGCGTGCGTTTGAGCTGCCCGGCCGATCCCAACTGCATCGCCGGTCTGACCAACACCAACATGTCTTTGAACCTGGCCAAGGTGCGGATTTATGGCGCTGAGGTGCGCGCAGCCTGGGAAATTCAGCCCGGCTGGCGTCTGGATGGCGCCCTGGCCTGGACGCATGGTCAGGATGAGGAACTTGGCCGCTCCCTCAATAGTGTCGAGCCCGCACGGCTGACCCTGGGCCTCGCTCGCGACGCGGGTGTCTGGGGCGCTGAGACGCGGTTGCGCGCAGCGCAGGCGGTCAAGCGGGTAGACGACTGCACCGACCGCGCCTGTGCCACGAACACGGCTTGGTACCGTCCCTCCGGGTATGGCGTGGTGGATGTATCCGCCTGGTGGAAGCCCATCAAGAACGCCCGTCTGACCGTGGCCGTGAGCAACCTGATGGACAAGAAATACTGGTTGTGGAGCGACATCCGTCAGGCGGATGCACGAAATCCCGCGGGTGTGGACTTCTATTCCCAGCCCGGACGCAGCCTGTCCGCCAGCTTCGATTACCGCTTCTAAGCGGTTCAGGAGAACTCGCCATGCCCTGTCAGCACCTGTTTGCCGCCGCCTGCCGCCATGTACTTTCCCTCCTCTCGCGCGCCTTGGGCGGCGTGGCCGGCGGCCCCCGGATGCGGGCGGCCTTCCTCCTCGCGGCGGCCCTGCTCCTGCCGGGCGGGGCGCCCCAGGCCAAGGAACTCCTGGTGCTCACCGCCGCCCCGGTGCAGGCCGGCAAGTTCACCGTGCTGAACGGCCATGCCGCGGAGCATGGCTGGAAGATCCGCTCCGTCTTCGCGGAAAAGCTCACCGGCGACGAAGGTCCCGCCCTGTTCAAGGGTGCGGACTTCGTGCTGCTGGACATCCCCTACGACCCGGTGGTCGAAGCGGTGGAACGCAAGGTGGGCAAACACCTGGCCGCCGCCAAACTCCCCTGGCTCAAATTTCAGGACAAGGGCCATGCCGCCCAAGGCCTGGCCGAACCCCACGGCAAGACGCTGTGGACCTATTACCAGAACGGCGGTAAGCGCAATTACGCCGCCTTCTTCCGCTACTTCGCCGCCGTCACCTCCGGCGGCAGCGTGGAGGGCATCCCCGCCCCCATCCTCTACCCCGAGCAGGGCGTCTACCACCCGGACCATGAAGGCATCTTCCCCGACGCCGCCGCCTACTTCGCCTGGAAGAAGGTCCGCGCCGGCGACGGCCGTCCGTTGATTGGTTTCGCCCTGCACAAGAACTACCTCTCCGCCGACCTCACCGCCTTCATCGACCACGCCATCCGCCGCATCGAGGCCAGCGGCGCGGTGGCCTTGGCCTTCTATACCCCTATGGCGGATGAACACGCCTTCACCAAGATCGTCGCCCCCGGCGGCAAACCGCTGGTGGACGTGATCATCACCAGCCAGATCATGCTGCACCCGGAACCGCGCAAGGCCGAGTTCGAAAAGCTGGGCGTGCCGGTCATCCAGGCCATGCCCTTCCGCCGTGGCGACGTGGCCGAGTGGCGCGCCGACCCCGCCGGCGTGCATCTCATGGACGTGCCCTTCTATCTGGCCCAGCCGGAATACGCCGGCATCGTGGACGCCATGACCGCAGCCGCCACCGAGAATGGCACGGGCCAGATCGCGCCCATCCCCGATCAGGTGGCGGCGGTGGTGAACAAGGCCTTGAACCTCGCCACCCTGCAACGCACCCCCAATCTCGCCAAGAAGGTGGCGGTGTTCTATTGGAACTACCCGCCGGGGGAGACCAACCTGGGGGCCAGCTACCTCAACCTGCCGCGCAGCCTCTCCGCCACCCTCAAGGCCATGAAGGCGCGCGGCTACAAGGTGGAAGAGCGCGCCGCCGAGGCCCTGATCCCGCCCCTGCAAAAGCTGCTGAAACCGTACTACAGGGAAATGGGTTACGACGGGCTGCTCAAGGCGGACCTGGCCGAAAAGCTGCCGCTGAAGACCTACCGCGCCTGGTTCGACACCCTGCCGGAGGCGGTGCGCGCCCGCATCAATGAACGCTGGGGCGAGCCGGAAAGGAGCGGCATGGTGCAGGGCAAAGGCGAGGCGGCGTACTTCCCCATCCCCCGCCTGCAAATCGGCAACGTGGTGCTGATGCCCCAGCCGCCGCGCGGTGATGGCCAGAAGGACAAGGAAAAGTCGCTCTACCACGACACCAAATCGCCGGTGAACCACCACTACCTGGCGGTCTACCTTTGGGCGCGCCAGCAATTCGGCGCCCAGGCCCTGGTGCACTACGGCACCCACGGCACCCAGGAATGGATGCCCGGCAAGGAACGTGGCCTGTGGGCCTACGACGATGCGCTGCTGCCCATCGGCGACACCCCGGTGATCTACCCCTACATCGTCGATGACGTGGGCGAGGCGATACAGGCCAAGCGCCGGGGCCGGGCGCTCATCATCAGCCACCAGACACCGCCTTTTGCTCCAGCCGGCCTGCACACCGAACTTCTGGACCTGCACCATCTGGTGCACGAATGGCAGAACCTCACTGAAGGCTCGGTGCGGAACAAGACCGCCGATGCCATCCTGCGAGATGCCGCGAAACTGAATTTCGACAAGGATGTCGGGGTTAGTGCCACCCAGGCGCGTGCGGACTTCCCGGCTTACCTCAACAAGTTGCACGACTGGCTGCACGACATGGCGCTGGCCAACCAGCCCCAGGGCATGCACACCTTCGGACAATCGCCGGATGATCGTTATCGTATCGGCATGGTGATGCAGATGCTGGGCGAGCCCTTCGCCGAGGCGGCCTTCCAGTTCAGCCGCAACCATGCCGACTTCTTCGCCTGCGCCAACGACAAGCCGGACTGCCGGCCAGCCAAACTGGAAGCCGACGAAGCGGATGAGGTTTTCGTCACCGACTACCGCGACATCCACAACTCGATTCCGTATCGATGGATGGAGCGGGTGCTGGTGGAAGGGAAGCCGTTACCCGGCGATGTCACCCTCGATCTGGTCATGATGCTGGCGCAGGCCCGGTCCTATTACGCCGCCCTCGACGCAACGCCGGAAATGATTGGCTTCCTCGATGCACTGGAAGGCAAACACATCCCGGCTGGCTACGGTGGTGACCCGATCCGTAACCCGGATTCATTACCCACCGGTCGCAATCTGTATGGTTTCGACCCCTCGAAAGTCCCTACCAAGGCTGCATTTGAAGCTGGCAAGGACGCGCTCGACAAGCTGATCGTTGCGTACCGTGAAAAGCACGGCAAAGCCCCGGAAAAACTTGCGTTCACGTTATGGTCGGTTGAGACCATGCGACATTTCGGCATGCTCGAAGCGCAGGTATTTCATGCCCTCGGCGTGCGGCCCAAGTGGGATGCCGGCGGTCGCGTCACCGGCGTGGAACTGATCCCGCGTAGCGAGTTGGGCCGGCCACGCATCGATGCGGTGATGTCCGCCACCGGCCTGTACCGGGACCACTTTCCCAACGTCATGCGTTGGCTGGCCGAAGCCGTGGTGCTGGCGGCCAAGGCAGATGAAGCGGACAACGCCGTACGACTGGCCAGCGCCTCGCTCAAGAAACAGCTGGAAGCCGCAGGACAGAAGCCGGAAGACGCCGCCAAGTGGGCCGACACGCGCATTTTTTCCAACGAGAGCGGCGTGTATGGGGCCGGCATCGAGGATGCCATCCTGTCCTCCGACACCTGGAGCAACGAAGCCAAGCTGGCCAACCTGTATCTGTCACGCATGCAATACGCCTACGGCGCGGACATGAAGGATTGGGGCAAAAAGCTCCCCGGCATCAACCTCTACGCCGAGAACCTCAAGGGCGTGCAGGCGGCGGCCCTCTCCCGCACCTCCAACCTGTACGGCATGTTGACCACCGACGACCCGTTCCAATACCTGGGCGGCATTTCGCTGGCGGTACGCCACCTCACCGGCAAGAGCCCGGAGCTGTACATCGCCAACCTGCGTGAAGCCAACAACCCCAAGGCCGAGACCGCCTCGCAATTCCTTGCTCGCGAACTGCGCACCCGCCAGTTCCACCCTGGCTGGATTGAGGGCATGAAGAAGGAAGGCTATTCCGGCACAACTGAAATGCTGGACTCGATCAACAACTTCTGGGGCTGGCAGGTTACCGCCCCCGACATCGTTCGGCCCGACCAGTGGCAGGAGTTCGCCGAGGTCTACGTGAACGACAAGTACAAACTGGGCATGAAGGACTACTTCGAGCGCCACAACCCGGCCGCCCAGGCGCAGATGATCGAACGCATGCTGGAGGCGGTGCGCAAGGACTACTGGAAACCGGATCAGGCGACCCTGAACGCGCTGGCGGCACGATACAAGGACCTGGCGATCCGTCGCGATGTGCACAGCGACAACGCCGCGTTCCGAAAATTTGTCGCCCAGATCAATGCCGCCGCAGTCAACACCGGCTTCGGTCTGGACCTGATCAGCCAGGCCAAAGCCGCCGAGCTGCCGCCACCGCTGAAAGCGCGGCAGGCTGAAGCCGCACCGCCACCCATCGTCGGCATGCGTTTGGACAAGGTGCTGCCGCCGCCCCCCACGCCGCCTCTGACCCTGTTCGCCCTGCTGGCACTGGGACTGGTGTCTGGAATGGGCGGCTGGCGTCAGCGAATAGGATCGGGTCAGGCATGAAGCGCGGCTCGATTGCCCTCGCGCTGCTGGCTGCTTCAGGCACGGCGTTGGCCGCCGACCCGTCGCCTGCCCAACTGAAGGAAGTCACCGTCACGGCCACCTCCGACACGCTCGCCGAGCAGCACGAGGCGGTGTCGCAAAAGACCGTGATCGACCGCAAGGAGATCGAGGCGCTCGGCGGCCTGACGGTCGGCGAGGTGATCCGCAAGCTGCCGGGCATCGAGGCCGGCGAGCATGGCGCCGACGGTGGCATGAGCGCCCGCGTGCGCGGCATGAGCCGGGACGCAGTGCAGTTCCTCGTCAATGGCGAACGACCAACGGCCAATGCGCGTTTCGCGCTGACCCAGGTTGGGCGCATGCCGTCCGGTGAGCTCGAACGCATAGAAATTCTGCGTGGAGGCTCTGCCGAGTTTGGCGGGGCGGCGGCAGTCACGGTGAATCTGGTGATGCGTCAGCCGACGGCGCGCGCTTCTACCACGCTCAAGCTCGCTGCTGGCCAGCGCGGGCCGGAAACCAACGCCCAGGCAAGCTTCAGCCGTGGCGGCGGTGAAGGCAGCTTTTCGTGGCTCGTGCCAGTCACCCTCAATCGGCATGCCATGCCGGTGGACCTGACGCTGCAACGCGACTCGACACTGACCGGTCAGCAACGGGAAACGGAACACGGCGACTATGCCATCGACGAATTCATCCTTGCGCCGCGCCTTTCCTGGCGCAAGGGCGCCGACGTGCTATCGCTGTGGCCGAGCTACTACCACAACACAGGTGAGCGCGCGACACGGATGGCGCGCGACACGGGCGACACGCGCGTGGACAGCGAGGACAACAGCATTCGCATCGCGCGGCTGCGCGCCGAGGGCGAAATGCGTCTCGGCGAGAGCAAGCTTTCGGGCCGTGCGGCGGTCATGTCCGGACGGCGCCATGTCGACCGCGACCGGCATGCGCAGAACCTCGGCGTGCCTACGATCTGGAAAGAAGCGGAGCGCCGTCAGGACAGTGAGTTTTCCGGTTCCCTGCGCATCGACCGGCCCGTGGGGATGCATTTCCTTTCCAGTGGCGTCGATTACGCACAGCACCGTCGCGAGGACCGGCAAGCCTTTAGCGGCGCAATCACCAGTGCGACCACGTTCGACGGCGACGAGCGTCATTGGGCGCTGTGGGTGCAGGACGAGTGGGCGCTACGCCCCGGCCTGACCACAACCCTGGGACTGCGCGGCGAAACCATGCAGATTGAAACGAACGGCGGGAGCCGTCGCCACGGCGCGGTCGATCCGGCGCTCGCGCTGCGCTGGGAACCGGCGGCCGGCTGGGTGGCGCGCACCTCGCTGTCCGGCGCGATCCGCTTCCCCAAGCTGGAAGAACTGACGGCGGTCGCCACGCTTGGCGCCTCTGCCAACACGCCGCTGGAGCCGGATCGCGGCGGCAACCCGGCCTTGAAGCCGGAACGCATCGCCAATCTGGAAGCCGGGCTGGAACGTCATCTCGCCGACGGCGTGCTCGGCGTCAACGCCTATTGGCGCCGCACGCAGGATTTCGTAGAGCGCCGCACCGCGCTGGAAGGCGCGCGCTGGGTGGATCGCCCCGCCAACGAAGGCGATGCCCGCCACTGGGGGCTGGAACTTTCTGCCAAGCTCAAGGGCAATGGCCTGCTGCCGCTGCCCAAGGATGCCAGCCTGCGCGCGCATCTGACGCTGCCTCGTGGTGAAGTCAAAGACGCGCGACTCGGCGCCGACCGCCCTGTGCGTGACCTGCCACGCTACACTTTTTCGCTCAGCTATGAAGACAGCCTGCCGGCCTGGCAATCGACCTGGGGCATTCACTGGAGCCGCAACGGCAAGGTCGAGACCGATGTGCCGGGTGAACTTGCTGGATCGACACCGCGCCGCGACTTGATCGACATGCACGTCGTGCGACGGCTCGATGCCCAGCTCAACTTGCGGCTGTCCCTGCAGAACCACCTCGGCACCGATACCCGTCGCTTTGCCTCGGCCTGGAGCGGTGGCAATGCATGGCAGCTTGACAGCGTGGATGCCGGTCAGCGCACCTGGCTGCTGTCACTGGAAGGCAAGTGGTGAGAGGCACGAACGCTATGTCTTGGCTATCTGCAGACCTGTATCGATTCATCTTTTCACCGGGAGCGACATCATGAATCGCCCAATTTACACCTTCCTGAGCTTGATGCTGATCGGCCACGCCCATGCCGCCGACCTCCTCATTGACCAAAGCGTGGACCAAGAGGCGCGAACCTGGTTGGTCCACATCGAAAAAGGGCAGATGAAGAAGGCCTGGGAAGCGGGCAACTCCTACTTCAAGAAGGTGCTCCCGCTGGAGGACTGGCTGAAGGGGTTGCACGCCGTGGCGGCGCTGGGGCCGGTACAGACCCGCACCCTCACCTCGGTCACCTTTGCCAGCAAGATGCCCGGCTCGGTGGATGGCCAATATGCTCTGCTGCATTACGAAACCTCCTTCCAGCACAAGGACCGCACCACCGAAACCGTGATCCTCAAACGGGATGACGATCAGGCCTGGCGCGGCGTGGGGTACTTGGTGAAATGACGCTGTCAGTCTGGTCAGAGCGGCATCAAAGGCTTTGGTCACGCTGGCCGGTATTGGCCTTGAGTGGTCATTACGTCTTTTGGCTGGGTCTGTGGGGGCCAATTTATCTCGGTCTGCGCCAGGCGGGTTGGTCGCATCCGCCTGATGTGTTGGCGGTTCTCTTTGCTCGGTAAGCCCTTGATGTAGGGGGGGCGTGGATGCCTGTCACCAGCTTATCCATCTCCTCCTTTAATACTGATGTAAGACGTTTCTTAACTCAAATTTGTATAGGAATCACGATGAATGCAACCCTTGAAACCCTGATGTACCAACTCGGCCAGGTCTTTATGTTCCCGGTGCTAGCCGCCGTGGCGGTGCTGTTTATATACGCCTTCTATGCTCTGGGAGCCTTCGCGGTGCAGGCCTGGCAACGGCGGGGCGGAATGAATGCCGGTCCGGGTTTTCCACTATTGGCCTATGCCCGTGACAACCCGGGGCGCAGCGAAGACGACTTGGACGTGGCCGCCCACAAGATGATGGAACACGCCCGCATCGCCACCCGTGTGGCCCCCATGCTGGGTCTGGTGGCCACCATGATTCCGATGGGACCGGCCTTGAAGTCTCTCGCCGACGGCAACCTCGCCAGTGTCTCCCATAACCTCACCGTGGCCTTCTCGGCGGTGATTTTGGCCCTGATCGCCGCCAGCATTACCTTCTGGATCGTCTCGGTGCGCCGTCGCTGGCTGGCGGAAGAGATGGCCTGGCTCACCGCCAAGCGCCCGGTTCCGGCCGCCGCTCAGGCCGCGCCCCTGGCCCAGGGGAGCGCGGCATGAAGCTGTTGCACGAACCTGAGAGCGACGATCCCATCCTGTCGGTGGTCAACCTCATCGACATCTTCCTGGTCATCATCGCCGCCCTGCTCATCACCGTGGCCCAGAACCCCATGCTGAATCCCTTCAGCAAGCGGGATGTCACCGTCATCACCGACCCTGGCAAGCCAACGATGGAAATGCTGGTGAAGAAGGGCGAGAAGATCGAGCGCTATAAGGCCAGCGGCGAGATCGGCCAGGGCGAAGGGGAAAAGGCCGGCGTCGCCTACCGCATGCGCGACGGCTCCATGGTCTATGTGCCGGAGACTGGTATCACACCGGCCACCGCGAAGCGCGGCGAGTAGCGCGCGCCGGAGGCCGTGGTGTGGGCCTGACGAGTCGTTGGGGGTATGGACCGCGCATGACTTCCAATTTAGGACGTCGATCGCAACATTCATGCATATCAATTGGATCAATGACGCAATGCGGCATAGAGTACGCCCCACATCCGTTTCCCAACCCCGCTGAATCAACCCACCAAGGAGATCGTCAAGATGCAATCCCTGATCAACACCCAAGTGCAACCCTTCACCGCCCAGGCCTTCCACAACGGCAAGTTCGTCGAGGTGAGCGAGAAGAGCCTGCACGGCAAGTGGTCCGTGCTGATCTTCATGCCGGCCGCCTTCACCTTCAACTGCCCCACCGAGATCGAGGACGCCGCCGACAACTATGCCGAGTTCGAGAAGGCCGGCGCCGAGGTGTACATCGTCACCACCGACACCCACTTCTCGCACAAGGTGTGGCATGAGACCTCTGCCGCTGTCGGCAAGGCCAAATTCCCCCTGGTGGGCGACCCCACCCACGCCCTGACCAACGCCTTCGGCGTGCACATCCCCGAGGAGGGCCTGGCCCTGCGCGGCACCTTCATCATCAACCCGGACGGCATCATCAAGACCATGGAAGTGCATTCCAACGAGATCGCCCGTGATGTGTCCGAGACCCTGCGTAAGCTGAAGGCCGCCCAGTACACGGCGGCTCACCCGAACGAGGTCTGCCCGGCCAAGTGGAAGGATGGCGCCGCCACCCTGACCCCGTCGCTGGATCTGGTGGGCAAGATCTAAGTCTCGTCCCTCTCCCCCGCTTGCGGGGGAGGGGCGCCACCAGATCGCAACACCAAGCCGTCCTGACTCCCTCCCTCTTGACGGGGGAGGGTTGGGGTGGGGGTGAAAGGCTTGCCTGGCCAATCATCAACCACCCCCATCCCGGCCTTCCCCCGTCAAGGGGGAAGGAGACAACCGACGGCTTCGTATTGCCCTCTGAATCAGGAGTAACACCATGCTCGACGCCAACATCAAGGCTCAACTCAAGGCCTACATGGAAAGACTCGTGGCCCCCATCGAACTGGTGGCTTCCCTCGACGACAGTCCCAAGTCGGTGGAGATGCGCGGTTTGCTGGAGGATGTCGCCAGCGTCTCCGACAAGATCGCCCTGCTGGAGTTGACGGAAATGAGCGGCGTCGACGCCCGCAAACCCTCCTTCACCGTCGGCAAGGTGGGCGAGCCCGCGCGCATCGCCTTCGCCGGCCTGCCCATGGGCCATGAGTTCACTTCCCTGATCCTGGCCCTGCTGCAGGCCAGCGGCTACGCACCCAAGATCAGCGACGAGCAGGTGGCGCAGATCAAGGCCCTCACCGCCCAGCTCCGCTTCGAGACCTACATCTCCCTGTCCTGCCACAACTGCCCGGACGTGGTGCAGGCCCTCAACACCATGGCCGCCCTCAACCCCAACGTGCAGCACGTGATGATCGACGGCGCGTTGAACCAGGCCGAGGTGGAGGCTCGCCAGATCATGGCGGTACCCAGTGTCTGGCTGAACGGCGAGCCTTTCGACGATGGCCGCATGACCCTGGCGGAAATCCTGGCCCGTGTGGATACCGGCGCCGAGGCCCGGGAGGCCGCGAAGCTGGCGGAGAAGGCTCCCTTCGACGTGCTGGTGGTGGGCGGCGGCCCGGCCGGCGCGGCGGCGGCGGTGTACGCGGCGCGCAAGGGCATCCGTACCGGCGTGTTGAGCGAGCGCTTCGGCGGCCAGGTGATGGACACCCTGGCCATCGAGAACCTCATCTCCGTGCCCCACACCGACGGTCCCAAGCTGGGCCGCGCCCTGGAGGAGCACGTGAAGGAATACGAGGTGGACATCATGAACCTGCAGAAAGCCGCCGCCCTCATTCCCGGCGAGGCGGGCGGCTTCCACGAAGTGCGCTTGGAGAATGGCGCGGTGCTCAAGGCCAAGGCCTTGATCCTGGCCACCGGCGCCCGCTGGCGTGAACTGAATGTGCCCGGCGAGCAGGAATACCGCGGCAAGGGCGTGGCCTACTGTCCGCACTGCGACGGCCCGCTGTTCAAGGGCAAGCACGTGGCGGTGGTGGGCGGCGGCAATTCCGGCGTCGAGGCGGCCATCGATCTGGCCGGCATCGTCGGCCACGTCACCCTGCTGGAATTCGGTGACGCCCTGCGTGCCGACGCGGTGCTGCAGAACAAGCTGCACAGCCTGGCCAACGTCACCGTCATCAAGAGCGCGCAGACCACCGAGGTGACCGGCGCCGGCGGCAAGGTCAACGGCCTCGCCTACACCGACCGCCTCACCGGCCAGAGCCAGCACATCGCCCTCGAAGGCGTGTTCGTGCAGATCGGCCTGCTGCCCAACACCGACTGGTTGAAGGGCACGATCAACCTGTCCCGCTTCGGCGAGATCGAGGTGGACGCGAAGGGCGCCACCAGCGTGCCCGGCGTCTTCGCGGCGGGCGACTGCACCACCGTGCCCTACAAGCAGATCATCATCGCCATGGGCGAAGGCGCCAAGGCCAGCCTGTCCGCGTTCGACCACCTGATCCGCAGTTCGGCGCCGGCCTGAGAACCGCGCGGGCCGACTGCGCGGGCGGGAGGGTTACACTGCGGTCATGATCCCGACCACGTTGCGCCGCATTGCGATCCTGTTCGGTCTGCTCGCCGCCAGCGCCTTGGCGGAGGACATCCGCGAAGGCGATGGCGGCCACCCGCTGACCCGCGCCGAGCTGCTGCAGCGCCTTGCCGGCGCCGACTTCCTGCTGCTCGGCGAGACCCACGACAACCCGCTGCATCACCGGGCGCGCGCGGCCCTGCTGCGCGATCTGGCGGCGTCGGCGGGTCGCATCGTGCTGGAACAGATCGACCGTGGCACCCGGCTGGATCCCGCCCTGCCCCTGGAAGAAGCGCTGGAGCGCGCCGGCTTCCAGCGTTCCGCCTGGCAATGGCCTCTGCATGAACCGGTGTTTACCGCCGCGCGCGAGCGCGGCATGCCGCTTGTGGGCGGCAATCTAGGCCGCGCGGACGGACGGCGCATCGCCACCCAGGGCGAGGCGGCCGTGGACCCGGCGCTGGCTGCGCTGCTCGCCGAGGCGCCGCTGCCCGAGACGGCGCGGCGCGAACTGGATGCGGACCTCGTCGACGGCCACTGCGGCCGGCTCCCCGCCGCCCGCCTGCCCAACATGCGCCTGGCCCAGCGCGCCCGCGACGCCTCCCTTGCCCTGACCCTG
>VGVT01000041.1 GCA_016873935.1 Betaproteobacteria bacterium | reverse complement strand
AGACCGCCGCCGGGATGTGGTGCTCGTAGGCGCCGGCGCCGAGGAAGCTGCTGTAGAAGCCATCCTGTGCCGCGCGCTGGTGCATGAGGCGGGTGACGGCCATCTCCGACAGGCCTGCAGGAATTCCGGGCAAGCCGCCGCAGTTGAGCTCGGCGGGAATCTCGTCGAACAGGGCGTCGGTCGACGGCACGCCGATGCTGGCCAGCATGGCGGCGATATCGGCTTCGGTATGGGGGATGAAGGGCATGTTTGCTAGCGGGTAGCGGGTAGTCGGTAGCGGGTAGCTTTAAGTTTCCGCGCCGCAGGCGCGCTGAATTCAAGCTACCAACTACGAGCTACCCGCTACCTGCTCTCCTCAATGTGCTTCCGAATCCACGAAGGCCTGGTAGGCGGCGGCGTCCATCAGGCCGTCCAGGTCGGCGCTGTTGTCGGGCTTGAGCCTGAACATCCAGGCGGCGTAGGCGTCCTGGTTGATGCTCTCCGGGCTGGCTTCGACGTCGGCGTTGGCGGCCACCACTTCCCCGGCGATGGGGGCGTAGACGTCGGAGGCGGCCTTCACCGATTCCACCACGGCGCATTCCTCGCCGGCGGCGAGCTTGCGACCGACGGTCGGGTTCTCGATGAACACCATGTCGCCCAGCAGGTCCTGGGCGTGGTGGGTAATACCCACGCTAACCGTGCCGTCGGCTTCGAGGCGGCACCATTCATGGGATTTGGCGTATTTGAGGTTGGCGGGGATGCTCATTTATCTCTCCGGGGAAGTGGGAAACGGGAAACGGGAAACGGGAAACGTGGGGGCGCGAGTGGTTTTGCGTTTCCCGTTTCTCGTTTCCCCTTTCCCGTCGTTAAACCAAAGCCTTGCCGTTGCGCACAAAGGGGTATTTCACCACAAGCGCCCGCAGACGTTTATCGCGGATTTCCACTTCGACCGTGTCGCCCAGGTTGACCCCGGCGGGCACCCGGGCGAGGGCGATGGAGGCGTTGAGGGTGGGGGCGAAGGAACCGCTGGTGATCTCGCCCTCGCCCTGCGACGTGAGCACTTTCTGGTGACCGCGCAGCACACCCCGGTCCAGCAGCTTCAGGCCGACCAGTTGCCGGTTGCGTGGCAGGCGCAGCAGGGCGTCCTTGCCGATGAAGTCGCGTTCGGACTTCAGGTCCACGGTCCAGGCCAGGCCCGACTCCAGAGGGGTGGTGGAGGCGTCCATGTCCTGGCTATAAAGGTTCATGCCCGCTTCCAGGCGCAGTGTGTCGCGGGCACCCAGGCCGCAGGGCTTCACGCCGGCTTCCAGCAGGGCCTGCCAGAAGAAGGGAGCGGCCTTGGCCGGCAGCATGATCTCGAAGCCGTCTTCGCCGGTGTAGCCGGTGCGGGCGATGAACATGTCGCCCACCACCACGGCGTTGAAGGGCTTCAGGGGCGCGGCCAGGTCCCGCGTGCCGGGCATGGCCTGCCACAGCTTTTCGGCAGCTTTGGGGCCTTGCACGGCGATCATGGCCAGATCCCGGCGTGGGGTGAGGGCGAGGCCCGGCGCCAGGCGGTCGCGCTGGGTCTCCATCCAGGCGATGTCCTTGTCGGCGCAGCCGGCGTTGACCACCAGTCGGAACCAGGATTCGTTGAGGAAGTAGACGATGAGGTCGTCCACCACGCCGCCGCCCTCATGCAGCATGCAGGTGTACAGGGCCTTGCCCGTGGATTGCAGCTTGTCGACGTTGTTGGCCACCAGCCTGCGCAGGAAGTCGCGCGCGCCCTCGCCCTTCAGGTCCACCGGCAGCATGTGGGAGACATCGAACATGCCGGCATCCGTGCGCACGATGTGGTGTTCCTCGATCTGGGAACCGTAGTGGATGGGCATCTCCCAGCCGGAGAAGTCCACCAGCTTGGCGTTGGCTTCCCGGTGCCTGGCGTTGAGGGGGGTCTGTTTGAGCATCGCTTAATCCTTGTTGCCGGGAAACGGGAAACGGGAAACGGGAAACGTGGGAAACACGAAGGGGTGAATTTGCGTTTCCCGTTTCCCGTTTCCCGTTTCCCCTTGTTCTTCCTCCGCAAAATACGAACTGCGCACCAGCGGCCCGGCCTTCACCCAGGCGAAGCCCATCGCGCGCGCGGCGCTTTCGTATTCGACGAACTCCTCCGGCGGCACGTAGCGGGCCACCGGTAGGTTGTCCAGGGTGGGACGCAGGTATTGGCCCAGGGACAGGCGTTGCACCCCCGCGGCGCGCAGGTCGGCCAGCACCGCCAGTACTTCGTCCCGGGTCTCGCCCAGGCCCAGCATGAGGGCGGACTTGGCTTCCATGTTGGGCTGGCGCGCCGCCAGGGCGAGCAGATCCAGGCTGCGCTCGTATTTCGCGCCCTTGCGCGCTTCCTTGTACAGGCGCGGCACGGTTTCCACGTTGTGGCCCCAGACCAGGTCGCGCCGAGCGGTGTCGGGCAAGCCAGCCAGGGCGCGCTGGAACCGCTCGGCCGCCTCGGTCTGGACGTTACGGAAATCCGGGGTGAGAAACTCCACGCCCATGTCGGGCTTGCCCAGGCGCAGCTCGCGCAGGGTGTCGGCGAAGCAGCCGGCGCCGCCGTCGGCCAGGTCGTCCCGGTTCACCGAGGTGAGCACCACGAAGGACAGGCCCAGGTCCAGGCAGGCTTGCGCCACCCGGCGCGGCTCGTCGGCGTCGTTCCAGGCCGGCCGACCAGTCTTCACCGAGCAGAAGGCGCAGGCCCGGGTGCAGGTGTCGCCCAGCAGCATGAAGGTGGCGGTGCCCCGGCTCCAGCACTCGCCCCGGTTGGGGCAACGCGCTTCCTCGCAGACGGTATGCAGGCCATGGCCATGGACCGCGGCGGCGGTGTCGGGATAGTGACGCTCGCGCCCCAGATTCTGGCGGATCCAGACGGGCATGCGGGCGGCGTTGGGGACGATGGACTGCAAGAACGGCTCCGGTTGTTGGGCAGATCAGCCTGAACTGCTATCACCCCGCTGTCCGGTTACCTGAGAGATTTGCCCCATCGGTGGCGATTCGTCGAATCGCGCTCTCCAGCGTTGCCCAATCCTCGCGGTCCTTTTGCCTGAGCGGTTGCGGGTGGCGTTGCGCCTTCGGCGGCCGGCTGATCCGGCGCTCTCCCGCGAGAACGATGGCGGCACGGACTATACCGGAGCGGCCCGCGCGCCGGCAAACCTCACGGATATACAGGGCTCAGCGCGAACCCGGTGGCGGCCAGGTTGCCGATGTCGAGCTCCAGCCGGGCTTCTTTCTCCTCGCCGCTGGCCATGCCGGCGGCGATCTTCGTCTGCGCGGGCAGATAGCTGGCGGGCGCAAACAGCTTCATGGCCACGGGTTGCTCACGCACGTCGGTCAGGGTCAGCGAGATATGCGGCCAGGCCTGGGTCTGGCCGCTGCGGTTGGCGAGCAGGAAGGTAAGGCGCACCCGCGATTTCTGTTCCGGATCGTGCTCCAGATTGGCGGCGGCGATGGCCTCCCGGCCCAGTTGCCGGGGCAGCGGCACGTCGCAGCCGAGCAAGCGGCAGGCACCTTCCAGCGCCGGCCGCGACGCGGGCCAGGCGGCGACCAGCGGCGCGCGCAGGAAATAGGCCAGTTGCGCAAACAGCAGCAGGACGAGCAAGCCGCCCAGCAGGCCGAACAGCGCGGTTTTCCAGCGCCCCGTCGGGGAAGCGGCCGGCTTGCGGTGAGGCAGTTCGGACAGCAGGATGGTATCCGTCGTCTCCGCCGGCGGAGCTTCCACTTCCACCTGCGCGCTCGGTGCCGCCGCGTCCGCCACGAGGGCCGCTTCCGTCTCGGCCGGGGCAGGTTCTTCGGGCATCAGCGTCCGCACCTCCGCGCTATCCGGCTGCGCCGCCAGCGCGGGCGGCTCATAAGCCGCCCAGGCCGCCTCCGGATCGGCCAGCGCATCGTGCGCCGGCGCCGCCGCAATCGCCGGCGATTCCGGCGCTTCGCGCAATTCCGCGAGCAGGGTGTCGTAGGCATTGAACACCGCGTTGCACTTGCCGCAGCGCACCAGGCCGCGACGCAGGCCGAGTTGATCCTGGCTGACCAGGAAGACGGTGCGGCATTCCGGGCATGTGGTCTGCATGGCCGACTTATACCGGAGCGCGTGGGCGGCGCGGGGCGCCGGCCCTCATCGTTTGACCCCGCCCAGGCACACCCAGCCCTCTTCAGAATCCCAGAGCGCGATGTCGAAGGCCTGGCCATAGAGGTCGAGGATTTCCCCCGCCTGTTCCGCCAGGATGCCGGACAGGGCGATGCGGCCGCCCGCGCGCACGCGCCCGGCGAGCAGGGGCATGAGGGCCTTGAGGGGATTGGTCAGGATGTTGGCCACGAGGACGTCGTACGTTCCGGCTGGGAGCGCCCCGGGCGCGAAAAATTCCGCCGCGCAGGCGTTGCGTTGGGCATTGTCGCGCGAAGCAACGATGGCCTGCTCGTCCAGGTCGGTGCCCAGCACCCGGCCGGCGCCCAGTTTCTTCGCCGCGATCGCCAGGATGCCGGAGCCGCAGCCGTAATCGAGCACGGATTCGCCGCCGCGCAGGTGCTGTTCCAGCCAGCGCAGGCACAGCCGGGTGGTGGGGTGGCTGCCGGTGCCGAAGGCGAGGCCGGGATCCAGTTCCAGGGTGATGGCGGTCGGGTCCGGCGCAACATGCCAGGAAGGCACGATCCACAGCCGCTCGGAGACGCGGATGGGCTCGAACTGGGACTGGGTCAGGCGCACCCAGTCCTGTTCGGGCACGGTCTCGATGGCGTGTTCGACGTCGGCGGGCAGCGCCAGGCGGGTCAGCAAGGCCGACACGTCGGCCTCTCCCTCCAGCAGGGCCACCACCCAGTTATGCTGCCAGGCCTTCGGATCGTCGAGGCCGGGTTCGCCGAACTGGGGGGCTTCCGCGTCGGTGCCCGCGTCCCGGTCCTCGATGGAAACCGACAGGGCGCCCGCGTCCATGAGGGCATCCGCCAGGGCCTCGGCGCGGTCGCCATCGACAGCAAGTTTCAGTGAGAGCCAGGGCATTGTCAGGACTGAGGACTGAGGACTGAGTATCGAGTGTCTGGACTCAGTCCTCGCTACTCGATACTCAGTCCTAATGTTTATTCATCCCCAGCTTGTTTTCCAGGTAGTGGATGCTGACGCCGCCTTCCAGCACGGCCTGGTCCACCAGCAGTTCCTGATGCAGGGGGATGTTGGTCTTGATGCCCTCGACGATCATTTCCGACAGGGCGATGCGCATGCGGGCGATGGCCTGCTCACGGGTGGCGCCGTAGGTAATGAGCTTGCCGATCATGGAATCGTAGTGGGACGGCACGTAATAGTTCTGGTAGACGTGCGAATCCACGCGCACGCCCGGCCCGCCGGGGGCGTGATAGAGGACGATGCGGCCGGGCGATGGCATGAAGTTGCGCGGATCCTCGGCGTTGATGCGGCATTCCAGGGCATGGCCCTTGAAGTGGATGTCCTTCTGTTTCCTCGACAGCGGCAGGCCGGCGGCGATGCGGATGGATTCCTGGACGATGTCGACGCCGGTGATCAGCTCGGTGACCGGATGCTCCACCTGCACGCGGGTGTTCATCTCGATGAAGTAGAACTCGCCGTCCTCGAACAGGAACTCGAAGGTACCGGCGCCGCGGTAGCCGATCTTGCGGCAGGCCTCGGCGCAGCGTTCGCCGATCTTGTTGCGCAGCTTGCTGTCGAGGCCGGGGGCGGGCGCCTCCTCCAGCACTTTCTGGTGGCGGCGCTGCATGGAGCAGTCGCGCTCGCCCAGGTGGATGGCGTTGCCGAGCGAGTCCGACAGCACCTGGATCTCGATGTGGCGCGGATTGCCCAGGTACTTCTCCATGTACACCACGGGATTGCCGAAGGCGGCACCCGCCTCGGCCTGGGTCATCTGCACGGCCTGGATGAGGGTGGCCTCGGTGTGCACCACGCGCATGCCGCGACCGCCGCCGCCGCCGGCGGCCTTGATGATGATGGGGTAGCCGATGTCGCGGGCGAGGCGCATCCATTCATCGGGATTGTCGTCCAGGGCACCGTCGGAACCGGGCACGCAGGGCACGCCGGAGGCCTTCATGGCATCCTTGGCCGAGACCTTGTCGCCCATCAGGCGGATGGTCTCGGGACGCGGACCGATGAACACGAAGCCGGAACTCTCGACGCGCTCGGCGAAGTCGGCGTTCTCCGAGAGGAAGCCGTAGCCCGGGTGGATGGCCTCGGCATCGGTCACCTCGGCGGCGGCGATGATCGAGGGCACATGCAGGTAGCTTTTCGCCGAGGGCGGCGGGCCGATGCACACGGACTCGTCGGCCAGGCGCACGTACTTGGCCTCGGCGTCGGCCTCGGAATACACGGCCACGGTCTTGATGCCCATCTCGCGGCAGGCACGCTGGATACGGAGGGCGATTTCGCCTCTGTTTGCGATGAGGATTTTTTCAAACATGGATTAACCCCAGTGAAGGGGGAAGGGTAAAGGGGGAAGGGTGAAGGGAGAAGGGCGGGTAGGCTGTGCGCCTTTACCCTTTACCCTTTACCCTTCCCCCTTCACCCCCTCCCCTTCCCTGCGTCAACCGATGATGAACAACGGCTCGCCGTATTCCACCGGCTGGCCGCTCTCCACGAGGACGGCCTTGACCACGCCGGCCACGTCGGCCTCGATCTCGTTCATGAGTTTCATGGCCTCGATGATGCACAGGGTGTCGCCGGCCTTGACGGTCTGGCCCACCTCGACGAAAGCCTTGGCACCCGGCGAGGGCGAGCGGTAGAAGGTGCCCACCATGGGCGACTTGACCACGTGCCCCTCCGGCTCGGCCGGCTCCGCGGCAGCCGCGGAGGCCACCGCGGGCGCGGCACCAGGCGCCGCTGGCATGGCCGGCGCCAGCATCGGCGCCTGCGCGTAGACGGTCTGCGGCGCCGCCACCACGCTGGTGATGCGGACCTTTTCCTCACCCTCGGTGATCTCCAGTTCGGCGATGCCGGACTCCTGCACCAGGTCGATGAGTTTCTTCAGCTTGCGTAAATCCATGTGTTCAGTCCTCCAATGCGTGCAGGGCATAGCCCAGGGCGAACAGGTAGCCCATGGCGCCCAGCCCGGAAATCACGCCGACCGCCTTGTCGGAGAAATACGAATGCTGGCGGAAGGCTTCGCGGGCATGGACATTCGACAGATGCACCTCGATGAAAGGAATCGCCACCCCGGCCAGCGCGTCGCGCAGGGCCACGCTGGTGTGCGTGAAGGCGGCGGGGTTGATGATGATGAAACCGACGTTCTCGCGCCGCGCCGCATGGATCCGTTCCACCAGCGCGTGCTCGGCGTTGCTCTGGAAACACTCCACCTGAACACCGACGGCGGCCCCCTGCTGCTTCAGGGTGGCGTCGATCTCCGCCAGGGTCTGGCTGCCATAATGCTGCGGCTCGCGGGTTCCCAACAGGTTGAGATTGGGGCCGTGCAGGACCAGAATCCGCCTGTCCGCCGCGGCTACGGCTGGCTCCTGGTCGGCGGCGGCTTTCGGCGGGCTTTTCGGCTTGCGGTCACGAGCCATGCGCTGGATGCCGGTGGTGGAATTGGCGGCGATTGTGCCGGAAATCACTGCGATCCGTCCAGTTGACATGGCTTTCGCGACATGTACGCGCGACTTCGCGCCGGTCTGGCGCGAGGCCGACTGGGCTTACAATTTCCACCCCGATATGTTTGCATGCCCACCCGGCGGCATGCCCCGACTGAAGCCTGCCCTTTGCCAGAACACCATGCCTTCGCCCAACACAACTCGCGGCCGAACACGATGACGCAAATCCTGGTGGCAGGTCCATCCTGGGTCGGCGACATGGTCATGGCGCAGAGCCTGTTCATGACCCTGAAGGCGGCCGGCCCCTGCGCAATCGATGTGTTGGCGCCGCCCTGGTCGCTACCCCTGCTCGAACGCATGCCCGAGGTGCGGCGTGGCATCGCCCTGCCGCTGGGGCATGGTGAACTCGGCCTCGCCGCCCGCTGGAGGGTGGGCCGGGAACTGGCCCGGACCGGCTACGACCAGGCCATCCTGTTGCCGAATTCCCTCAAATCCGCGCTGGTGCCCTGCTTTGCCGGCATTCCCCGGCGCACCGGATTCCGCGGCGAGATGCGCTACGGCCTGCTGAACGACCTGCGCCTCCTCGACAAGTCGCGTTTGCCGATGACCGTGCAGCGCTTCGTCAGTCTCGGCCTGCCGCCGCGCGCGCCAGTCCCGGAGGAGTCACCCCGCCCGCGCCTGCGCGCCGATGCCGGCAACACCGCGCGCCTGCTGTCGCGGCTTGGCCTGGATGGCGACCGTCCGGCGATCGCCTTCATGCCGGGAGCCGAATACGGTCCGGCCAAACAGTGGCCCCTGGCGCATTACGCCGCCCTGGCGCAGACGCTGGCGGGGAACGGCTACCAAATCTGGGTCCTGGGCTCCGCCAAGGATGCCGAGGCGGGCGAGGAAATCCGCCGGCTGGCCGGCGCCGGGGTGTTCAATCTCTGCGGCGCCACCGCCCTCGCCGACGCCGTCGATCTGCTGGCCGCGAGCCACGCCGCGGTGACCAACGATTCCGGCCTGATGCACGTGGCGGCGGCGCTGGACAAGCCGCTGGTGGCCCTGTTCGGCTCGTCCACGCCCGACCACACCCCGCCCCTGTCGGAGCGGGCGGCCATCCTCTACCTGCGCCTGTCGTGCTCGCCCTGCTTCGAGCGGCAATGCCCTCTGGGCCATACCCGCTGCCTGACGGACATCGGCCCGGACCAGGTGCTCGCCGCCCTGGCGGGCCTGGGCGTGCCGGCAAGCGCGGCGGCGGGGGAAACCGCCTGATGCGGGTCCTGCTCGTCAAGACTTCCTCCCTGGGCGACGTGATCCACGCCCTGCCGGCCGTCACCGATGCCGCGCGCGCCATACCCGGCCTCCGCTTGGACTGGGTGGTGGAGGAGTCCTTCGCCGAAATTCCGGCCTGGCACCCGGCCGTGCACAAGGTGATCCCCGTGGCCTTGCGGCGCTGGCGCAAGCAGCCGCTGCGAGCCTGGCGCGGCGGCGAATGGCGGGCATTCACCGAGGCCGTGGGGGACACGGCCTATGACGCGGTCATCGACGCCCAGGGCCTGCTGAAAAGTGCCCTGCTCACCCGCTACGGCCAAGGTCCGGTGCACGGCCTCGACCGCAACTCGGCGCGGGAACCCCTGGCCAGCCTGTTCTACCGCCATCGCCACAGGGTGGCCTGGGGACGCCACGCCGTCGAACGTGTGCGCGAACTGTTCGCCCTGGCCCTGGGCTATGCCTTGCCGGACGCGCCCTGCGACTACGGCCTGGACCGGCGCCGCATTCCCATGCCGGACACCCCCGCCGCCGTCCCCTATCTGGTGTTCCTGCATGGCACCACCTGGCCCACCAAGCACTGGCCGGAATCCTACTGGCGCGGCCTGGCGGAACTGGCCGACGCCGCCGGCTGGGAAACGCGCCTGCCCTGGGGCAACCCGGAGGAACAGGCGCGGGCGGAACGCATCGCTGCCGGCCTGGCCCACGCCCGCGTGCTGCAGCGCCTGTCGCTGGCCGGGATGGCGGCGGAACTGGCCGGCGCGCGGGCCTGCGTGGCGGTGGATACGGGACTCGGCCACCTGGCCGCCGCCTTCGACGTGCCCACCCTGTCCCTGTTCGGCCCCACCCATCCAGGCTTCACCGGCGCCTGGGGTCCGCGCCAGGAACACCTGGCCAGCGATTTCCCCTGCGCCCCCTGCCTGAAGAAACGCTGCGCCCATCGCCCCACCGACCAGGAACGGGCGGCCCATGACCTGGCGCGGGAGCAGCCACTGTGCTTCACCCGCCTGCCGCCCGAGCGGGTCTGGCAAGAATTCGGGGCCCGGCTCCTGGCAGGCGGCCACGGTGACACATTGCCGACCGGCATCCAGGGTGCGGCGGACTGACATGCGTCTCACGTTCACGCTCTACAAATATTTCCCCTATGGCGGCCTGCAGCGGGACTTCCTGCGCATCGCCCGGGTCTGCCTGCAGCGCAGCCATACCATCCGGGTCTACACCCTGGAATGGGAAGGGGAAGTCCCGCCCGGCTTTGAGGTCATCGTCGTGCCGGTCCGCGCCATGACCAATCCCGGCCGCTACGAGAAATTCGTAGCTTGGATACGGGACGACCTGAGGCGGCGCCCGACAGATCGGGTAGTGGGCTTCAACAAGATGCCCGGGCTCGACGTCTACTTCGCCGCCGATCCCTGCTTCGAGGAGAAGGCGCGCACCCTGCGCGGCCGCGCCTATCGGCTGACGCGGCGCTACCGCCATTTCGCCGCCTTCGAGCGGGCGGTGTTCGGGGTCGAGAGCCGGACCCGGATATTGCTGATCTCCCGCGAACAGCAACCCCTGTTCGTGAAGCACTACGGCACCCCGGAAAACCGTTTCCACCTGCTGCCCCCGGGCATCGCCCGGGACCGGCGGGCCCCGGCCAACGCGGCCGAGATCCGCGCCGCCTTCCGACGGGAGTTCGGCCTGGGCGAGGATGACCTGCTGTTGCTGCAGATCGGCTCCGGCTTCAAGACCAAAGGGCTGGACCGCAGCCTGCGTGCTCTGGCCTCCCTGCCTGGAGAGCTCCGTGCACGCACCCGCCTGATCGCCATCGGCCAGGACGACCCCCGGCCTTTCCTCGTCCAGACCCGGGAACTGGGCTTGGATACGCGGGTGGACATCCTCAAGGGGCGCGACGACATCCCCCGCTTCCTGCTGGGTGCCGACCTGCTCATCCATCCGGCTTACAGCGAGGCGGCCGGTATGGTGCTCCTGGAAGCGGTGGTGGCGGGATTGCCGGTGCTGACCACCGACGTCTGCGGCTACGCCCATTACATCGACGAGGCTGGTGCCGGCCGGGTGCTGATCTCCCCCTTCGACCAGGCCCGCCTGGACTCGCTGCTTGCCCACATGCTCGTCAACGAGCGGAGTCGTGCCGCCTGGAGCCGCAACGGGCTCGCCTTCGCCGAGACCGCCGACCTCTACAGCCTGCACGAACGGGCCGCCGACATCATTCTCGATACCCGCTCATGAAACTCTTCCTGGCCCCCCCGTTCGATGGTCTCTGGCGGGACCTGGATCCCTTCGCCGCCGTCGAGGAACTGCAGGGCACCGTGTTCCGCCAACTGGAACGCCGCCGCACCTTCCGCAGCGAGATAGCCGGCCGGGCCTACTTCGTCAAGATCCACCACGGCATCGGCTGGCGCGAAATCCTCAAGAACCTGTTCTCTCTGCGGCTGCCGGTGCTCGGTGCCGGCAACGAATGGCATGCGATCCAACGCCTGGAAAGACTGGGCGTGGCCACCATGCGGGCGGTCGCTTTCGGAGAACGCGGCTACAATCCGGCAACGCGGCACTCCTTCATCGTCACCGAGGAACTGGCGCCAACCATAAGCCTGGAGGACTATTGCCGCGACTGGCCCCGGCACCCACCCGAGCCGAGTTTCAAGCGCGCCCTGATCGAACGGGTGGCGACCATAGCCCGACGCATGCACGAAGGTGGCGTGAACCATCGCGACTTCTACATTTGCCACTTTCTCTTGCACACGGACCGCGCGCCGACGCCGGAGAACATCGCGCTCTCGCTGATCGACCTGCACCGCGCCCAAGTGCGCGCGGCGACCCCGCGACGCTGGCGCGACAAGGATCTGGCGGCGCTGTATTTCTCCGCGCTCGATATCGGCCTGACCCAGCGCGATCTCCTGCGTTTCCTGCGCGTGTATTTCCTACGCCCACTGCGCGACACCCTGCGCGACGAGACCCCGTTGCTGCGTCATTTGCGCCGGGAAGCCGCGCGCCTGCGCGAACGCTATCTGCGCAAGTACGCGTCTCCTTCCCGACCATGATCACCTGGACCCTGGACACCCCGCACTCCGCCGCCGAAGCCGAACTGTTTGCCAGTCTGGAACAAACCTTCGAACTTTCGGGCGAGCACATCACCGCCTCGCCGCTGAGCGTGGTGATCCGCGTCGAAGCCGACGGCAAAAGTTACTACGTCAAGCGCTACCACCGCGCCGGCAAACACCTGCAGGCCTGGCTGGGCGCCTCACGCGTCGAGACGGAATGGCGGAACCTGTTGCGCTTCACCGAATGGGGCATCCCCACAGCGCGGGTGGTGGCGCATGGCCAGGAACGTCGATTCGGCCGCTTCACGCGCGGCGCGCTGGTCACCGAGGAAATCCCGGACACCCGCGACCTCGCCCAGTTCGCCAGCGCCAGAGATCCACGCCTGCGCGACCGCAACTGGGTGGCGCATGTCTCGCGACAACTCGCCGGCATCACCCGCACACTGCACACGCACCACTTCACTCACAACGATCTGAAATGGCGCAATCTCCTGGTGGATGGAGCCACCCACCTGTATCTCATCGACTGCCCGCTGGGGAAGGTGTGGTGGGGGCCGATTCTGTGGCATCGCATCATCAAGGACTTGGCATGCCTCGACAAAGTGGCGAAATACGAACTCAGCCGCGCCCAGCGCATGCGCTTCTACCTTGACTACGTGGGCAAGTCCCGGCTGGATGCAGCGGACAAGCGTCGATTACGTCACGTCCTGCGCTATTTCGAGGGCCGCGAATGAGCGCGCACACTCTGCCACCCGAGCCGCTGGCCACGCGTATTGCCGGCACGGAAGAGAACCCACCGCGCCTGCTCACCACGGCGGAACTGCGCGCCGCCGGTCGCACGCCCCCCTGCCCTTTTCGCCTGCGTTTGGAGGGCGGTGGCGAACTGATCTTTTTGCGCAGCCTGCGTGTCCTGCCCGGCAAACGTGTGGTGGGCGAGGGCGTGCATGACGGCGAGCGGGTGCTGATCAAACTGTTCATCGCCCAAGCCAGCCAACGGCACTGGCAGCGCGAACATGACGGCATTCGCGCGCTGCATGATGCGGGCCTGCCCACCCCTCCATTGCTGGCCGCCGGCCGGCTCGCCAGGGACGGCCATTACTTGGTCACACGATTTCTGGACAATGCG
This sequence comes from Betaproteobacteria bacterium, assembly GCA_016873935.1. Lineage (GTDB taxonomy): Bacteria > Pseudomonadota > Gammaproteobacteria > Burkholderiales > Thiobacillaceae > PFJX01. Next base: position 8,122 of record VGVT01000041.1, on the reverse strand, counting down.
CGCACCCTCGATACCGACGAGGAAACCCTGCGCCACTGGCTGCTGCCCGCCACCCGTCTGGTGGGTCGCTTGCACGCCGGCGGCCTGCTGCAAACCGACCTGCATCTGCGCAATTTCCTGCGCCAGGGCGAGCAACTGTTCCTCATCGACGGGGACGGCATTCAGGATGGCAAGGACGTTGGCGCCGCACGCGACAACCTGGCCCTCTTTCTGGCCCAACTACCCATCGGCGAGGAAGGACGGCATGGCGAATTGATCGATGCTTATCGCCAGGTCAACCCAGCCTGCGCGCTGGACACCGATGCGCTAGCCGTCGCGGTGAGGAACGTTCGCGCACGCCGCCTGCGCCTTTACTTGCGCAAGTGCGTGCGTGACTGCACCCAGTTTAAGGTGGAAAAAAGCCTGACCCGCTTCAGCGCCGTCGTTCGGGAGGAGGCGGAAAGGCTGGCGCCCATCCTGGCTGATCCGGATGCCTGGATGGCCAAGGGCACACCCCTGAAGACCGGCAACACCAGCACGGTGGTACGCGTCGAACTGGATGGCCGGCTCCTCGCCATCAAGCGCTACAACATCAAGAACCTGGGCCATGCCGCTTCGCGCTTCTGGCGCCCCAGCCGCGCCTGGCACTCTTGGTGTGAAGGACACCGGCTACACATGCTAGGAATTCCCGCCGCGCTCCCCCTGGCGCTCGTCGAGAAGCGGCTCGGTCCATTGCGCGGCAAGGCATGGCTGATCATGGATCACGTGCAAGGGCCGAACCTGCTTCAGCATTGGCGCGCGAACTCGGCGCCGGAAGAGGCCGAACTGCGCGCACTGCAGCGAACTTTCCGCGGCTTGGCCTCGGCACGCGTCAGTCACGGCGACCTGAAAGCCTCCAATTTGATCTGGCATCAGAACGAGGTCGCCCTGATCGATCTCGACGCGATGCGTCAACATGCAAGCGAGGCTGGATTCGAAAGCGCCTGGCGGCGCGACATCCAGCGATTCCTGGAGAACTGGCCGACGAACAGTGTGTTGCGCTCTTCGCTTGCATGCCAACCGGCGCTTTCACCGCGTGAGCTTGGGGATTCCTCCAAGTGCTAGCCTGGTGAGGGTGTTCCGACTGGCACAGCTATAAGCACCTCGTCTTTTCCACGGATACCAAAGCGTTGGATCACGCGAAGCCCAGCCACTTCCATCCAGGCCTCATCCTGGGGATCCTTACGAGACAACTCGAGCACGTAAAGTTCATGGCTGCCTGCATCGACAGCCCGCAGGATGTTGTCACGATGGTTCCGTTCCGCCACGGTTTTCCTTAGCCAACCGGCGTGATATGCCGTGCGCTCGCTGTCGATGTAAACGCTGTTTGATGCATGAGTATGTGTTGCCAACCATTGCCCGGCCTCCACGAAATGCACCTTACTAGGACTGGTGGATATGACATTGGCCAAGGCAAGGAGGATGCTCATGCCAACGACCACCCAGCGCCAACTTGGCCATCTATCTAAGGTAAGCGCAAGCCCAGCAGTGATAAAAGGCACAGAAAACAACAAGACCGGTCCGACATAGCGTCCGGCCAAGAAATGCATGTCAGTCACATATACCACAAGGACCATGAGGTGAATGATTATCGCCCACGAGAACAAGGGAAAAGCCCGATGAGTATTCCGAAAATGAGATTTAGTCAGGAGAAATGCCATCGGCATCAGCAGAATTCCGAACTTCGACACCAGTTTCAGAGGAATCAGCGAAAGCGAACCGAGCAGAAGAATTGCGTGGGCATTTTCTCGAGCGTGTACGATCAATTCTCCAGCCAATACTTGAGCCTTTGCATCGAAGCGTTCGATACTCAGACGGCTGAATTCTCCGGCAAGGCGTCCGGATCCCAAATTACCAGAGAGATACTGGCCCAGCAGCAGAACACCCGCGATGACCGGCAATGCCCCAAGCATCGTGCTTCTTGACCAGCGCGCCTCCCTGGGTGCAGAGGAAATTTGCCAGGCAATCAAGGCAGCGAAGAGAGTCAGGGCTTCCGGCCTAAACAGCGCAGCGACAATCAAAGCAAGCTGTATGGGGAGCGCACCAAGCCAGCTTGGACGCTGCTCCCAGCGCAAAGCCAGCCAAAAAGCCAGCATAATGAAGAACCAGCAGCCGAACTCGCGTAGCAGCTCGTTCCTGTATTCGTTCACCCCGGGCACAGTCAGGACAGCGAGAAAACTCAACCAGCCCATGCCCGGCGCTTGCCTGATGACGCAAGCCACCATCAATGCGCATGCCCCAGCCATGAAAAACGCATTTAGCAGGTAACCCGAGGTCTCAAGATCGAGCCCAGTCAGCCAAGAGAAAACCGCGATGGCAATGGACATGAAGGGCCAGGAAAAATGCGCTAGCGCAGCGCTGAATCCCTCGTCCAGAAAGACCTGTGCGGTGACAACGTAGAGCATGCCATCACGGTTGATGGTAGTGTTCCACTGCGCAAGCGCCGAAAGTAATAGGCTGGCAACAAAGGTTGCAGCGATGGGTACCGTGCTGGTGGAGATAAGTCTGTATAGCCGTGTATTCATGATCATCATTTCAGTTATCTGACATCCACTAGCCGATCAGCTGCCAGAAACCTGGACACCTTGCTTGCTGCCAGGTATCGACTTGACATGGAATGCCCTGGTCATTTTTTCTGCGTAATTTATGGCTGAATTGTATCAATACCGGAAAGACATCGATGGCCTGCGCGCATTGGCCATATTGCCCGTCGTTCTTTTTCACCTTGAAACGCCCCGGCTTTCAGGCGGCTTCGTCGGCGTCGACATCTTTTTCGTGATTTCCGGGTTCCTCATCACCGGCATCATCCATGCCGAAATCAGGGAACACCGCTTCTCCTATGCCGGATTCTTCGAGCGACGCATCAGAAGATTGCTGCCGGCCCTCACCCTGATGATGGGCATCTGTGGCGTGGTGGCCTGGTTCCTGCTCATGCCCACCGATTTCCGTGGATATTCCGAGGCGCTCGCCGCCACCACGCTGTTTCTGGCGAACCTGTACTTCTGGAAGAAAACGGACTATTTCGGCGACCCGGTCGAGAACATACCCTTGCTGCATACTTGGTCGCTTTCGGTCGAGGAACAGTTTTACATCCTGTTCCCTCCCCTGCTGATTCTCCTCGCACGTTACGCCTCACGCCATCTGAACTGGGTCTTGTGCGGCCTGTTCCTGCTGTCGCTGTATGCGGCCCAGCGGACCCTCGGCACCCAGCCGGAGTCCGCGTTCTATCTGGTTCATCTGCGTGCCTGGGAATTTCTCGCCGGCGCCCTGCTGGCGACGGGGCTGATCCCCGCGAGCACAAGGCAATCGGTTCGCGACGCGGCTTCCATCATCGGCCTGACACTGGTGCTCCTCAGCCTGGTGCTGCTCGACAAGGACTCGTCTTTCCCCGGAGTCACCGCGCTGCCCGCCGTGCTGGGAGCCGCGCTGATCATCCACGCGGGCATGGGGGGTGACGCCCTCGCCGGGCGCTGGCTATCGTGCAAGCCCATGGTTTTCTTCGGCCTCATCTCCTATTCGCTTTATCTCTGGCATTGGCCGATCTATGTGTTCTTTCGTTATTACCTGATTGAGCCGCTGACGCCCGTTCAGCTCGGCATCGTCTTTCTGATCTCGACCGGAGTCGCATGGGCCTCGTGGCGCTATGTGGAAGCGCCCTTCCGGCGCCGCGGCCCGCGCATCGGCATCAAGGTGTTCCCGGTCGCAGCGGGTGTGTCGATGCTGCTGCTCTTGCTGTCGCTGCCAGGCATCGTCAGCAAGGGCATTCCATCGCGCTTGCCGGACGAGATCGCCGCCATAGCCGGCGTCGCCAAGGAGAAGATGCCGTATCGGTCTGCCTGCTTTGGCTTACCCACCGTTGATAAGAAAAGCGCCCACGAGGAATGCGCCCTCGGGGGGACGGGCGATCCGGAGTTCGTTCTGTGGGGAGATTCCTACGCCTTGTCCCTGGCGCATGGGGCCGATCTCGCGGCCAGCGAAATCGGCGCGACGGGACGCTTCTTCGGGCGCTCCCTCTGCCCACCCGCCTTGGGCGTCCGCAATTACCGCGCATCCAAGGTCGTCTGTCGCGAGTTCAACGCCGCGGTGGCGGACTACATCCATGCCCATCCGAGCGTGCGGCACGTCATCCTGGCGGGGAACTGGCCTCGCTACCTAGCCTCTTCGGAGGACGATGGCCAGGGCGGGGATTACACGCCAGGACTTCCGTTCCGCGAAGGATTGGAAAAAACTCTTGCATGGCTGAACAGCCAAGGCTTGCGTGTCAGCATCGTGCTGCCCATCCCGAACAGCCCATTCGATGTGCCTTCGGTGCTGGCCCGCGCCCATTATTTCGACCACCCGATCGACCCGCGCATCCCGCTGCCCGCGCACCAGGAAAGGATGCGCCCCGTCCATGCCTACCTTGGCGCCCTGTCGGAAAGACAGGATTTCAACATCGTCGACCTGGAGCCGGTGTTTTGCGACGACACCCACTGCCGCACCGAAGTGGGCAAACGACCGTTGTACCGGGACGGCGGCCATCTCAGCCGGCTGGGCTCCGAAACGACGCGATCGCTGCTGGCGGCTGTATTGCGTGCTCCGCTTGGTCGTGAGTCCCGCTGAGCGGCTCAGTCTCCATCGCGCGGCGCATCCTCGCGCTTGATGAGACGGGCGGGGACACCACCCACCACCGCCCCGGGAGGCACATCCCGAACCACCACGGCGCCGGCCGCCACCACCGCGTTCTCGCCGATGCTGACGCCGCCGGTGATGATCGCGCCACAACCGATCCAGACGTTGTCCCCCACCGCGATGGGATGAGCCGAGGATCCGCGGCGGCCATCCGCGCCCACATGCGTGCCGTGCCCGGCGGTTTCGAAGCAGACCCGCGGACCGATGCGGCAGCGCCGGCCGATCGTGACCGCCCCTCTGGAACCGAAGCGGATTTCCGTGTTCAGGAAGGTCTTCGCGCCGATGGTGATATTCCTGGCGCCGCCCAAGGGCCGGATGGTCAAGGGACCGTAGATGGTGCAGCGTCCAAGGATGCGCATGCCGGCCATGCGATAGAGGATCCAGCGGACTCTGTCGCTCACCGCCAGGCGCGGAAGCCCATTCGCCAAGGCGAGAAACAGCCACTCCCTCATGCCGGATGCAAGCCCCGCCGCCTGAGATAGCGCTTGATCTTGCCGCGGTAGCGCAATCCCTGTTCCAGGTACTTGAGCCATTCGCCGCGATCGCGATAGCGGCACGGGAAATCGCGCGGCTGAACGCCATCGAGGATCGACAGCCAGGCATCGTCGGCCTCATAGCCGTAATGCACCAGGTCCGCGCGCATGCCGGGATGACGGACGATCTGCTGTTTCAGACGCGGAAGATGCGCGCGCCAGCCCTGGGTGCGCGCCTGATCTACCGCCCGCACGCCGCCCAGCGCGTTGATCGACTTCTGGCTTGAATGGGCGTGCAGGTGAAACTCGCTGAACGCGTGCTTGCGTCGCAGGAACGGAAAAGCCTGCTCGATCTCCCGCTGGATGTCGTCCGGCCTGGACACCAGGTCCTCGTAGGCGACCACGCGCACACGGGGATGGCCGCGGATGCGGCGCAGCGCTTTCTCGGCCCGCTTCCAGACCGGATAGTTGCAGAAGTACATGCCGGGGTGGCCGGCATGGATGCTGCACACCACCGCGCGCGGATCCCGCACCATGGCGATCACGTGCAGCCTCTCGTCGAGAGGGAGAACACGGTCCAGCCAGAGAATGTCGTTGGGCTTCTTGGAAACGTAAAGGCCCTCGGCATGAGGTTCGAGCTTGAACAGGCTCTCCTCGTGTTCACTCGATCCATCCACCTCGTAGCAGGTGGTCAACATCTCGGCCAGCAGGGTGGTGCCGCTACGCGGACAGCCGACGATATGCAGGTTGTGTCTCATGCGCGGCCCGCCGCCGGCCTCACGCCACATCCGGCTTCGACACCAGGATGTCCTCCATCACCAGAACCCGCAGATCCGACCCGAAGAACATGTTCAGCGCATCCGTCGGCGAGCAGATCATCGGCTCTCCCCGCCTGTTAAGCGAGGTGTTGAGCACCACGCCGTTGCCGGTGAGCTTTTCCAGTTCCAGCATGAGGTCATAGTAGCGCGGGTTGAACTCTCGCCTGAGCACCTGGGCGCGGGCGGTGCCGTCCTCGTGCACCACCTCGGGCACGCGGGTCTTCCAGGCCTCGGCCACCTCGAAGGTAAAGGTCATGTAGGGCGCGGGATGCTCGGATTGCAGCATCTGCGGGCCGACGCTATCCAGCATGCTCGGGCAGAAGGGGCGCCAGCGTTCGCGGAACTTGATCTGCTCGTTGATGCGGTCGGCGACACCGGGAACGCTCGGACAGCCGAGGATGGAGCGCCCACCCAGCGCGCGCGGGCCGAATTCCATGCGGCCCTGGAACCAGGCCACGGGCTGGCCGTCGGCGAGGATGCGGGCGATGCGTTGCGGCACTTCCTCGTCGCCGTTCTCGATTTTCTGCCACTGGGGGTTGGCGGGGTGCCGCGCGCAGGCGGCGATGACGTCCTCGTTGCTGTACTGCGGCCCCAGATAGACGTGCTCCATCTTCTCCACCGGCACGCCGCGCTGCACGGAAACATAGGAAGCCGCGCCGATGGCGGTGCCGGCGTCGCCCGAGGCGGGCTGCACGAACAGTTCCTTGAGTTCCGGGCGGGCGATGATCTTCTGGTTGAGCTTGACGTTCAGCGCGCCGCCGCCCGAGAAGGCGAGCTTGCCGGTCTCGCGCAGGATGTCGCCCAGGTAGTGCTCCATCATTTGCAGCGCCAGGTCCTCGAACAGTTTCTGCATGCTGGCGGCGTAGTGGATGTAGGGATCGTCGGCGATGTCGCCCTCGCGCTTCGGCCCCAGCCATTCGATCAGCTTGGGCGAAAAGTAGTAGCCCTTGCCCTTCTCCTTGTAGCGGCGGAAGCCGATGACGTTGGCGTAGTCGGTGTCGATGACGAGCTCGCCGTTCTCGAATTTCGCCAGGCGCGAAAGGTCGTACTTGTGCGGGTCGCCGTAGGGCGCCATGCCCATGACCTTGTATTCCCCGTCCAGCATCTCGAAGCCGAGGTATTCGGTGATGGCGCCATACAGGCCGCCCAGGGAATCCGGGTCGTAGAACTCCTTGATCTTGTGGATGCGGCCGTTCTCGCCGTAGCCGAAGAAGGTGGTGGCGTACTCGCCCTTGCCGTCGATGCCGAGGATGGCGGTCTTTTCCCGGAAGCCGGACAGGTGATAGCAACTGGAGGCGTGCGCCAGGTGGTGCTCCACCGGCACGATCTCGGTCCTGGCCACGTCGAACCCCAACTGTTGCAGGCACCACTGGATGCGCTTGCGGTAGCGGTAGAAACGTCGGTTGCCCATGAGGATGGCGTCCAGCGAGCGGTCCGGCGCGTACCAGTAGCGCCGCGCGTAATGCCAGCGCGCGGGGCCGAACAGACTGATGGGGGCGTAGGGGATCGCCACCGCGTCGACGTCGGCGGGCTTGATGCCGGCGTATTCCAGGCAGAACTTGGCGGACTCGTAGGGCATGCGGTTCTTCGCGTGCTTGTCGCGCACGAAGCGCTCCTCCTCAGCCGCGGCCACCAGCTTGCCGTCGATGTAGAGCGCGGCGGAAGGGTCGTGCCCGACGGCGCCGGACAGTCCGAGTATGGTCAGGGCCACGTTGCGTCCTTTTAACGTGAAAGTCGCCCCGGCGACTCTCGAAGCTCCCCTCTACCGCAGGCGGGAGAGGGGCTGGGGGTGAGGGAAACGGACATGACTTTCATGCTTCTGGGCGTCTAGTCAAAGTCATGTCCGTTCATTCGCCCGCGATGCGGTTGAGGATGGTGGTGGAACTGCGCCCCGGCAGGAAATCGATGAGGGCGACGCGGCCGCCCCAGCTCTTCACGTCCTCCGCCCCCACCACTTGTTCCTCGGTGTAGTCGCTGCCCTTCACCAGAACGTCCGGGCGCAGCGCGCGGATCAGCTCGATGGGCGTGTCCTCGTCGAACAGCAGCACCGCGTCCACCGCCTCCAGGGCGGCCAGCACGCGGGCGCGATCGTTCTCGTGGATCACCGGCCGGCTCGGCCCCTTCAGGGCGCTGACCGAACGG
>VGVT01000040.1 GCA_016873935.1 Betaproteobacteria bacterium | reverse complement strand
CGAACTCGGTCTTGTCACCTTTTTCGGCCCGCTTTGCGAGCACTCCCCGCGGGGACGCTGGGAACGAAAAAAGGACGCTCTCCATGTCTAGCAAGACCCTGGCCGCGCTGTGCGCCGGCCTGTGCATTACACCCGCCGGCGCGCGGGACTCCATCCCCACCCTGGACGAAATCGTGGTCACCGCGACGCGCATCGCAACGCCGGATATTGCCGCCCCCTATGCATCCGAGGTGCACACACGCTCGCGGATCGAGCAGTCCGGCGCCGCGACCCTGTATGACTACCTGTCACGACAAACCTCCGTACACGTCCTGCCGAGTTATGGCAACCGCTTCACGCCGCTGCTCGACATGCGTGGCTATGGCATCGCCATCGGCGGTCAAAACATCGTGGTGAGCGTCGATGGCCTGCGCCTCAACAATATTGATGGCATGCCACAACTCATCAGCATGATTCCGCTGGCCGACATCGAGCGCATCGAAATCACCAAGGGCAGTGGCGGGGTGATGTTCGGCGATGGCGCCACGGCGGGCAGCATCCAGATCCACACGCGCGCTCAACAGGGCGTGAGCGTGAGCGGCAGCCTGGGCAATCATGGCGCGCGTGCGGCTACGGCCGCGGCGGGCCTGCGCGGGGAGCGGGTGATGCTTGGCGTCAGCGCAGTCCGCGACCATGTGGATGGATATGCTGATCGGGACGTCAGCGGCCATCGGGATGCTGCCACCCTCCGCTCATGGCGAGGCGCGCTGGAGGTGAAGCCGGTCGATGCCCTGCGCATCGGCCTGGATATGACCGGGGCACGCATCGATACCCGTTATCCGGGACCGCTCACGCTGGCCGAGTTCAAGGACGATCCCGCGCAAAATAGCGGCAACACCTACAACCATCAGAAGATCGAGTCCGACTTGTGGCGCCTGCGCGGGGATCTGGAACTCGCCCCCGGCTGGCGCGTGAGCCTGGCGCATGCCCGCGAGGACAAGCTGTCCCACTATCTGGCCCCGTTTCCGTTCAAGGCCGAGTATGAGTACGAGAGTGACGATCTGGGGCTGCAATATCGCGGCCCCGCGATTGACCTGAGCGTCGGATGGCAGCGTTTCGATGGCGTGCGCATCAGCCGCAACGGCTTCGCAGATAACGATACCCGCAAGAAGAACAGTGGCGTCTACGCCCAGGCGGGCTACCGGCTGGGGAGCATCACTCTTGCTGGGGGGGCGCGGCGGGAGAAGGTGGACTACGCCTACACACCCACCGCGGGCGGCGCCAATCAGGATGGGCACCGGCTCACGGCCTGGGACGTGGGGGTGAACCATGCCGTGGACGCCACACTGAGCCTGTTCGCCAACTACGACCGCGCGTTCCAGGCGCCGGACATCGACCGCTTCTTCAACTTCGGCGGGGGATTCAACGGTTTCATCACGCCCACGAAAAGCCGCACCCTTAGCGCCGGTCTGAACCATGTCACACCCGGAAACCGGCTCAAGCTGACGGTATTCCGCGCCGACCTGGACGACGAGATCTATTTCAACCCGGTAACCTTTGTAAGCACCAATCTGGACAAGACCCACAAGTACGGGGTGGAACTGCAGGATACCTGGCGCGTCGGCGCAAACCTGGCCGCCAGCCTCAACTACACCTACACCAAGGCGGTCATCGACCGCGAGCCCGGCTACGCGGGCGCGGATCTTCCCGGAGTGCCGCGCCACGGCGTGAGCGTGGGACTCAACTGGCAACCCGCCGCGGCCTGGAGTCTGAATCTCGCGCATACATGGAGGAGCGGGGCCTACGCCGCCGATGATTTCGCCAATATTTTCGCCCAGAGACAGGCGGCTTACCGCTCCACGGACTTCGCCGTGCGTTACCGCATGGAAAACATCGAGATCCTCGCCAGCGTGGAAAACCTGTTCGGCGAAGCCAACGGCCTGTGGATTCGCGACGACGCGATCTATCCGGTCAATTTCACCCGCAACTGGCGCCTCGGACTGAAGGCGATATTCTGAAAAGCGGATAAACTCGCCCCATGCCCGGCTCGGGGCGTTCTCCCTGGAGATTCATCATGCACGACACCACTTTCGACGGTCACCGCCGTGTCTCGACTCTGATCGGCCTATCCCTGCTCGTGGTCATGCTGGCCACCCGCTTCCACCACTTCGGCGACGCGCTGCATCTGCCGGACGCCTCCTGGGCCCTCTTTTTCCTCGCCGGCTTCTATCTGGCCCGCGTCTGGCTGCCGGTTCTCCTGCTGGCGGCGGTCGCCATCGACGTCGCCGCCGTGGGCTGGATGGGAGTTTCCGGGTATTGCCTGACCCCCGCCTATGCCGCCCTGCAACTCGCCCATCTGGCGCTCTGGGCGGGCGGCCGCATGGCCCGCGAAATACGCGGCATCGTCGCCATGGCGGCTGTGGCGCTGGCCGCCACCGGCCTCGCTTTCGTGCTCTCCAACGGCACCTTCTACTGGTTCGGCGGCCGCGTCGCCGAGCCCAACTGGGCGCAGTTCGCGCAGACCTTCGTCGATTACGCCCCCGCCTTCCTGACCTCGACCCTGGTGTATCTGGGCGTCGCCGCAGCGGCGCATGCCCTGGCCGCCCATCTGGCGCCCAGCCGCTTCACCGGCCAGCACGCCGGCCGCTGAGCGTCCATGGCCGCCTTCCACGCCGTCGTTCCCGCCCGTTTCGCTTCCACCCGCCTGCCTGGCAAGCCGCTCGCGGACATCGCCGGCAAGCCGATGGTGGTGCGGGTGCTGGAGCGTGCCGCGGCCAGCGGCGCGGAGCAGGTATGGGCGGCGACCGATCATGACGAGGTGCGGGCGGCGGTGGAGGCGCATGGCTTCCGCGCGCTCATGACCTCGCCGGACTGTCCCTCCGGCACCGACCGCCTGGCCGAGGTGGCTGCCCGGCTGGGCTGGGCCGACGACACGGTGGTGGTCAACGTCCAGGGCGACGAGCCGCTGGTCGATCCCGGTCTGATCCACGCCACCGCCCAGGCCCTGTTCGATCACGCTGCCGCCAGCATGGCCACCGTTTGCCATCCGATCCACGACGCGCATGAGGTGCTCAACCCAAACGTGGTCAAGGTGGTGACGGACAGGGAGGGCTATGCCCTGTATTTCTCCCGCGCGCCCATCCCCTGGGCGCGCGATGCCTGGGCATCCGGCCCCGGCAACAGCTTGCCGGACGGCCTGCCCTTCGCCCGCCACATCGGCCTGTATGCCTACCGCGTCGGTTTCCTCAAGGCGTATCCCGGCCTGAGCCGGCCCGCCATCGAGACGTTCGAGGCCCTGGAGCAGTTGCGCGCGCTCTGGCATGGGTACCGCATCATCGTGGTGGAAAGCGCCCAGCCCGGCGCCCCCGGAGTCGATACCCCGGAAGACTTGGCAAGGGTGCGCGCCCTGTTCCGGCCTTGACGGTTTGACGGCGGGCGTGCCGCCGCAGCATATTGCTCGTCCGGAGGAGCGCCAGCCGCTCCTCGCCAGAGGATGAGGAGACTGTCATGAAAGCGAGCACACTGATCGCGGCGTTATCTTTGGCCGGCTTCGCCGCCGTTCCCGCCTGGGCCGAGCATGAAGGCCACCGGCACGGCCAGAGCGACGCTGCCCCCGTGGCCAAGGTGGCCGGCGGCAAAGGCCTGGAGGACATGAAATCCGGCGGCAAGTCATGCAAGAAATGCAAGCAGGGCAAGAGTGGCGGCGGCCACGACCATGGTGGTGGTGGCGGCGGCGGCGGTCATGATCACGGCGCGGCCGATGAGGCCCACGACTCCCATGCCGGCGCTGAGGTCGAGGCCTTGCGCGAGCGCGTGATGCAACTGGAGAAGCGCCTGGACGTCATGCAAACCCTGCTGCAGGTCCTGGTCGATCGGGGCCGGCCGGCCGAGCGCGGAGGCGGACGCGGCCACCATTGAGCGACCCCCGGGGCCGGGCCGCGCCCGGTCCGCAAGCATGAGTGAACCTCCACCGCCGGCCCCCGTGCTTGGCGGCGGCCGGGTGGCCGAGGTTGATATTAATAATTTCAAAGATGCTGATAACCTCGGCTTATGTCCGAATTGAAAAAATTGACTGTCCACGAAGGGTTGGCTTGACTACCCTTTAGCCCGTAAAAAATCAGGGTTTTACCCCCCTCTTTTCCATCCATCGGCCCGCTCAGGGCCTTGTTTTTTGCGAGGTTTTCATGCGACTGATTCTTCTCGGCGGCCCCGGCGCGGGCAAGGGTACCCAGGCCAACTACATCAAGGAGCGCTACGGCATCCCGCAGATCTCCACCGGCGACATGCTGCGCGCCCACGTCAAGGCCGGCACCGAGCTGGGCATCGCCGCCAAGAAGATCATGGACGCCGGTGGTCTGGTGTCGGACGACATCATCATCGGCATGGTCAAGGAGCGCCTGACCCAGGACGACTGCAAGGCCGGCTACCTGTTCGACGGCTTCCCGCGCACCATTCCCCAGGCCGAGGCGATGAAGGCCGCCGGCGTGCCCATCGACGCCGTCGTCGAGATCGACGTGCCCGACGCCGAGATCATCAAGCGCATGTCCGGCCGCCGCGTGCACGTGGCTTCCGGCCGCACCTATCACGTGGTGTTCAATCCCCCCAAGGTGGCGGGCAAGGACGACGTCACCGGCGAGGATCTGATCCAGCGTGACGACGACCAGGAAGAAACCGTGAAGAAGCGCCTGGACGTGTACCACGCCCAGACCGAGCCGCTGGTGAAGTTCTACGGCGACTGGGGCAAGACCGGCGAAGCCGGCGCGCCCAAGTACATCAAGGTGTCCGGTGTCGGTTCCGTGGACAGCATCACCAGCGCGGTGTTCTCCGGTCTGGATTCGGTCAAGAAGTAAGCATGGGCATTCCCGGTTTTTCCGCCTCCGACCTCAAGCTGGTGCAGGCCACCCTGAAGGAGCGCTTTGGCGCCGAGGTGGCCGAGCGTACGGAGATCAAGGAAGCCGAGACCGAAGTCCGGCTTTCTCCGGGTGACCGGGAACTCACCACATGCCCCGCGCTGTTCTGGATCGTCGGGGATTGCGCCTTCGTCATTTCACGCACCGGCCAGGCCGCTTATCGCGCCATGTTCTACTACTCGGTCAAGGAACGCTTCGGCACCGGCGTCGAGGAGTACGACAACCTGGGCGATTGCGTCATTACCCTGCTCAAGGCCCAGGAAGACGAGGACCAGCGACGCAGGGGCGAGACTGGTATCCGGTAAGAAATTGGCAATGGCGCGGGCGACCGCGCCATGTTCGTTATGGAATTCGTCATTCCCGCTTAGGCGGGAATCCAGAAATAGGGTCGGCGAAGACTTCGGCCTTGCCCTTGGATTCCCGCTTTCGCGGGAATGACGGCAACTGAAGGAGAGAAAACATGGCCAGGAAAAAGAACGCGTTCTACGCCCAGTCCGGCGGCGTCACCGCCGTCATCAACGCTTCCGCCTGCGGCGTCATCGAGACCGCGCGCAAGCACGGCGACGTCATCGGCAAGGTCTACGCCGGCCGCAACGGCATCATCGGCGCCCTCACCGAAGACCTCATCGACACCAGCAAGGAAAGCGACGAAGCCATCGCCGCCCTGCGTTCCACGCCCTCCGGCGCCTTCGGCTCCTGCCGCTTCAAGCTGAAGAGTCTGGAAGCCAACAAGCGCGAGTACGAGCGCCTGATCGAAGTCTTCAAGGCCCACAACATCGGCTACTTCTTCTACAACGGCGGCGGCGACTCGGCCGACACCTGCTTCAAGGTCTCCCAGCTTTCCGAAGCCATGGGCTATCCCATCCAGGCCATCCACGTGCCCAAGACCGTGGACAACGACCTGCCCATCACCGACTGCTGCCCCGGCTTCGGTTCGGTCGCCAAGTACATCGCCGTGTCCACCCTGGAAGCCTCCTTCGACGTGCGCTCCATGGCCAAGACCTCCACCAAGATCTTCGTGGTGGAAGTGATGGGTCGCCACGCCGGCTGGATCGCCGCCGCCGGCGGTCTGGTCGCCGACCAGGGCATCCCCGTGGTGATCCTGTTCCCGGAAATCGAGTTCGACCAGAAGAAGTTCCTCGCCGCCGTGAAGGCCAAGGTGGAAGAGCACGGCTTCTGCACCGTGGTGGTCTCCGAGGGGTGCCATTACCCGGACGGCAAGTTCCTGGCCGAGCAGGGCACCCGCGACGCCTTCGGTCACGCCCAACTGGGCGGCGCCGCCCCCGTGGTGGCCAACATGATCAAGGAAGCGCACGGCTACAAGTTCCACTGGGCCGTGGCCGACTACCTGCAGCGGGCTGCCCGCCACATCGCCTCCAAGACCGACGTGAAGCAGGCCTACGAGCTGGGCAAGGCCGCCGTGGAACTGGCGGTGAAGGGCAAGAACTCCGTCATGCCCACCGTGGTGCGCCTGTCCGACGTGCCCTACAAGTACAAGATCGGCCACGCCGAGTTGAAGGATGTCGCCAACGTGGAGAAGTTCATGCCGCGCGACTTCATCAGCAAGGATGGCTACGGCATCACCGACAAGTGCCGCAAGTACCTCTCCGGCCTGATCCAGGGCGAGGACTACCCGAAGTACGAAAACGGCCTGCCGGTGTACGTCACCCTGAAGAACAAGCCGGTGGCGAAGAAGCTGCCGGAGTTCAAGCTTTAACCGAGATCAAGGGCGCCACCGGCGCCTTTGGTTATGATGGCTTGTTGATGTCGAGGCGTCCGTGACCCTGGACCGCGCCCGCCAGCTGCTCAAGGTGCAGGCCGATTTTGGCGGTTTCTACAACGCCAATTCGGCCAAGCTGATCCTCTCCGAGGTGCAGCGTGAGCACGGCCAAGTGGCGGTGGACGGTCTGATCCGGGAATTGCGTCTGGACGAGATTTTCGGTTTTGCGCCGGGTACGCGCTTCGCGGGCGGCCTGGCGCTCGGTCGCGAGCAGTAGCGGCGGAATGCGAATTCAGACCCGGCGTCAGCCGGGCGGCAAGACTGGTCGCATGGATGGAGGAGTCCGTGCGGTGCGATGTTTTTTGTGCATGTTCTAGGAGATGAAGCGATGAATGAAGGACTGATGTTCGCCCTCGTGGCGGCGGCACTGGCCCTGGTATACGGGGTCATGTCGATCAAATGGATCAACGGTCTGCCTACCGGCAACGACCGCATGCGCGAGATCGCCGCCGCCGTGCAGGAAGGCGCGCAGGCCTACCTGAAGCGCCAGTACACCACCATCAGCGTGGTCGGCGGGGTGCTGTTCGTGCTGTTGTGGATCTTCCTGTCCGCGCCCACCGCCATCGGCTTCGCCCTCGGCGCGATCCTGTCCGGCGCCGCCGGCTTCATCGGCATGAACGTCTCGGTGCGGGCCAACATCCGTACCGCGCAGGCCGCCCACCAGGGCCTCAACGCCGCGCTCAACGTCGCCTTCAAGAGCGGCGCCATCACCGGTCTGCTGGTGGTCGGCCTGGGCCTGCTCGGCGTGGCCGGCTACTACGCCGTGCTCACCGCCATGGGCGTGTCGGTCGACGACGCCATCCACGCCCTCGTCGGCCTGGGCTTCGGCGGCTCGCTGATCTCCATCTTCGCGCGACTCGGTGGCGGCATCTTCACCAAGGGCGCCGACGTCGGCGCCGACCTGGTGGGCAAGGTCGAGGCCGGCATTCCCGAGGACGACCCGCGCAACCCGGCGGTGATCGCCGACAACGTCGGCGACAACGTCGGCGACTGCGCCGGCATGGCCGCCGACCTGTTCGAGACCTACGCCGTCACCATCATCGCCACCATGCTGCTCGGCAGCCTGATGGTGAGCGGCACCGGTACCGCCGCGGCGGTGATCTACCCGCTGGTGCTGGGCGGCGTCTCCATCATCGCCTCCATCATCGGCTCGTTCTTCGTCAAGGCGCGTGAAGGCGGCAAGATCATGAACGCGCTCTACCGCGGCCTCGCCGTCGCCGGCGCGATCGCCCTGGTGGCCTTCTACCCGATCACCGCGATGATGTTCCCCGAGGGCATCACCGTGTCCGACATGGACGCGCCAGTGTCCGCCATGAACCTCTATCTGGCTGCGCTCATCGGTCTCGGCCTCACCGCCGCCATGGTGTGGATCACCGAGTACTACACCGCCACCGAGTTCAGCCCGGTACGCCACATCGCCGAGGCCTCCACCACCGGTCACGGCACCAACATCATCGCCGGCCTCGGCGTGTCGATGAGGTCCACCGCGCTGCCGGTGCTGGCGGTGTGTCTGTCGATCTGGGCCGCCTACGACCTCGGCGGTCTGTACGGCATCGCCATCGCCGCCACCTCCATGCTGTCGATGACCGGCATCATCGTCGCCCTGGACGCCTACGGCCCGGTGACCGACAACGCCGGCGGCATCGCCGAAATGGCGGAACTGCCCGACGAGATCCGCAACATCACCGATCCGCTCGACGCGGTCGGCAACACCACCAAGGCGGTGACCAAGGGCTACGCCATCGGCTCCGCCGGCCTCGCCGCGCTGGTGCTGTTCGCCGACTACACGCACGCCCTGGAAGCCAAGATGGGCATGAGCATGGACTTCGACCTTTCCAACCACATGGTCATCATCGGCCTGTTCATCGGCGGCATGGTGCCCTACCTGTTCGGCGCCATGGCCATGGAGGCCGTTGGCCGCGCCGCCGGTAGCGTGGTGGTGGAAGTGCGCCGCCAGTTCCGCGAGATCCCCGGCATCATGGAAGGCACGGCCAAGCCGGAATACGGCACCTGCGTCGACATGCTGACCAAGGCCGCGATCAAGGAAATGATGATCCCGTCGCTGCTGCCGGTGCTGGTACCGGTGCTGGTCGGCGTCATCCTCGGCCCTCAGGCGCTGGGCGGCGTGCTGCTCGGCACCATCGTCACCGGCATCTTCGTCGCCATCTCGATGACCACCGGCGGCGGTGCCTGGGACAACGCCAAGAAGTACATCGAGGAAGGCAACCACGGCGGCAAGGGCAGCGAAGCCCACAAGGCCGCGGTGACCGGCGACACCGTCGGCGATCCCTACAAGGACACCGCCGGTCCCGCCGTCAACCCGCTGATCAAGATCATCAACATCGTCGCGCTGCTGATCGTGCCGCTGATCGTCTGATCCTTCCCTGTCAAGGGAACGCGGGCCGGGGTCCTCCCCGGCCCGTTTTTTTTACCTGCCGACGTGCAACATAGCCTGCGCGAATCCGCCGATAATCGGCTTCGAGGTTTACCGCCCCCCTGGCCAAGTCTAGAATTTCACCGTTTTCTCATATTCCTGTTTTCATTGGGCTTTCAACGAAAGGGACCATCATGAAACTGAAGCTCCTCACCCTGGCGCTGGCTTTCGCCGCCGTGCCTGCCCACGCTGCCATGGGCACCACGGAAATCCCCACCTTCGCCGGCCAGGCCGCCGCCGCCGAGGCCGCGAAGAAGGCCACGCCGCAGACTCCCGAGGAGTGGCTGGCGCGGATGACGGACTTCACCCGCAACCTGTCCGCGTTCAAGGATCCCCGCGTATTCGTGCCCTGGACGCACGCCGTCACCGAGCCTGGTTTCTACATCGCCATGATGAACGGCATGATGGACCCCGGTGGCTGGCTCAACATGATGAACAGCATGGCGCATCCGGATGCCGTGCGTAACCTGGTGCAGTTCGCCGATCCGGCGATCCTGATGAACTGGAGCGCGGCCGGCCTGGATCCCAACTTCTACATCGCCCTGCTGACCCAGCTTTCCGACCCAGGCAAGCTGATGCGCTGGGCCATGGTGCCGGCGGATCCCAAGCTGTGGAACCTGATGCTCAACACCGTGAACCCGAACACCTATATCCGCTGGGGAATGTCGCCCATGGATCCGCGTGCCTGGAGCCTGATGGGCAATGTCGCCAATCCGGCGCTCTACACCGGCATGGCTGGCGCCATCGTCAACCCCTATTCCTATGGCCAGGGCACCAGCAGCTGGCTGACCTGGGCACCGTCCGCCCCGGTCCAGGGCGCCGGCAGTTTCTCCATGTGGGATCCGGTGGCCATGCTCGGCAATCTGTCCGGCTTCATCCCCGGCCTGAACAGCCTGCCTTTGCCGGCCCTGCCCAATATTGGTGTGCCGAGCTTCTCCGTGCCGGCGACGCCCGCCCCCTTGCCGGTTCCGACGCCCTATACGATGCCCGCTCCCGCTCCGGCCAAGGCAGCCGCTCCGGCTGCTGCAGCCGCGGCTCCGGCCGTCAAGCCCGCGGAAGCGGCGAAGCCGGCCGAGGTGAAACCCGCCGCAGTACCTGCGCCCACCCCCGCCAAGGCCGCACCCGCCGCTGCTCCTGCCCCGACCCCTGCCGCGACAGCGGCCGCTCCGGCGCCCGCCCCGGCCAAGGCTGCAGCTGCTGCCGCTCCGGCTGCTGCTCCGGCGCCTGCGCCGACTCCGGCTCCCGCCGCCAACAAGGTCATCCTGGCCGGCGATGCGCTGTTCCAGTCGGGCAAGTCGGGTATCAAGGATCTGTCCAAGGATGGCAAGGCCAAGCTCGACGAAGTGGTCGCCAAGCTGAAGGGCATGGGGGAAATCGAGCAGATCAAGATCGTGGGTCATGCCGACTCCACCGGTCGCGCTGCCGCCAATCAGAAACTGTCGGAAGCCCGCGCGCGTTCGATCAAGTCCTATCTGGTGGCCAAGGGCATCAAGCCCAGCGTCATCATGAGCAGCGGCGTGGGCGACACGCAGCTTGTGGTGCAATGCGACAAGGCTCTGCCTTCGGTGCAGTTGAAGGAATGCCACGCCCCCAACCGCCGGGTGGAAATCGAGATCATCGCGAAGAGCAAGTAAGCCTTCGCAGCGCCGTCAGAAACCGCCCTTCGGGGCGGTTTTCTTATTCCGCCGCTGAACCGGCGTCGTGCTCTGCGGGCGGCTCCACCGCCTCGCCCACGCGCTGCCAGCTGTTCTCGTTGAGGGCAACTTCGTAGCGGGCCCAACTGCGGAACTCGGCCAGGCCGCAGCGTCCGCGTTTGCGCCGGCAGGTGCCGGCGATGCCTTTGAAATCGACGCTTTCCTCGCCGTTGTCGGCGTCCCGCGTGATGGCCACCACTTGACGAACGCCCCAGGGCCGGCCGTAAGAGCCGTTGCTGTAATAGCGACCGGGTGTGATGGGAAGGTGCGTGAGCTTCGACATGGCCAGGGGGAAAGCGACGGATTGATCCGCGGACAGGGCGGTCGTTCAAGTTTAGCGCGGACCCGAGGCCACCCTACGCCAATGGGAATGTTCCCATGCCCGCCATGGTTGGTGCGCGTAGAAAGCGTTCGAACTCTTGCGCCGGCACGGGCGGGCTGAACAGATAGCCCTGACAGGCGTCACAGCCATGCAGTTGCAGGAAGGCCAACTGCTCCTCGGTTTCCACGCCCTCCGCGAGTACGTGCAGCTTCAGATTGCGCGCCATGGCGATGATGGTCGCGGCGATCTCCTGGTCGTCCAGGTTGTGCGGGATGTCGCGGATGAAACTCTGATCGATCTTCAGTTTGTCCACCGCGAAACGGCGCAGATAGGCCAGGGAGGAGTAGCCCGTGCCGAAGTCGTCGATCGACAGCGTGACGCCCAGGCGCTTGAGCTGGGCGAGGATGTCGATGGCCTGATCGCCCTGCGCCATGATCGCGCTCTCGGTGATCTCCAGTTCCAGCCGCTCCGCCGGGAAGCCGGTGTCCGCCAGGATGCCGGTGACGCAGGAGGCCAGATCGCGCTGCTCGAACTGACGCGAGGACAGGTTCACGGCCAGGCTCGGCACGCGCAATCCCGCCCGGCTCCAGGTCTCGAACTGGGCGCAGGCGGTGCGCAGCACCCACTCGCCGAGCGGACGGATGAGGCCGGCCTCCTCGGCGATGGGAATGAAGCGGGCCGGCGGAATCAGCTCGCCGTCGGGCGGCTGCCAGCGCACCAGCGCCTCGGCGCCGATCAGGATGCCGTCGCGCAGCGACACCTGGGGCTGGTAGTGCAGCACCAGTTCGTTCCGCTCCAGGGCGCGGCGCAGACTGGATTCCAGGCGCAGGCGCTCGTTGGCGACGTGGGTGAGCGATTCGGTGTAGTAGCGATAGGTGTTGCGGCCCTGCGCCTTGGCCTGATACAGCGCGGCGTCGGCGTTGCGCACCAGGCGGGTGGCGTCGTCGGCGTCGTCGGGGAACAGGCTGATGCCGATGCTGGCGCCGATGAACACGTCCTGGCCGGCGGCCAGACGGAAGGGTTGATGGAACAGATCCAGAACGTTCTGCGCGACGATCGCGGCCTCGCGGCTGTCGCGCAGGTTCTCCAGCAGGATGACGAATTCGTCGCCGCCCAGGCGGGCCAGGGTGTCCACCGCGCGCAGATGCTCGGTCATGCGCCGGGCGATGGCCTGCAGGAGCTCGTCGCCGGCGGGGTGGCCGAGGCTGTCGTTGATGTGCTTGAAGCCGTCCAGGTCGAGGAACAACAGGCCCAGGTGCTGGCCGTGGCGGCGGGCGACGTGGATGGCGTGGCCCAGGCGCGACTGGAACAGCGCCCGGTTGGGCAGGTCGGTCAGCGAATCGTGGTGCGCCAGGTATTCCAGTTGGGCTTCCGAATGCTTGATCTGGCTGATGTCGGAAAACACGCCGACGTAGTTCGTCACCCGGCCAAGCGGATCGCGTACCACGTTGACGGAGAGCCATTCCGGATACACCTCGCCGGTCTTGCCGCGATTCCAGATTTCGCCCTGCCAGCTGCCGGTGGCATGCAGGGTCTCCCACAGGGCGCGGTAGAAGTCCGCGTCGTGGCGGCCGGAGCGCAGCAGGGCGGGGGTGGCGCCGACGGCCTCGGCCTCGGTGTAGCCGGTGATGGTGGTGAAGGCCTTGTTCACCGACAGGATGCGGCCGGCGACGTCGGTGATCATCACGCCTTCCAGGGTGCATTCGATCACCTGGGCGGCTAGACGCAGTTTTTCTTCGTTGCGGCGGCGTTCGCTGATGTCCAGGAAGGTAACCACCGCCCCCACCAGTTCGCCGTCGCGAATAATCGGATGCGACCAGTACTCCACCGGCAGCGGGCTGCCGTCCTTGCGCCAGTACACCTCGTTGTCGATGTGCACGCGGTTGCCGTCGAGTTGGGCGGGCAGCGCCCTGCACGCCGAGGCGGGGTAGGGGGTGCCATCGGCGTGGTGGTGGTGGATGAGGTCGTGGATGGGCCGGCCCAGCAGTTCGTCGGCGTGTTCATAGCCGAGCAGATCCAGGCAGGCCCGGTTGACGAAGGTGCAGCGATCGGCGGTGTCCACCCCAAAGATCGCCTCCGCCGTCGAGTCCAGCAGCAGCCGGATCTGCGCTTCGCTCGCGCCCAGCCGGCCGCGGCTCTCGGCCAGGGCGGCCTCGGCGCGCTCGCGGCGCAGCAGGCTGGCGAGGGCGTCCGCCACCGCTTCGAGGAATTCCTGTTCCTCGGCGACATGCGGATGGTGGGGCGGCAGGTAGAGCACCAGGACGCCGAGCACCTCCGCGCCCGAGCGCAGCGGCAGGTTGTAGTGGCCGTGCTCGGCCATGTCGGGGAAGCGGATGTCGTGGCGGTGATCGATACAGTGGGCAAACTGCGTGGCGCCGGTTTGCGCGGCGCGGCCGCACAGGCATTCGCCCAGTGCGACCCGCGCGCAGCGGACCCGCAGTGCCTCCGGCAGATTGCGTTCTGCAAGCAGGCGCAGGCCGCCGCCGTCGCCGGGAAGATCGAAGATACCGGCCTTGGGCAGCAGGTTGAGCCAGGACACCGCCAGCAGGTGGTCCAGACAGCGTCCCAGGCGCTCGCGCAAGTCGCCGTCGCCGATGCCGATTTCCAGGACTTCACGCAGAGCTTTCTGCTGTTCACGATCCAGGCGTATGCGCGCCTCGTCCTGCTTGCGCCGCGCGATGTCGCGCGCCACCGCCACCACGAAGGCGCGGCCTTCGCCGCGCGCGAGGCGCAGATTGATCGCCACCGGGACCCAGGCGCCATCCTTGCGGCGGAACCGGGTTTCCTCCTCGCGCATGCCGCCCGCCGCGAGTTGATCCGTCCAGGCGCGCCAGGCCGCGGCGTGCGGGAACATCTCGATGAAATCGTGGCCGTGCAGGGCGAGCAGTTCGTCGTGGTCCAGATCCAGGAATTCGAGGGTGGCCGCGTTGGCCTCGACCACGCGGCCGCTGTCCAGTTCGATGACCAGCACCGCGTCGCTGACCTGATCCATGACGCTGCGCCGCAGCAGGCGATGCTCCACCGATTCGAGCCGGTCGCGGGTGACGTGCAGGTCCCGCTCCAGGCGGTCGATGGTGTCCTGCAGCATGTCCACGTAGTGTTCCTGCAGGGTCTTGACGATGTCGTGGCGCGTGAGCAGGCCGGCCAGAGCGCTCTTGGCGTCCACCACCACCAGTCGTCGGATGCCGTCGTCCTCCATGCGCCGCATCGCCACCGCCAGCAGTTCGTTCTCCCACACCGTGTGCAGGGGCTGGCTCATCACCTCGGCGAGGCGGACGCCTTCGGGGTCGACGCTCTCCCGGAACAGGCGCACCACGTCCCGTTCCGACAGGATGCCCGCCGGCTGGCCGGCCCGCGTCACCACGATGCAGCTCAGCCTGCGTTCCGCCATGCGGCGCGCCGCCACGGCCAGACTGTCCTCCTCGCGCAGGGTGACCACCTCGCGGGTCATGGCGTCGGCCACCGTTTTCGGCTGGATCATGTGTTCCATGCCGATCGAGGCGAGCAGGTCGCCCTCGGTAATCAGACCGAGCAGCAGGCCGTCCTCGCTCACGGCCACCAGGTGCCGCGCATTGCCGGCGGCCATGATCTGGTAGGCGCGGTGATGGTCCATGCCCAGGCGCGACACCAGCAGGGGCGCGCGCATGCACGCCCGCATCGGCAGATCCTCGAGCCGTTCTCCGCGCGCCATCAGGCCGACACTGTCGCGCTCGGTGAAGATGCCCACCGGCCTGCCCGCGTCGACCACCACCACGCAACTGATGCGCTTTTCGCTCATGCCTCGCAGCGCGTCGCCCAGACGGACGTCGGGCGATACCGTATGCACCGACTCGTTGAGAATCTGGCGCAGGGTTACTCGGGTGGATGCGCTCATGGTTCAGGCGTGCGGCATGGACTCCGTCAATAACGGCCGCCGCCGGAAAAACTACAGGGCTCGGAGCGCGCTATGCGGTGAGTCTCCGGTAGATGTCCGAGATCTTGAAGGGCAGGTCCTTGACGTCGTCCAGGATGATGTAGCGGGCGGGACCGTACATGTGCGGCAGGTAGTCGCGGGCATCGCGGTCGATGGTGATGCAGAACGGATGCACGCCGGCCCGCCTCGCCTCGATCAGCGCCATGCGCGTGTCCTCGATGCCGTACTGGCCGCGGTAGATGTCGAAGTAGTCGTCCGGACGCCCGTCGGACAGGGTGATCAGCACCTTGGTGCGGGCTTCCACGCCCTGCAGCAGTTCGCTGAGATGACGGATGGCGAAGCCCATGCGCGTGTATTCCTGCGCGCGGATGCCGGAGATGCGGGCCTTCACCTCGTCGTTGTAGGGCTCCCCGAAGGTCTTGATGCGGAACAGCTCGCAGCGCTTGCGGGTGATGCCGGAAAAGCCATAGATCGCGTAGCGGTCGCCGAGGCGTTCCAGGGCCTCGCACAGCAGCACCAGGGCTTCCCGCTCCGCCTCGTTGATCCAGCCCTTGGTGGAGCCGCTCATGTCGACCATAAAGGCCACCGCGATGCTGCGCTCGGCGCGGTGCTGGCGCACGAACAGGCGGTCCGACATCTCGCTGCCGTCGCGCGCGTCGGCGATGGCCTCGACCAGGGCGTCGATGTCGACGTCGTCGCCCCAGGCCTGCCGCTTCAGCAGACGGTTCTCGTCGCGCATGGCTTCGAAGGCGCGGCGCAGGTGCTTGACCAGGGCCGCGTGCTTGTCCAGGGTCTCCCGGTGGAAGCCGTCATACACCGGCACCACGTCCTTCTCCCGCATCACGCACCAGTTCTTGCGGTAGTGCTGGCGGCCCATGTCCCACTCGGAATAGAAGCTGGCGCCCTCCTCGTGGTAGGTGCCCTGCCACACCGAGTCCGGGTCGGCGCGCTGCTCGCCGAGCAGGCTGGCGTCGTACTCGCCGTCGCCGGCCGGCACCAGATACTCGGGCGGGATGTCGCCGAAATCCAGCCAGACCGAGGCCATCAGCTGCTTGACGTCCTCGGGCGGCGCGATGGGCAAACCATCCAGGGTGAGTTCCAGGTCGAGGCGGCCGTCCCCGTCGGTGATCTCCGCATCGAAACGCGGGGGCGCCTCGGCCTCTTCCGACTCGGCGGCTTGCGGCGGACGATGCCGCGTGTGTTCCTCCAGCAGTTCCGCCAGCTTCACGCGCAGGCGCGCCTTTTCCTTCTCGCGGCGGGCGGCGAAGGCGGCGGCCACCGCGTCCGGGCGCAGTTCGCCCTGGTAGCACCAGGGCCGGAAATCCGGCAACTGGTAGGCGTCGCCGAGCAGGATCAGGCTGTCCTCGATATCCGCTTCGGGTTCCGCCAGTCGCCGAGCGAAGCGTTCCCAGCCCGCCGGCAGGGCTTCGCCGAGGGCCTGCTTCAGGCGTTCCATCTCGCGGTACAGGCCGGGCAGTTCCTGTGCGATGCGGGCGCTCAGGCGCAGGGTTTCCAGGGCATGCAACTGGCCCAGGGCGCGGTCGGGGTGGGGAAAACCGGCGCAGGCCGCGACCAGGTCGGCGCGGAAGGTACCGAAACGGGTCTGCGCCCAGAGCAGGGCGAGCATGGCCTTGGCCAGCTTGAAGTTGTCCTCGGCGACGGGAAAGCGGGCCAGCACGCCCGGCAGGTAGACCTTCTCGGTATCGGTGTAGGCCTGCTTGTCCTGGGCCACCGCCAGCTTGCGCCCGGACAGGCCGCGCACGAAGTTGCCCAGCACGCCGGCGACGTCCTCGAACAGCACGCCGGCGGTCATTTCCAATTGCCGTTCGGCGAAGTGGTCGGCCTCCTCCATCACCGTCAGGGCGTGGCGAAGGCCCTGGCGGTCGTAGACGTCGCAGGCGCCGAGCACCCAGGCTTCCATGAGGCGGCGGTCCATGGAGCCGATCAGGGCCGGCGCCCGGCGCGCGAACTGCCAGGCCACCTCCAGGTTGGAACTGGCCACGCGCTTGGTCCAGTCGAGGATGAAATCCTGTTCGGCGACGGACAGGGCGGCGATCTTCTGCGCCGTCGGTCCCACCTTGCGGAAGGAGAAATCCGCCTCCAGCCAGCCTTCCAGCAGTTCGGTGATCTCGGCGGCGGAGCGCGTGATGCCAGGCATCAGAAGATGGAGGAGGAGAGTTCCTGAATGGCGGCGAGCATGTCCGCGTCGTCCGTCACCGCCTGGGCCACCGCCCCGCGGCAGGCGGTGACCGGGTCGATGCCACCGGCGATGAGCTTGCCGGCGTGCACCAGCAGGCGGGTTGAGGCGCCTTCCTCGAGACCGCTGCCCTTGAGGTTGCGGGTCATGCGCGCGAACTTCACCAGCTTGTCGGCGAGCGCCATGTCGACGCCGGATTCGGCGGCGACGATCTTGCGCTCCAGTTCCGCCGCCGGGTAGTCGAACTCCAGGGCGACGAAGCGCTGGCGGGTGGACTGCTTGAGGTCCTTCAGCACGCTCTGGTAGCCCGGGTTGTAGGAGATGGCCAGGCAGAAATCCTCCGGCGCCTCCAGCAACTGGCCCAGCTTTTCCATGGGCAGGGTGCGGCGGTCGTCGGCCAGGGGATGGATGACCACCATGGTGTCCTTGCGCGCCTCGACGATCTCGTCCAGGTAGCAGATGCCGCCTACCCGCACCGCCCGGGTCATCGGACCGTCCACCCAGACGGTTTCGCCGCCCTTCACCAGGTAGCGGCCAACGAGATCGGAGGCGGTGAGGTCGTCATGGCAGGACACCGTGATCAGCGGCCGCTTCAGGTGCCAGGCCATGTACTCCATGAAGCGGGTCTTGCCGCAGCCGGTGGGGCCCTTCAGCAGGATGGGCAGCTTGTGCCGGTAGGCCGCCTCGAAGATGGCGATCTCGTTGCCGACCGCTTCGTAATAAGGTTCTTTTTGGATGAAATGCTCTTCGGGAGCGAGGGCGTGGGCGTCCAAGGCGGGTCTCGATGCAGGGGTTGATGTGGATGCGGGATTCTCGCCGTATAGGGTGGGGATGCAACCCCGGCACCACAAGGGGGACTCCGCCGTCGTCTCCGGCGAGGCGGTCGGCTTAGGCAGGCCGGCGCGCGACGAAATACTCGTAGGCGTAATAGTCGGAATACAGGCGATGCAGTTCCGGTTCGCGGGCGAGTTGGTCGAGCACGCCGGCGGCTTCCGCGTCGCCGGCGTACCGCCGGCGCAAGGCCTCGATGCGCGCCAGCATCGGCGTGTAGAAATCGGTCCACCACGCCTCGTCCGGCAGGATGAAGTGGCCCAGCACGGCAAAATCGTGTCGTTCGATGGTCGCCAGCACGTCGCCGGTCCATGCCATCGTTGGGTATTCCTGGTCGAAGCCGGCCCGGACCTCGGCGGGCGGGTCCTCCTTGCGCCAGACCGCGTCGGTGAAGACGAGATGGCCGCCGGGGCGCAGCAGCGCATGGATGTTGCGCAGGGCGTGGTCGAGGCCGATGTTGTAGAGCGCGCCTTCCGACCAGACCAGATCGAAGCTGGCGGGCGCCAGTCCCGGCGCCGCCATGTCCGCCACCCGCGCCTCGACCCGGTGCGCCAGGCCGCGCTCGGCGAGGGTCGCGCGCAGGCGTTCGATGCTGGGCGTGTGCGTGTCCAGGGCCAGGATGCGGCCCGCCGTGAGTTCCGCCAGATACAGGGTTTGCCCGCCGACGCCGCAACCCAGGTCGAGCACCGCCGGCGACGGCGGCAATGTCCCGCACAGGCCGAGCGCCCTCGCAGCGCTGGCACGGTCGCCGGGGCCCTGCCGGGGCAGGGCTTCATACACCTCGAAGAAAAGGGCCTGGAAACGCGGCGAGAACTCTTCCGACATACCTGTTCAAGCGGAGGTGGGCATCAGGCGGACGCGCGGACTGCGCAAGCAGGCGCTCACTTCTTCGGTGCCTGCCCCGCCATGCGCTCGTACAACTGCCCGAGGCTGAGCTGGGCCTTGGCGTAACCCTGGTCGGCCGATTTCTGGAACCAGGCCATGGCCTCGGCTTCGCTCTTCTCGACACCGGCGCCGTCGCGGTAGAGCACGCCGAGGTTGTGCTGCGCGACCTTGTCGCCGGCTTCGGCGGCCTTGCGGTACCACCTGGCGGCGGCGGCCAGGTCCTTGGCCACGCCGCGGCCTTGCTCGTGGATGACGCCGAGGTTGTTCTGCGCGGCGACGTCGCCGGCTTCGGCGGCCTTGCCGAGCAGGACGACGGCCTCGTCGGCGTTGCCGGCCCTGGACAGCAGCCAGCCCAGGCGGCCCTGGGCGGCGGGCAGGTTCTTCTCGGCGGCGCGGCGCAGCCAGTCCATCGCCTCCTTCTCGTTCTTCTCCATGCCCTGGCCCTGCTCGGCCATCAGGCCCAGGTTGTACCAGGCCAGGGGTTCGCCCTGGGCGGCGGCCTTGAGAAACCAATCGCGCGCCTTGGCGAAGTCCTGGGCGACACCCTGGCCTTCTCGATAGAGCCGGC
This sequence comes from Betaproteobacteria bacterium, assembly GCA_016873935.1. Lineage (GTDB taxonomy): Bacteria > Pseudomonadota > Gammaproteobacteria > Burkholderiales > Thiobacillaceae > PFJX01. The sequence goes on along the minus strand of VGVT01000040.1, from coordinate 2,000 downwards.
CCAGGTTGTTCTGGGCGGCGGCGTCGCCGGCCTGGGCGGCCTTCTCGTAGAGGGCAAGGGCGCCGGGCAGGTCGGCCTTTCCGACTGCGCCGGTCTCCAGGAGCCAGCCCAGATGCGTGGCGGAGGCAGCGTCGCCGGCGTCGGCGGCCTGCTTGAACCAGCGCGCGGCCTCGGTCAGGTTCTTCGGCACGCCCTGGCCCTTCTCGAACATCCAGCCGAGGCGGCTCATCGACGGAACGTGGCCCTGGCTGCCGGCCAGCGCCATCCAGTTGGCGGCGGCCAGATAGTCCTGCGCGATGCCGCCCATGCCGTCGCGATAGATCAGGCCGAGGTTGCCCTGCGCCTCGGCATTGCCGGCCTCGGCGGCCTTGGTGAACCAGACCACGGCTTCCTTGAAGTCGACGGGCACGCCGTTGCCGGTGGCGTACTTGATGGCCAGATTGTTCTGCGCCGGCACGTCGCCCAGTTCGGCGGCCTTCCTCAGCCAGTGGGCGGCCATCGCCGGGTCGCGCGGCACGCCCAGTCCCTGTTCGTGCAGCACGGCGAGTTGCGACTGGGCGGCGGCCATGTTGAGTTCGGCGGCGCCGGTCATCAGTTTCGCGGCCTGGTCCATGTCCTGGGTGACGCCCTGGCCGCGCAGGAACATGAGGCCCAGGTTGTAGAGGCCCACCGGTTCATTCTGCTGCGCGGCGCGGCCGTACCACTCGGCGGCCTTGGTCATGTCCTTGGTTACGCCCAGGCCGTTCTCGAACATCCAGCCCATCTTGGTCTGTGCTTCGGGGTCGCCGGCCTGGGCCGCCATCTGGTAGTAGCGCAGGGCCATCTGCATGGCCTGCATCGGGTCGGGCACCGGCAGGGGCATCTGTGCCGCCGCCGGCAGCGGCAGGGAGAGGGCGAGGAGGAGGGCAGGCACGCGAAGATTCATGGCGGTTCCTTTCACGAAAAGGGGTTCCCTGGGTTCATCTCTTGGCATCCTGCAAGCGATAGACCACCGGCACGTCGATCCATGCGGTCACCGGCTGGCCGTTCTTGCGCGCCGGGATGAAGCGCCAGAAGGTCAGTTGCGATTGCGCGTCGCGGTCCAGCAGGCCGCTGCCGCTGGACTGCTTCAGCCACATGCGGCCTGGCTTGCCGTCCGGCTGCACTTCCACGCGGACGATGGCCTTGCCCTGGATGCTGCCGGCCCAGGCCTGGATGGGGAAGATGAAACTTGGGTTGTCCGGCGCGTAGGCGGGTTGGCTGGTGAGCTGCACGTCGGGCTTGGGCGGGCGGTTGTCGGGGAAGCTGTGGCCGGGCAGGGGCAGCGGGCAGTAGATGGAAGGGGCGAGCACGTCGAGGGCCTGCAGCTGGCTGTCCGCCCGCATGATCTGGCGATCGGCGACCTTGATCGCGACCAGGCGCGCGCCATCCTGGTCGATGCCGGAGCTGGCGTGGCCGCTGCCGCTCCCGCTCGCGGTGCCGCTGCCGGTGCCGCCTTGTCCGCCGGCGACGGCGCGCATGCCGGCGGGCACTGCGGTGGCCGCACCCTGGCCGCCGGCCAGGGCGAGTCCAGACCCGCTGGCGCCGCCGCCATCGGCGCTACCGGCACGCAATGCCGCCGTGCCGGGATAAGCGCCGCCGCTGCCTGCGCCGCCGGAGGCTACGCCGGCGCCAGCGCCCGCACCACCGCCACCGCGATCGCCGCGGCCACTACCTGATTTCGCCACCAGGGCGGGCAAGGTGACGGCCAGATTGGGACTGCTGCCCGGCTCGCCGGGGGCCAGGCCAAGACTCTTGCCACTCTGCGAAGAGCCGGGGCCGCCGGTGGGCGAGCTCAGGGCGGTGCGCCGGCTGCCCGCCGCAGACGGGTCGGCGCTGCCCAGGCTGGCCACCAGGGTCCTGCCCGCGCCGGAACCGTCGCCGGCGGCCGTCGCGCCACGCTCGCTGGCCGCGCCGCCGGCGACCTTGGTCTTGGCCCGGGTGGTCGCGCTGGCGGGGCCGTCCTTGCCACCGTCGCCGAC
>VGVT01000039.1 GCA_016873935.1 Betaproteobacteria bacterium | reverse complement strand
GTTCCGGGGGTAGCGACAATCGGCTCTGCTTGGGAGCGGGCTCCATGACACAACCACTCTGGTATCTGCGGCATGAAGGCAAGGTGTACGGGCCGTTTCCGCGGCCGCAGATCGAGACTGCGCTCGACGAAGGGGACATTACCCTGGACTGGGAGATCAGCTTGGATGAGGCCGACTGGATCGGCATCGGTGAGAGCGGCCAGTTCAGCGCATCACCTGCCGCGCCGGTTGCAGCGCAAGCGGATAGCACGGCCCCGGCCTGGCGCGAGGAACGCCTGCGCGCGCGCCAGCGCTGGCTGGACCAGGGTGGCCGGACGGACGTCGTCGAGCCGCACGATTCCGCTCTTGATGCCGAGGCGCGCCAGGCAGTGGCCGAAGATCACGCGAGGACGGAGGCCTTGCTGCGACAGCGGCAGAACCGGCGGACCTCACCCTTGGCGGCGATGTTGGGGGTGCTGCTGTTGCTGTTGATCGGCCTGGCGGTCTGGTGGGGCCAGTCGGATGAACCGATCCTCGCCTCGATGGGCGCATCGGCGGACTGTGCCGGCGACCTGACCGACCGCGTCAACTGGAGCGGCTGCGACAAACGTGGCATGCAAGAGCCCGGTGCGCGGGCGCGCAACGCCAAACTCGAAAACACCCGGCTCGATGACGCACGCCTGGCTGGCGCCGACCTGGCCTACGCACTGCTCAAGGGCGCCAGCCTGCGCAACGCCCAGTTGCGCGGCGCCAGCCTGCTTGGGGCGGATCTCACCGGCGCGGACCTGCGCTACGCCAATCTTGCCGGCGCCCGTCTGGGCGGCACCCGTATCGACGGCACCCGCTTCGGCAAGGCCATCTGGAGCGATGGCCGCACCTGCCAGGAGGGCGCCCCGGGCGCCTGCCGGTGAAGTCGATCAGCTCCCGCGACAACCCGCTGTACCGGGAACTGCGCGCTCTGGCGATGGATCGCCGGGCGCGTCGTGAAGCCGGCAGGACCCTGCTGGATGGTCCCCACCTGCTGGAGGCGGCCGTGCAGGCGGACATTCCCGTCGAGCGTCTGGTCTATGCCGAGTCTGCGCTGGCAGGGGAGCTCGGTGCCTGGCAGCAGCGCCTCGCCGGCGTCCCCGTGCTGGTCCTGCCCGACCGCCTGCTCGCCGGGCTGACGCCGGTGGACACGCCCACCGGCTTGCTTGCGCAGATCGCAATTCCCCGTCAGGAGCCCGTGCCTGGCGGCTGCATCGTGCTGCTGGAGAACATCCAGGATCCCGGCAATCTCGGTGCGCTGCTGCGTGTTAGCGCCGCCGCGGGGATGCGCGCGGTGCATCTCTCGTCGGGATGCGCCGAAGTGTGGTCACCGAAATGCCTGCGCGGTGGCCAGGGCGCCCACTTCCGTCTCGCCATCCGGGAAGGCCAGGACCTGACGGCGGTGGCGCGGGATTTCCCGGGTACGCTGCATGCCGCCGTGCTGGGTGCCGGGGATTCCCTGTGGACGCTGGACCTGCGGGGCTGCGTCGGCTTTGCCTTCGGCAACGAGGGCGCTGGTCTGAGTGAGGCCCTGCGGCAAGCGTGCCGACCCTTCTCCATCCCGATGGCGGCGGGGGTGGAAAGCCTCAACGTCGCCGCCGCGGCGGCGGTCTGTCTGTTCGAGCGATTGCGTCAGACCGGCATCGACTGATCAGAGCACGCGCGGCATGCCGCCGGGCAGCGAATGCTTGATCATCGCGGCGATTTCCTCCACCGAGCGATGCGAGGAATCGATGATGGGAATGCCTTCGCTGCGCATCAGCAGTTCCGCCTGCTTCAGTTCGCCCTTGCAGGTTTCCAGCGAGGCGTACTGGCTGTTGGGCCGGCGTTCCGAGCGGATCGAGGCGAGGCGCTCCGGCGCCAGCGTGAGGCCGCGCAGCTTGTTGCGGAAGGGCTGCAGGATGCGCGGCAGGCCGGGCTGCTCGAAGTTTTCCGGGGTCAGGGGATAGTTGGCCACGCACAGGCCATACTGCATGGCCATATAGAGAGAAGTCGGCGTCTTGCCGCTGCGCGAGACCCCCACCAGGATCAGGTCGGCGCGTTCGTATTTCTCCAGGCCGAGACCGTCGTCCGCCGCCAGGGCGAAGTTCACCGCGTCGATGCGGGAACGGTAGGAGTTCGGATCCTCCATGCCATGGAAGCGCCCGCGCAGGGGCTCGGGCGGATAGCCGATCTCGCCCACCATCATGCCCAGGAAGTGGCCGTAGATGTCCATCACCAGGCCGCCGCAGCCGTCCAGGGCGGCGCGCGCGCCAGGATCGGTGAGGGTGGAGAAGATGAAAGGCCGGATGGTCTTCTCCTTCCAGGCCTCGCGTACTTGCTGCGCTGCAAGATTTGCTTTTTCCAGCGAGTCGACGAAGGGTAAACTTACCTGTGCGAACGCTTCGTCGGGGAATTGCGAGAGGAGACTCTTGCCGATGATCTCGGCAGTGATGCCTGTGTGGTCGGAGATGAAGAAGACCGGTCGCGCGGGTGTCATTGGGGGAAGGAAGCGGCGCTTCAGTCAACGTTTCGAGGAATGAAATGGACTATATCGCGCGCTTTGAAACACTGTCCATGCACGACGTGGACAAGGTCGGCGGGAAGAACGCTTCCCTGGGGGAGATGATCCACAACCTCACCGACAAGGGGGTCCGCGTCCCCGGCGGATTCGCCACCACCGCCGACGCCTTCCGCGAATACCTGGCCACCAACGGCCTGGCCGACCGGATTGCCGCCAAGCTCAAGACCCTGAACGTGGACGACACCATCGCCCTGGCCGAGGCCGGGCGGGAAATCCGCAGCTGGATGATGGACAACCCGCTGCCCGCGGGCCTGGAAGCCGGCATCCGCCACAACCACCGGCTGATGTGCGCCGAGGCCGAGGAAGACCTGGAATTCGCCGTGCGCTCCTCCGCCACCGCCGAGGATCTGCCCGATGCCTCCTTCGCCGGCCAGCAGGAGACCTACCTGAACATCAAGGGCGCCGACAACCTCATCGACGCCGTCAAGCGCTGCTTCGCCTCCCTCTACAACGACCGCGCCATCGCCTATCGCGTGCACAGCGGCTTCGCCCACGAAGTCGTGGCGCTGTCCGCCGGCATCCAGCGCATGGTCCGCTCCGACCTGGGCGCCGCCGGCGTCATGTTCACCATCGACACCGAATCCGGCTTCCGCGACGTGGTCTTCATCAACGCTTCCTACGGCCTCGGCGAGACCGTGGTGCAGGGCTCCGTCAACCCCGACGAGTACTACGTGCACAAGCCCAAGCTGCGCGAGGGCAAGCGCGCCGTGGTGCGCAAGAAGCTGGGCGAGAAGGCCATCCGCATGGTGTTCGCCAGCGAGTCGGTGGCCGAGCGTTCCACCCGCGTCGAGGACGTGCCACCGCCCATGCGCCACCAGTTCGCCCTGAACGACGATGAATTGCTGGAACTGGCCCGCTACGCCATGATCATCGAGGAGCACTACGGCCGCCCGATGGACATCGAATGGGGCCGCGACGGCCACGACGGCAAGCTCTACATCCTGCAGGCCCGTCCGGAGACCGTGAAGTCCCGCGCCGGCAATGTCCAGGTTCGCTTCAAGATGCTGGAGAAGGGCCCGGTGCTGGCCCTCGGCCGCGCCATCGGCAGCAAGATCGGCCAGGGACCGGCGCGGGTCATCAAGTCCATCGACCAGATGCACCATGTCCAGCCCGGCGACGTGCTCATCGCCGACATGACCGACCCGGATTGGGAACCGGTGATGAAGCGGGCTTCCGCCATCGTCACCAACCGCGGCGGGCGCACCTGCCACGCCGCCATCATCGCCCGCGAAATGGGCGTGCCGGCGGTGGTCGGCTCGGGCAACGCCACCCAGACCATCGCCGATGGCCAACTGGTCACCGTCTCCTGCGCCGAGGGCGAGGACGGTTACGTCTACGAGGGCCTGCTGAAGTTCGAGAAGAACGAAGTGGTCATGCAGGCGATGCCGGAGATCCCCGTCAAGATCATGATGAACGTGGGCAACCCGGAACAGGCCTTCCACTTCGCCTCGCTGCCGCACGAGGGCGTCGGCCTCGCCCGTCTGGAGTTCATCATCAACAACGCCATCGGCATCCACCCCAACGCGGCGCTGGAGTACCGCAAGATGCCCGAGGAGGTGAAGGCGGCGATCGACGCCAAGATCCATGGCTACGGCGACCCGGTGAATTTCTATGTCGAAAAGCTCACCGAGGGCATCGCCACCATCGCCTGCGCCTTCTGGCCCAAGCGGGTCATCGTGCGCATGTCCGACTTCAAGTCGAACGAGTACGCCAACCTCATCGGTGGTCCGCAGTACGAACCGCACGAGGAGAACCCCATGCTCGGCTTCCGCGGTGCCGGCCGCTATGCCAGCCCGCAGTTCCTGCGCGCCTTCCAGTTGGAGTGCCGGGCCATCAAGCGGGTGCGCGACGAAATGGGCCTCACCAACGTGGAGATCATGCTGCCCTTCGTGCGCACCCTGCACGATGCCGACGCTTCCCTGCGGGTGCTGGCGGAAAACGACCTGGAGCGTGGCAAGGACGGCCTCAAGATCGTCATGATGTGCGAGATCCCCGCCAACGTGCTGATTGCCGACGACTTCCTGCAACGTTTCGACGGTTTCTCCATCGGCAGCAACGACCTCACCCAGCTCACCCTGGGCGTGGACCGCGATTCCAGCCTGGTGGCCGCCTCCTTCGACGAGCGCAACCCGGCCGTCAAGAAGCTCCTCACCGAAGCCATCGCGGCCTGCAAGCGCAACGGCAAGTACGTCGGCATCTGCGGCCAGGGTCCCTCCGACCATCCCGATCTGGCCGACTGGCTGGTGGTGCAGGGCATCGATTCCATGTCCCTCAACCCGGATACCGTGGTGGGAACCTGGATGCGGCTGGCCAGCCGCAAGCCCGGCTGACGCAGGGACGCCTCAGCGCTCGGGCTGGGTTTCCAGCCCCCGCGTCAGCAGCGACTCCAGGGCTTCGCGGTTGAGCGGCTTGCTGATCAGGTAGCCCTGGATTTCGTCGCAGCCCTGGTTTTCCAGGAACTTGAGCTGTTCGTCGGTCTCCACGCCCTCGGCGATGAGGTTGAGGCCGAGGCCGTGGGCGATCGAGATGATCGCCTTGATGATGGCGTGCTGGCGGTATTCCCGGTCGATCTCCCAGACGAAGGACTTGTCGATCTTCAGCGTGTGGATGGGAAACTTCTGCAGGTAGCTCAGCGATGAATACTGCGTGCCGAAGTCGTCGATGGCGATCATCACGCCATGCGCCGCCAGGCTGTGAAGTTTTTCGGCGATCACGTGGGGATCGCGGATGAACAGGTTCTCGGTCAGTTCCACCTCGATGCGCGCCGGCTCGATCCGGTATTCCTCGAGCAGGCCGACGAAACGTTCGACGAAATCCGCCTCGTCGAGATGCTGCGGGGAAATGTTGATGGCCACGCGCGGCGGCGCGATACCCTGCGCATCCCAGGCGCGCAATGCCTTGCAGGCGGAGCGGATGACCCATTCGCCGAGGTCGCCGATGAGGTCGGCCTCCTCCGCCAGCGGTAGGAATTCGCCCGGCGGCAGCAGGCCCAGTTCCGGGTGGTTCCAGCGTATCAGCGCCTCCACGCCTTTCACTCCACCCGCGCGGATGTCCACCTGCGGCTGGTAATAGAGCTCGAACTGGTCGTGGCGGATGGCGTAGCGCAGCTCGCTTTGCAGCTTCAGGCGCTGATCGGCGCTTTCCCCCATCTCCCGCATGAAGAAACTGTGCGTGTTGCTGCCGGCCAGGCGGCCGTGATACAGCGCGATGTTGGCGTGGCGGATGAGTGCGTCGGCCGATTCGCCGTGTTCCGGATACATGGCGATGCCTGCGCTCACCGACAGATGGATGCTGCGGCCGGCGCTGCGGAAGGGCTCGGTCAGTTCCTGATTGATGCGCTCGACCAGTTCGAGCACTTCCTCCTCGTGCTGGAAGCAGGAGGTGAGCAGCAGGAACTCGTCGCCGACGAAGCGCGCCAGGGTGTCGCCGCCGCGCAGACAGCGCTGGATGCGCTCGCCCACCTCGCGCAGCAATTCGTCCGCCTTGGCGTGGCCGATCAGATCGTTGACGTGTTTGAAGCGGTCCAGGTTGAGGAACAGCACGGCGACGCGGCCCAGGTTGCGGCGTGCCTGGATGAGCGCGAGACCGAGGTGGTCGCGGAACAGGTTGCGGTTGGGCAGACCGGTGAGCGCGTCGTGGTTGGCCTGGTAAAGCGACAGTTCCTCCGCCTCGCGACGCGCGGTGATGTCCCGCGCGACGCCATAGTAGTGGCCCTGCTCGTCCGTCGCCGCGGCCTGGTCGGGGGGCAGGCCGACCGCCGCCAGACTGACGTCGAAATGGCGGAAGCCGGCATGGTCGAGCCCGCTTTTCAGGCGCAGTTCGATGCTGTGCCGGGTGGTTTCCGCGAGCTTGCGCGCGCTGAAGGCGTAGCGCGCCCGTTTCTGGTCGTGATCATGCACCAGACGTGAGAAATGCCGGCCGATGATCTGTTTCTCCTCCACACCCAGCAGTTCGCGCAGGCGCTGGTTGACGTAGGAAATCTTGCCGCTGTCGTCGAGAATGAAGATGACGTCCGGCGAGGCGTCGACCAGGAAGCGGTGCAGTCTTTCCGAGCGGTCGACGCGCTGCCGCGCCGCCTTGTGGTCGCGCTCCAGGCAGCGCTGCGCGAGGGCGCGGGCCACGGCGTAGAGCAGGATTTCCGGTTCGATGGGCTTGCGCACGTAGTCCATGGCGCCGAGCCGCAGCGCCAGGATGGCGGCGTCGATCTCGCTCTCGCCGCTGACCACGATGACCGGCGCGTCCAGGCCCTTTTCGCGGGCCGCGCGGATCACCTCGTGGCCGGTCATGTCCGGCAGGTTGATGTCGACCAGCAGCAGATCCGGCCGCGTGGCGGCGAGTTTCTCCAGTCCCTCCAGGCCATTCTCGGCCGCTTCCGCGCGGTAGCCCGCGTGCGTCAGCAGGCGCTGCATGCTGGCGGCGAAGGCCCGGTCGTCCTCGATGATCAACAGCCGCGCGCTGATCCTGCCGGCCTCGCTCGACGCGGGGGAGGAAGCGGGAAGGTCTTCCTTCTGCCAGAAAGTCATCTAGGTCCCGATGGGCAGGCTGATCTTGAAATGGGTGCCGGTGGATCCGGTCGCGCATTGCAGGGAACCACCCAGTTCGCCGACCAGTGAACTGACGATGGCGAGGCCCAGGCCGGCATGCTCACCGCCCTTGCCGGAGGATTTCGGACGTTCCAGGTTCTCCAGCATTTCGGCGGACAGACCCGGACCATGATCGCGCACGCTGATTTCCAGGGTATGACCATCCCGCCCAGCTCGCCACAGGGTCGCGCCCAGTTCGATGCGGCCGCGGCCGCCCATGGCTTCCGCCGCGTTGAACACCAGATTGCTGAGGACCTGCTTGAGCTTGTCCGCGTCGGTGGCGATGGGCGGCAGGTCCGAGGTCGCCGTGTAGGCGATGTCGATGCCCCGCAGTTCGGGCTTGCCCATGCGCCAGAAACGCACGGCGTCGCCGATCAGGGTGTTCAGGTTCACCTTGGCCTCGACATTGGCGACGCTGGCGCCGGCGGGCTCGCGCATGCCCCGCAGGATGCGGCCTACTCGGCGCAACTCCTCCTCGACCAGATCGATGTCCTTGCCCGCCTGTTCCGGATTCGCCAATTGCTGGCGCAGCACGGCGAGATAGTTGCGGATCACACCCAAAGGATTGTTGGCCTCGTGCACCAGCTTGCGGGTTTGCAGCTGTTGTGCCTCGGCGGCGCCGCGCAGGGCGCCGTCGGTTTGCTCGCGCATGCGGACGGCCAGCCCAAGGCGGCGCCCGGCTTCGCGCGAGAAAGTGAGCAGCAGGGCCTGCTTGCGGGCGAAGTACTCGAGGCTGGCGACATCGATGCCGACGGCCAGGACGCCCAGGGCATCGCCCTCGAACGCCAGCGGCAGGCAGAGCAACCGTTCGCCGCCGAGCAGACGCAACACCTGCATATCGGCGAGGTGCTCGCTCACGGCCTTGTGGCCGACGAGGCCGATGCGTCCGTGAAAGGCGAGGGCGATGCGGCAACGCGGGTCGGCGGGATCGATGGCGATTTCCGCGCCGCGCGGGTCGTGGTCCTGCCCGTCCCGCCAGCGCAGGCCGGCGTTCTCGGGGGTGAACACGGCGCAGGCGCGGGCGCCGAAGAGCATCGAGGCGCCGCGGCGGATGTCGAGCAGGGCCGCGTCGATCTCGGGTGCCGTCGCCATCTCGGGTTGACCCAGCATGCCCTCCATGCGCTGCGCCACCGCCTCCGCGAGAGTTGGCGTCGCCTCCTCGATGGACGTGGCCGCCAGGGGGGCGGGCCGCAGCGGCAGCTCGATGCCCAGTTCGGCGGCGATGGCACGCGCCTCGGTCTGGGCGACCTCCAGCAACTCCAGCACCTGGGGGGTGTCGAGATTCCAGAACGCCAGATCCGTTTCCTGCGCGGCGACTCCATGGTCGGCCTGAGCGTTGAACAGGTTGGCGAGCATGACGATCTGCACCAGGGGATGGGCCTGCTTCACCCGTTCCACGGTCTCGTGGTGGTAGAGCAGGCTGTCCACGAAGATGGCATGCAGGCCCCAGCGTTCCGCCAGCCAGGCGCCCACCTCGGCATGGGTCAGGCCGAAGGCGGCCTGTTCCCGGCGCATGAGTTCCTGCTCGCCGGTGAAGTCCCTGAACAGGTCCAAATAGTGGTCGCCCTCGGTGGTGAGCAAGGCCAGTTGGCCTACGTCGTGCAGCAGTCCGGCCAGGTAGGCTTCATCGGCGTTGCCGTAGTGAAACTTTTCGGCCAGCTTGCGCGCGGTCACGGCGACGCTGAGGCCATGGAACCAGAAATAGCCGAGATCGTAGTCGCGCGACTTCTGGAAACGTCCGAACAATTCGGCCACGGACTGGTTGAGGGCCAGCCGTCGCATGGTCGAGGTGCCCAGCACGGCCAGGCATTGGTCGATGGTCTCGATGCCGCGACCGGGTCGGTAATAGGGGGAATTGGCGATCGCCACCACGCGCGCGGCGATGCCCGCGTCCTTGCCGACCACCGCGCCGATTTCGGCCATGCCCACGTCGTCCCGGTCGCACAGCGCCATCAGCTCGAGCAGGACCTGGGGCAGGGCGGGTAGCCGCGCCGTGGTCAAGCGCTTGTGGATGGCGAGAGATTCGATCTGCATGCGATGCGCGGGTCGCTTCGGGGAGACTGGTGGATGTCCCGACTTCTGGTTGACGGAACTTTATCGGCGCGAAATCGCGATACTTGAGAATGCCGTGCGTCAACCCTCGTCGAGCCTCAGCGCCGCAACTTCTCCATGTAGAGATAGATCACCGGCGTCAGGTACAGGGTGAGCAATTGCGACAGCGCCAGGCCGCCCACCACCGCCAGGCCCAGCGGCTGGCGGATCTCGGCGCCCGCGCCCCAGCCGATGGCGATGGGCAGGGTGCCGGCGAGGGCGGCGAAGGTGGTCATCATGATCGGCCGGAAACGCACCAGGCAGGCCTGGAAGATGGCTTCGGCGGCCTCCATGCCCTGGTGGCGCTGATGTTCCAGGGCGAAGTCGATCATCATGATGGCGTTCTTCTTGACGATGCCGACCAGCATGATGATGCCGACGAAGGCGTAGAGCGAGAGATCCACCCCGAACAGGTAGAGGGTGAGCAGGGCGCCGAGGCCGGCCGAAGGCAGGCCGGAGAGGATGGTGAGGGGGTGGACGAAACTCTCGTAGAGGATGCCCAGCACCAGGTACACCACCAGCACCGCCAGCAGCAGCAAAATGCCAAGGCCCTCGCGGGATGCCTCGAAGGCCTGCGCGGTCCCCTGCAGGCTGGTGCTGAGCGAGGCCGGCAGGCGCAACTCCTGCTCCAGTCGCTTCAGGCGGTCGACCGCCTCGCCCAGGGAGTGGCCGGGCAGCAGGTTGAAGCTGATGGTCACCGAAGGCAGTTGGCCCAGGTGGTTGACGGTGAGGGCCTGGTTGTCGCGGCGGATGTGGGCGACGCTGTCCAGCGGCACCAGGCCGCCGTGGTTCGCGCGCACGTGCAAACGGCCCAGGATGGCGGGATCGCCCTGGAATTCAGGCGCCAGTTCCAGGATCACCTGGTACTGGTTGGCGGCGCCGTAGATGGTGGAAATCTGGCGCGCGCCGAAGGCGCTTTGCAGGGCATCCTCCACCTGGCCGAAATCCAGGCCCAGGGCGGCGAGCTTGTCGCGGTCCACGTCCAGGGCCATGACGGGGCTCTTGTTGTTGAGGTTGCTGTTGACGTCGACGAAGCCCGGTAGTTTGCGGATGTGCGTGAGCAACTGGTCGGTCCAGGCGTAGAGCTCCTCCAGGTCGGTGGTCTGTAGTGTGTACTGGTAGGCGCCGGAGGAAATCTGGCCGCCCAGGCGGATGGGGGGCGGGTTTTGCAGCGAGACCTTGATGCCGGGCACCGAGGACAGTTTCGGCCGCAGTTCCTGGATCAGCTCGTCGGGCGTCAGCGTGCGCGGATCGTCGACGCCGTACTTCGGCTTCAGCTTGAACAGCATGATGCCGGTGTTGGGGGTGATGCGGGAGCCGCCGGAGCCCACCACGGACATGAAGGTTTCGATGTTGGGGTTCTGCGCGGCGATGGTGGCAACCTGCCGCTGACGCTGCACCATGCTCTCGAAGGAGGCGTCCGGCGCGCCCTCGGTGTGGGCGATGATCTGCCCGGAATCGCCGCTGGGCAGGAAGTCCTTGGGGATCTCCCGATACAGCCAGACACTCGCCACCACGGTGGCAAAGAACACCGCCAGCACCAGCGGCGAGCGCGCCAGCGACCAACTCAGGCTTACCCGGTAGGCGGCGAGCATGGCGGCGAAGCCCCACTCGAACAGGCGGTACAAGGCACCGTGCCCGGCCTCGCGCTGCGGCCGCAGATAACGGCTGGCCAGCATCGGGGTGAGGGTCAGGGAGACGAAGCCGGAGACCAGGATGGCGGCGCTGATGGTCACCGCCAGTTCGTGCAGCAGGCGGCCGATGATGCCGCCCATGAACATGACCGGAATGAACACCGCCACCAGGGAAAGCGTGATGGAGACGATGGTGAAGCCGATCTCGCGCGCGCCGCGAATCGCCGCCTGCATGGGCGGCTCGCCCTTTTCCACGTGGCGCATGATGTTTTCCAGCATGACGATGGCGTCGTCGACCACGAAGCCGACCGACAGCGTCAGCGCCAGCAGGGACAGATTGTTCAGGCTGAAGCCGAACAGGTGCATGACGGCGAAGGTGCCGATCACCGAGATGGGCAGGGCCAGCGCGGGAATCAGCGTGGCCGACAGGTTGCGCAGGAACAGCAGGATCACCAGGATCACCAGGCAGCCCGCCAGCACCAGGGTGAACTGCACGTCGTCGACCGACTCGCGGATGGTGACGCTGCGGTCGTAGAACACCTCCAGGCGCACGCTGGCCGGCAGCTTCTCCTGGAAAGCCGGCAGGATGGCGCGGATGGCCTCGACCGTGGCGATGGTGTTGGCGCCGGGCTGGCGCTGGATTGCGAGGATGATGGAGCGCTCCTGCCGCTCGCCGCGCACCAGCCAGTTGGCGCGCTTGTTGTCCTCGACGCTGTCGATGACCGTCGCCACCTCGTCCAGGCGCACCGGCGCGCCGTTGCGCCAGGCCACGATCTGCGGCCGATAGGCGGCGGCGTCGTCGAGCTGGCCGTTGGAGCGCAGGGCGAAGCTCTGGCGCGGGCCGTCCAGGCTGCCGATGGGCTGGTTGACGTTGGCCGCGCTCACCGCCTTCAGCAGTTCGTCGAGGCCGATGCCGCGCGCCGCCAGGCGGTGCGGGTCGGCATGAATGCGCACCGCGTACTTCTGCGCGCCATAGATCAGCACCTGGGCGACGCCGGGTATGGTGGAGATGCGCTGGGCGAGCTGGGTTTCCGCGTACTCGTTGACCTCGTGCAGGGGCAGGGTGGGGGAGTGCATGGCCACGTAGAAGATGGGCATGTCGGCCGGATTCACCTTGCGGTAGGAAGGTGGTGTCGGCATGCCTGGCGGCAGGCGGCGCTGCGCCGCCGCGATGGCCGCCTGCACGTCCTGGGCGGCGGCGTCGATATCGCGCTCCAGGTTGAACTGCAGGGTGATGGCGGTGGCGCCGCGGGCGCTGGTCGAACTCATGTTGTCCAGCCCGGCGATGGTGGAGAACTGCGCCTCCAGCGGCGTCGCGACGGTGGCCGCCATGGTTTCCGGCGAGGCGCCGGGCAGGCTGGCGGTCACCAGGATGGTGGGAAAATCGACGCTGGGCAGCTCGGACACCGGCAGCGCGCGATAGGCGATGATCCCGAAGATGACGAAGGCCGCCATCAGCAGGGTGGTCATCACCGGCCGGCGGATGCAGAGTTCAGGGAGTTGCATGGCGGGCGGGTCAGCCCTGTTTCGCGGACTTGCCGGGGGGCGCGCTGTTCGACTTCTCGCCCGGCGCCTTGATCTTCACCTTGCCACCCGGCACCAGGCGGGAATGGCCGTCGGTCACCACCGTCTCGCCGACCTCCAGACCCCGCGTGATGACGGCGAAGCCAGCATGCACGGGACCGAGTTCGACCCGGCGCATCAAGGCTTCCTCCGCGTCCACCACGAACACGAATGGCCCTTCAGGACCCTGTTGCACCGCTTCCGCGGGCACGCTGACGGCGGCGCGCAGGGTGTCCAGCAGCAGGCTGACCTGGAGATACTGGCCGGGCGCCAGAGCCGCGTCGGCATTGGCCAGTTCGGCCTTCATGCGCAGGGTGCCGCTGGCGGTGTCGACCGCCGGGTCGACGAAACGCAGCGTCGCCGCATGGCCCGGCCCGGAATCACCCGGCGGCCGCGCGTGCACGCGCAGTCGCCCCGCATCCCGCGCGGCGCGCACGGCGGCGATGTGCCTCTCCGCCACGGCGAAGCTCACGTACAAGGGCTGGATGCGGTTCAGCGTGACCAGCTCGGTATCGTTCAGCTTCACCGCCGCGCCCGGATGCGCGCGCTTGTCCCCGGTCACGCCGGCGAAGGGCGCGCGCAGGGTGGCATAGCTCAGTTGCAGGCGGGCCAGCTCGAGCGCGGCCTGGTCCGCGCGCACGGTGGCGTCGGCGGCCTCGGCGGCGGCGCGCAGTTCCGCCACCCTTTCATCGGAGACGAAGCCCTGGGCCTTCAGGGCCTGGTAGCGCTCGACGTCGGCGCGGGCCTTCTTCAGCAAAGCCTGGTCGCGGGCCAGATTGGCCTCGGCCTGGGCGACGCGGGCCTGGAAGTCGGCCGGGTCGAGGCGCACCAGCACGTCGCCGCGTGCCACGCGCTGGCCCTCGCGGAACGGCATCTCGATGACCTGGCCGTCGACGCGCGCCTTCAGCGTCACGCTTTCGTAGGCTTCGCCGCGCCCCACCACTTCCAGCAGGACCGGGGCATCGCGGGCGACGGCGCTGGCGACGGTGACCGGTACGGCTGGCGCGGGCTTCTTCGCGGCCGGGTCCTCGCCAGGCCCGCCGGCGAACTTGTAGGCGGCGCCGGCGGCCAGCACGAGAACGAGGGTCAGCAGAAGGATGGATCGGGTTTTCATGTTCCAGTCCGGTTGAATGCGATGCCCGCAATGGACGGTACGTGATTATGTGGGTGTGGGCTACCGGGCTGGGTGTTCCCGGTAGGCATGCGCCAAGGCGTGAGCTTCGCGCCTCAGGCGATCTCCCGCAGAAAGCCCCGCACCAGCTCGACGCGTTTCTCCAGGGTGGGCGAGGCCTTCTCGATCTTCAGGCGGTCCTGGCCGGCGAGCTTGTATTCGCGCTTGCTCTGGATCAGCTTGATCAGCTTCATGGGGTCCACCGGCGGGTTGGGCACGAACTGGATGCTGGCCGCCTCCGGCCCCACCTCCAGTCGGGCGATGCCGAAGCGCTGGGTGTCCAGGCGCAGGCGGTGCACCGCCAGCAGCACCTCGCCGGCTTCCGGCAAGAGGCCGAAGCGGTCGATGAGTTCCTCCTTCAGGCCGTCCAGTTCCTCGACGGATTCGCAACTGGCCAGGCGCTTGTAGAGCACCAGGCGTTCGTGGATGTCAGCACAGTAGCTGTCGGGTAGCAGGGCGGGCAGGTTGAGGTTGATCTCGGCGGTGACGGCCAGGGGCGCGTTCATATCCGGCTCGCGACCTGCTTGAAGTGATTTCACCGCACTGTTCAGCATGTCGTTGAAAAGATTGAAACCAACCTCCTGCATTTCGCCGCTCTGGTTCTCCCCCAGCACCTCGCCGGCGCCACGGATTTCCAGGTCGTGCATGGACAGGTAGAAGCCGGAACCCAGGTCTTCCATGCTCTGGATGGCTTCCAGCCGCTTGTTGGCGGCGGCGGTGACGCCGGCGCCGTTGGGCGGCGTCAGCAGGTAGGCGTAGGCTTGGTGGTGGGAGCGGCCGACGCGGCCGCGCAACTGGTGGAGCTGGGCCAGGCCGAACTTGTCGGCCCGGTTCATGAGGATGGTGTTGGCGCTGGGGACGTCGATGCCCGTCTCGATGATGGTGGTACACAACAGCACGTTGAAGCGCTGGTGGGTGAAGTCGCGCATGACGTGCTCCAGCTCCCGTTCCGGCATCTGGCCATGGGCGATCTCGATGCGCGCCTCGGGCAGCAGCTTGACCAACTTTTCGTGCATGGTGCGGATGGTGTCCACCTCGTTGTGCAGGAAGTAGATCTGGCCGCCGCGCTTCAGCTCGCGCAGGCAGGCCTCACGGATGAGCCCGTCGGAGATGGGCTGCACGAAGGTCTTGATGGCCAGGCGCTTCTGCGGCGCGGTGGCGATCACCGAGAAGTCGCGGATGCCCTCCAGGGACATGGCGAGCGTGCGCGGGATGGGCGTCGCGGTCAGGGTGAGCACGTCCACCTCGGCGCGCAGTTCCTTCATGCGTTCCTTCTGACGCACGCCGAAGCGGTGTTCCTCGTCGATGATGACCAGCCCCAGATGCTTGAAGACCACATCCTTCGACAGCAGCTTGTGGGTGCCGATGACGATGTCGATGCGGCCTTCCTTCAGGCCTTGCAGGGCGGCGACCACTTCCTTGGGCGAACGGAAGCGGGACAGCTCCGCCAGCTTGACGGGGAAGTCGGCGAAACGGTCGGAGAAGGTCTGGAAGTGCTGCTCGGCCAGCAGGGTGGTGGGGCACAGCACCGCCACCTGCTTGCCGCCCGACACCGCGACAAAGGCGGCGCGCAGGGCCACCTCGGTCTTGCCGAAGCCGACGTCGCCGCACACCAGCCGGTCCATGGGCTTGCCGGAGGTCATGTCGGCCACCACCGCTTCGATGGCGCCCAACTGGTCGGGCGTCTCCTCGAAGCCGAAGCCCTCGGCGAAGGCGTCCAGGTCGTGCTCGGACAGGGCGAAGGCATGCCCTTGTCGTGCCGCCCGCATCGCATACAGGTTGAGCAGCTCGGCGGCGGTGTCGCGGGCCTTCTCCATCGCCTTGCGTTTCGCCTTCTCCCACTGGCCGCTGCCCAGCTTGTGCAGGGGCGCGGCATCGGGATCGCCGCCCAGGTAGCGGGAGATGACTTGGAGATGGGCCACCGGCACGTAGAGCTTGTCGCCGCCGGCGAACTCCAGGGTGAGGAACTCCTCCTCGCCATTGCCCAGGTCCATGCCGGACAGGCCCAGGTAGCGGCCGATACCGTGCTGGGCGTGGACCACCGGATCGCCCACCTTGAGTTCGGAGAGATCCTTGAGCAGGCCCTCGGCGGTGGTGGCGCGCTTGGCCTCCCTCGCCCGGCGGGTGACGGGGCTGCGGGCGTAGAGCTCGGTCTCGGTGATGACCGCGAGGTTTTCGTCGAGGGCGACAAAACCGGCGGCCAGGGGGCCGGTGGTTAGGAGGAAGCGCGTTAACTCCCCCCTTTCATAAAGGGGGGATGGGGGGGATTTCGACGGGGATGGATTCGGGCTGGCCGTGGATAAATCCCCCCCGCCCCCCTTTACGAAAGGGGGGAGAGGCGCTTTACCCGCAGTCGATGCCGGCCAGCCCTCCGCCAAGGTTGGCTTCAGCCCATACTCAGCCAACGCATTGGCCAGGGTCTCCCGCCGGCCCAGGCTTTCCGCCACCACCAGGGTGGCGCCGGGGAAGGCGGCTAGATGGGCTTGCAGGCGGTGGTAAGGGTTGTCGGCCTTGCGTTCGACTTCCACCGTGGGGGGGGAGTAGAAGTGAAGCCTTTCTCCTTCCTCGGTGATGGAGCGCAATTCCAGCCTCGCATACGGCCGTAGCGCCCCGAAGAACTCATCCGGCATGAGGAACAGTTCCTCCGGCGCCAGCAGTGGCCGGTGCTTGTCGCCCTGCATGAGCCGGTGGCGGCTCTGGGTGTCGCGCCAGAAATTCTCCACCGCCGCCTGGAGGTCGCCGTGCAGCACCAGGGCAGTGTCCGCGGCCAGGTAATCGAACAGGGTGGCGCTCGCATCGAAGAACAGGGGCAGGTAGTACTCGACGCCGCCGGGCGCGAAGCGGTTGGAGACGTCCTTGTAGACCTGGCTCTTGGACGGGTCGCCCTCGAAGCGCTCGCGGAAGCTCTGCCGGAAATGGCTGACGCCGGCCTCGTCCAGGGGCACCTCCCGCGCCGGCAGCAGGCGGATTTCCGCCACCTTGTAGAGGGTGCGCTGGGTGTCCGGATCGAAAGTGCGGATGGATTCGATCTCGTCGTCGAACAGGTCTATGCGGTAGGGCAGGCTGGCGCCCATCGGATAGAGGTCGATGAGACCGCCGCGCACCGCGAACTCGCCGGGCGAGAGCACCTGGTTGACCGCGTGGTAGCCGGCCTGGGCCAGGCGCGCGCGCAGCCGCTCGCCGTCCAGCTTGTCCTTCTCCTTGAGCAGGAAAGCGTGGGCGTTCAGATAGGCGGGCGGGCACAGGCGCTGGGCGGCGGTGGCGGCGGGGGCCACCAGCACATCGACGCTGCCCTGGGAAGCCAGCCAGAGGGCGGACAGCCGTTCCGAAACCAGGTCCGGATGCGGCGAGATGGGGTCGTAGGGCAGGGTCTCCCAGTCTGGGAACAGTCGCACCGACAGGGCAGGATCGAACCAGGCGATCTCGTCCGCCAGCCGCGCGGCATCCTGCGCGGTCTGCGTCAGGACCAGCAGGCGGGCGGCGGCCGCGTAGCGGGAGAGGACCAGGCTATCCGCCGATCCGGACGGCAGGGCGAGCCTTCGGCGCTGGCCGGGCGGAGGAAAAGCGGGGAGGGCGGACATGACGGCAGACTTCAGGAAGGCCCGGCATTATCCCAAATCACCGCGCTGGGGGCGCATTCCGCGCGAACTCGGGCGGGATAATGCCTTGTCGGAGCAGGTGTGCGGGCCGCCTTCAACCGGCGCGCGCCCGGATCGCCTGGCGGTGCCTGCGGAACACCAGTTGCACCAGGGCGTCGCGCAACTCCTCGGATAGGTCGCTGAAGCCCACCCGTGCCCAGCCTTGCATGGGCGCCAGGGCGCGGGCCGGCAGGCGCAGGGTGAGGGGCAGGGCTTCCGAAGGGCGGATCTCCAGGATGACGAGCGTGCCCTCGGCGGGGGGCGCCGATTCCGTCCATTCGGCGCCTTCCGCGCTCAAGCGGACCGGCCGCGCGGGTGCCGCGGCGGCGGGCTCCAGGGCGCGCGCCAGCAGATGCAAGGCCAGGTCGAGCTTGGCTTCGAGGCGGTCGAGACGGCGGTTTTCCGGGGCGCTGTCGCTGTCGTGGCCGCTTTCCACCTGGTTGATGGCCTCCAGCAGCAGCGCGGCCTGCCGCGTCATTCGCGACTGGGCCTCGGTGTCAGACTCGGCCGCATGCCACACGAGGGGTATGCGCATTTCACAGCAGAGTCCTTCTTCATGCATCGTCTTCTCCCGGAAAAAGCGCCGTACCAAGCCAGGCCAGCCGCGCCGCGCCATAGCAGGCCTCGTGTTCCGCCGCGCGGCTGACGGGCACGCCGAGCAGGCCGGCGCGAATGCGCGCGTACACCTCGTTGCCGGCGCCGCCGCCGGCGCTCACCACCCGCGCCAGGGGCGTGGCGCCCAGTTCGGCCAGGCGACGGTAGCCCAGCGCCTCGATGCGCGCCAGCCCCTCCAGCAGGCCGTGCAGGAATTCGGCGCGATCCGACGGACGGGGTTCCAGGCGTGGCGGCAGGACCGGATCGTTGACGGGAAAGCGCTCGCCGGGCCGCGGCAGGGGGTAATAATCGAGGCCGGAGGCGCGCGTCGGGTCGATGCGCGCGCACAGGGCCGGCAGCTCGTCGTCGGAAAAATGCTGGCGCAGCACGCCGCCACCGGCGTTGGAGGCGCCGCCCGACAGCCAGAGATCGCCGAACCAGTGCGAATAGATGCCGTAGCGGCCGTCGTCGACGCGGGTGGTGGAGAGCAGCTTGAGCACCAGGGTGGTGCCCAGCGAGCTGACCGCCTCGCCGGGTCGTTGCACGCCGGCGGCCAGGAAGGCGGCGATGCTGTCGGTGGTGCCGGCGCGCACCAGGCAATCCGGATTCAGCCCCAACTCCCGCGCGCGCGGCCGCTCCACCAGGCCGAGGGTGGCGCCAGGCTTCACCAGTACCGGCAGATAGTCGACGTCCGCGAGGTATTCCACCCAGGCCGGCCACTGCCCGGTCTCCAGGTCCGCGCCCATCTTCAGGGCGTTGTGGTAGTCGCTCATCGGCCGGCCGGAAAGCAGCGCAGACAGCCAGTCGGCCTGGTTGAGGTAGAGCCGCGCGCGGGTAAGGCCCAGGTGTTTCTTCAGCCACAGCACCTTGGCCAGACCCGAGGTGGCGGTGGCCGCGGGATGATGGGCGACGCCCGCGGCGCGGGCGATCGCGGCGGCTTCCTCGGTGGCGCGCGCGTCGTGGTACATGAGCGGCGGGAAGCTGGGGTTGAGCGCCTCGTCGCAGGCCAGCACGGTGGCCGAGGTGCCGTCCACGGCCAGGGCCGCCAGGCGCTTGCGCAGCCCGGCCGGAACCCGGGCCACCAGGCTGAGCAGGACTTCCCGCCAGGTGGCGGCCGCGTCGTGCTCGGGCGGATCGCCATAGTCGAGCCGGTCCATCTCCTCGATCTGCCCGCCCGGCGCGATGACGCAGGCGCGGGCGCCGGAGGTGCCGAAATCGAGGCCTAGGAACATGGCAATGCGGCGAACAGGCATGGATACACGTGGCGCCAGAGGGCACCGGAATCAAGCCGGGATTTCCCGAAATACTTGGGAATCCTTGGTTCGGACCCCGGCCGGAGTCCGGTTGATCCGCCAATCCGTGATGCCCGCAAGATCATGCTCGCCCTCATTTCAGTGCCGGATGTTCACATCGACTTGCCAACGCAACGCCGCGTCCTGGTTTCACGCTTGATGATTCAACCGGCCGGTGGATATCGTAGCAGCGCATTCCATCCACGAGCGACACGCCGGCGCCAAAACGGCGCGGCAGCACTCCTTGACCCTTTCCACTGTGTGGGCGTAGTGTCCGGATCGGCAAAAATAAGAATACGGGCGGGTTTCAGACATGGACGCAGGGAATGTGGAGGCCATAGATTTCCACTTGGTCGCGGAGCACATCCGCGACTGGGTATCCTGGTTCGCGCCCGACGGGCGGCCCCTGTGGGTAAACGCGGCGGTCGAGGACATCGCCGCGCGTACCGCCTCACAATGCCTGGAGTTACCCGATTATCCGGTATGCCTGGCGGATTCCCGCGACCGCGAGCTCCTGAAAAAAATCCTGGAAGACGGCCGCGCCGGGGGAGCCGGCAACGACCAACCCTTGCGCATCCGCAGGCCGGACGGCTCGCTGCGCTGGGTGGCGGTATCCTGGCAGGGTGTGCTGGAAACGAACGGCGCCTTGCTCGGCATCAGTCTCTCCATGCGCGACCAGACCGACAGCCTGCGCGGCCGCCATCAGGCACGTTACCAGGACGCCCTCTCCAGGCTTTCTCGCGGGGGAGTGTTGTCGCAGCCGAGTCTGGAGGATGCCTTTCAGGACATCACCGAAACCGCCGCGCGCATGCTGGATGTCGGCCGCGTCGGCATCTGGCTGATGGACGCGGAACGCGCGCGCATCGAATGCCGGGACATGTTCGACCTGGCGTCCGGCGCGCATACCGCCGGGGCCGTGGTGGAGCGCGAGCGCTACCCCGCGTATTTCGCGGCCCTCGACCAGGACCGCCTGATCGCCGCTCCGCATGCCCGCGAGGACCCGCGCACGCGCGAACTCACAGACGACTACCTCGCTCCCTTGGGCATCGGCGCCATGCTCGACGCGCCCATCGTGCGCGGCGGCAAGACCGTGGGCGTGCTCTGCCATGAGCAGATCGGCCCTGCCCGGCATTGGATTCCGGCTGAAATGAGCTTCGCCTCCTCGCTCGCCGACATGGCCGCCATGGCGCTGGAAGCGGTGGAGCGACGCGAGCTGGAGAACCTGCGGCGGCGCCTGGCCTCGATACTGGAAGCCACGCCGGATTTCGTCGGCACCAGCGGCGCCGACGGCAAGCCCACCTACCTCAATCCCGCCGGCCGCGCCCTGGTCGGTCTGTCGTCCGACGAGTCGCTGGGTGGCTGGGACGTGCGCCACCTCTATCCGCCATGGGCCAGGGAACAGCGCGACCGGGTGGCGATTCCAACCGCCCTGCGCGAGGGCGTCTGGTCCGGCGAGTCGGCATTCCAGGACCGCTTCGGCAATGCCTTTCCGGTATCGCAGGTGGTCATCGCCCACAAGGACGAGCAGGGACGCCTGAACTATCTCTCCACCGTGGCGCGTGATCTGCGGCCATGGAAGGAGGCGCGCGAGGCCCTGCGCGAGCGGGAGCGCTTCCTCGCGACGCTGGTCGACAACCTGCCGGGTGTGGCCTACCGCCGCCGCAACGCGCCGGGCTGGCCGATGGAATACATCAGCGAGGGCTGCCTGGAGCTGACCGGCTACCCGGCCGAAGACGTCATGGCCGCGCGGCCCTATTTCAACGACATCGTGCATCCCGACGACCGGGAGCGTGTCTTCGCCGAGGTCGACGCCGCCCTCGCCGAGTACCGCGCCTTCAAGACGGAATACCGCATCCTGCGCGCCGACGGCTCGGAAATCTGGGTATGGTCGAAGGGCAGGGGCATATACAACGAGGCGGGCTGGCTGGTGGCGCGCGAGGGTTTCATCGGCGACATCAACGACCGGGTGCGCGCTCAGATCGAACTGGAACGCCTCAACACCGAGTTGGAGGCGCGGGTGGCGGAACGCACCGAGAAACTGGCGCAGGCCAATCAGCACCTGGAGGCTTTCGCCTATTCGGTGTCGCACGACCTCAAGGCGCCGTTGCGCGGCATCGACGGCTACAGCCGCCTGTTGCTGGAGGATTACAGGGAGACGCTGCCCGAGGAGGGCCGGCGTTTCCTCGACAACATTCGCGGCTCCACCGAGCGCATGAATCAGCTCATCGACGATCTGTTGGCCTATTCGCGGCTGGAGCGGCGCGAACTGAGCACGGCGCGGGTGCCGCTGGCCGCCATCCTGGCGCGTGTGCTGTCGGAGCGGGAAATCGAGATCAAATTCCTGGGCGCGGTGGTGACCACTAGGGTGGGCGAACTCAGCGTCCTGGCGGACGCCGATGCCCTGGCCCAGGCCACCCGCAATCTGCTCGACAACGCCCTCAAGTTCGCCCGCGACGCCAGCCCGCCGCGGGTGGACATCCATGCCTGGGCGGAGGGAGACAGGATGATGCTCAGCGTCACGGACAACGGCTGCGGTTTCGACATGAAATATCACGACCGCATCTTCGATATCTTCCAGCGTCTGCACCGGGCGGAGGACTACCCCGGCA
>VGVT01000038.1 GCA_016873935.1 Betaproteobacteria bacterium | reverse complement strand
TCGCCGCCTGGTCGATGCCGATCTGGGCGAGGGCATCGCCACGCCGCACTGGGGCACGTGACGTTTGCCCCGCAGCGGGGCTATATTTCCGCGTAATCAACAAGAAGAAGGTAAGCCCCCATGATGCAGCCCTCGGATGCCTCCGCACAGGAGGACGCGCCGGGACAGGGTTTGGGCTCGGCATCGCCGAGCCATACCGAACTGTCCCGCCAGACCGCCCGCCTGAACGCCCTTTGGCGCCAGGCCACCCGCCATGACCTCGGCGACGCCGAGCGTTCCCGCGCCATCCTGCGCGAGGCAGCCCTCGCCCTGGGCATGGATCTGGCGGTGCTGGGCGAATTCAACGAGCACTACCGGGTGCGGACGGCACACGATCCCCTGGATATCCTGCCCGAGGGTACCCTGCTGTCCCCCCGCGAAGCTGTCTGCCAGGCGGTGCATCTGGCGCGGGCGCCCCTGTTCATCGGCGAGTTGAGCGCGCATTCGGATTTCTCCGGGCACCCCCTGGTGCGCGAGCATGGCATGCACACCTACGCCGGTATCCCGGTGTGGACCGGAGAGGAGGTCGAGGCGGTGCTGGCTTTTATGCGGCGCGCGCCGACGCCGGAGTGCTTCGACGATGCCGACATCGCCTTCATGGAACTGGTCGCGGGCTGGTTGGGCCATCATCTCTATCAGGCACGCCAGAAAATCCAGCTCGAGCGCCACGCCCTCACCGACGCGCTGACCGGACTGCTCAACCGTCGTGCCGCGGAGCTGCGCCTGCAGGAGGAAATGGCGCGCGCGCGCCGGCACAACGAGGGTTTCGCCGTGGCCCTGGTGGACATCGACCACTTCAAGCGGGTGAACGACCGCTACGGCCACGCGGTCGGCGATCAGGTCCTGCAGGTGGTCGCCCGCCGCCTCGAATCCGGCTTGCGCGAGGACGACTGGCTGGCGCGCTGGGGCGGCGAGGAATTCCTGATCTTCCTGCGTGGGGCCGACCAGCAGGAATCCGTCTATGTCATGCAGCGCCTGATCGGCCACGTCAAAGCCCAGCCCATCCACACCGAGGCGGGCAACATTTCCGTCACCCTGTCCGCGGGCATCGGCTTGCCGGCACGCGAGGACGCCGATTGCCAGGCCGCCGTCGAACTGGCGGACGCCTGCCTGTACCAGGCCAAGAGCGGCGGCCGTGATCGCGTCGAGATCCGCGACGGCAACACCGAATACTGGCCGGCCCAGATCATCAAGCGCGCCTTGCGCGACGACCGTCTGCGCCTGGCCAGCCAGGTCATCGTCGATCTGGAGAGCGGCCAGGCGGTGGCCGACGAGGCCCTGGCGCGGGTGGTGCTGCCGGACGGCCGGGTGATCGCCGCGGGCGAGTTCATCGAGGCGGCCGAGGGCCTCGGCCTGATGCCGGAGATCGACCGCTACATCACCCGTCAGACCATGGCGCGCTGCACCAGCAAGCTGGGCAACGGCGTGGTGGGTCCGGATTTCGCCCACTTCGTCAACCTGTCCCCGCAGTTCCTCGCGCGCCGCGACCTGGTCGAGGAGATGCTGCAGAACGCACAGAACTATTGCGATGCCTGCGGCGTCAGCATGGGGCCGGTGAAGCCCATCGTCTTCGAGATCACCGAGCGCCAGTTTCTGACCAACCTGGATTCGTTGGAGGCGGACCTGAAGCCCCTGCTGGATTTCGGATTCCGCCTCGCCCTGGATGATTTCGGCAGCGGCTATTCCTCCTTTCTTTATCTGGCGCGCCTGCCCATCAGTTTCCTGAAGATCGAGGGCTGGATGGTGGCCAACCTGCGCAAGGAAAGAAAAATCGCCGCCATCGTCGAGAGCCTGGCCGGTTTTGCACGGCGCGAAGGCATCCTCACCGTCGCAGAA
Organism: Betaproteobacteria bacterium; assembly: GCA_016873935.1. Taxonomy (GTDB): domain Bacteria; phylum Pseudomonadota; class Gammaproteobacteria; order Burkholderiales; family Thiobacillaceae; genus PFJX01. Next base: position 20,220 of record VGVT01000038.1, on the reverse strand, counting down.
TGCATCGAGGACGCCGAAACCGCGCGCATCCTGCGGGAAATGGGGGTCAATCTGGGGCAGGGGTGGCATTTTGGCCGCCCCGAACTTGAGGAAAATCAGAACTGATGCCTGGAAAGGGAACTTTTCCGCATGGCCAGGGTTAGAATTCCTACCCCATAAAATAAATTTGTTAAGGAACCGTCATGACCAAAGGGCTGCAACTACAAGACCCCTTCCTGAACGCTTTGCGTCAGGAACAGGTGCAAGTTTCCGTGTATCTCGTCAACGGCATCAAGCTCCAGGGTCATATCGAAAGCTTCGATCAATACGTCGTGCTGCTGAAGAACGCCGTCACCCAGATGGTCTACAAGCACGCCATTTCCACCGTGGTACCCGCGCGCCCGGTCATGCTGCAGCGCGCCGGCGGAGACGACGCCTGACCCCGAGCCGCCTCCCACGCCATGTTTGAAAGGCCGGAGCGGGGGGCGGCCGTGGTGCTCGCCGCCCTCGATTTCGGCGAAGCGGATTACGCGGATAGCCTGGACGAACTCAAGCTGCTGGCCGACAGCGCCGGCCTCAAGGTGGCGGCAGTGGTCGAGGGCCGGCGCGGCAAACCGGACGCGGCCCTGTTCGCCGGGTCGGGCAAGGCCGACGAGATCGGCGATGCGGCCCGTGCCGCCGATGCTTCCCTGGTTATTTTCAACCACGAACTGTCGCCCATCCAGGAACGCAACCTGGAACGCCGCCTGCAATGCCGGGTGCTGGACCGCACCGCGCTGATCCTCGACATCTTCGCCCAGCGGGCGCGCAGCAACGAGGGCAAGTTGCAGGTCGAACTGGCCCAATTGCGTCATTACGCCACCCGCCTGGTGCGCGGCTGGACCCACCTGGAACGGCAGAAGGGCGGCATCGGCATGCGTGGCGGACCGGGCGAGACGCAGCTGGAGCTGGACCGGCGCCTCATCGCCCAGCGCATCAAGACCATCGAGTCGCGCCTCGACAAACTGGCCCGCACCCGCCTCCTGCAGCGCCGCAGCCGCCAGCGCGGCGGCGTGTTGCAGGTTTCCCTGGTGGGCTATACCAATGCCGGCAAGTCCACGCTGTTCAATACCCTGACCAAGGCCGGGGCCTACGCCGCCGACCAGCTCTTCGCCACCCTTGACACCACCTCTCGCCGCGTCTGGGTGCCCGAGGCGGAAGGGTACGACCCCCACGCTCACTCGCGTTCGCTGCCCCCCGAGGGGGCGCACTGCCCACCTTGGGGCGGCCCGGCGGCGGGCAGGGAGGTGGTGCTGTCCGACACCGTCGGCTTCATCACCCGCCTGCCGCATTCGCTGGTGGCCGCCTTCCACGCCACCCTGGAGGAGACCGCGCATGCCGACCTGCTTCTGCACGTGGTGGATTCGGCCAGCGCCAACCGCGATCGGCAGATGCTGGAGGTAGAGAAGGTGCTGAAGGAGATCGGCGCGGAACAAGTGCCGCAGATCCGGGTCATGAACAAGGTCGATCTGACCGGAGCCGAGCCGCAATTGGCGCGGGATGAGTATGGTAAGATCGCCGCCGTTTGGCTTTCCGCGAGGACAGGTGCGGGTACCGACCTGCTGCGGAGCGCCTTGGGCGAATTCGCCAACTCCACACGCCATGATCGCGCCAGACCACTCCGAGACCTCTCCGACACCGATGCGGAAATCCATGCACCTGATTAAGGATATTTTTCGCGCGCCCCTCTGGCTCGTGCAACGCTATGTGCTCTGGCCCATCGCCGCGCTGCGCCGCGGCGTCCCCATCGCCATGGCCTGGAACGACCCGCAATGGGGCAATCAGGGCGGCGGCAAGAACAATTCCGGACCGCCCGATCTCGACGAACTCTGGAGAAACTTCAACCGTCGCCTGAACGGCATGTTCGGCCGCAAGGGCGGGGGCGGCAACGGCGGTGGCGACAGCGAGCCGCCGCGCATCGGCGGCGGGCGCGAATTCAACATCCCCGGTGGCGCAGGTGTGCTGGTTGGCCTGGCCGTGCTGGTCTGGCTGGCCTCCGGCTTCTACATCATCAATGCCGGCGAGCGCGGCGTCGTTCTGCGCTTCGGCAAATTCCTGGAGACCACCGAGCCCGGTCCGCGCTGGCACCTGCCCTATCCCTTCGAGTCGGTGGAGAAGGTCAACATCGAGCAGGTGCGCACTGTCGAGGTGGGCTATCGCAACAACGTCAAGTCCAAGGTGCTGTCCGAATCCCTCATGCTGACCGACGACGAGAACATCATCGACCTGCAGTTTTCCGTGCAATACCTGCTGAAGAGTCCGGAGGACTTCCTGTTCACCAACCGTTCGCCGGACGACGCCGTCAAGGGCGCGGCCGAATCCGCCATCCGCGAGGTGGTCGGCAAGAACAAGATGGACTACGTGCTGTACGAAGGACGCGCCGACATCGCCGACCGTGTCACCAAGCTGATGCAGGCCATCCTCGACCGCTACAAGACCGGTGTCTCCATCAGCAAGGTGAACATGCAGAACGCCCAGCCGCCCGAGCAGGTGCAGGCCGCTTTCGACGACGCCGTCAAGGCCGGCCAGGACCGGGAACGTTTAAAGAACGAGGGCGAGGCCTACGCCAACGACGTCATCCCGCGCGCCAAGGGCGTCGCCTCCCGCCTCATGGAAGAGGCCGAGGGCTACAGGCAGCGGGTCATCGCCAACGCCCAGGGCGAGGCTTCCCGCTTCGGCCAGGTGCTCACCGAGTACACCAAGTCGCCGCAGGTCACGCGCGAGCGCCTCTATCAGGATGCCATGCAGCAGGTGATGGCCAATACCACCAAGGTGCTGGTCGACGACAAGCAGGGCGGTAACCTGCTCTACCTGCCGCTGGACAAGCTGATGCACGCCGCCGGTGCCGTCGATGCGACCGCCCGCGTCGAACCGGCGGCTCCAGCCGCTCCATTGGCGCCCCAGATCGATAACACCAACCGTTCGCGTGACGCCTTCCGCAGCCGTGAAAGGGAGGTGCGGCCATGAAGAATCCCGCCGTCCCCGTCGTTGCCCTGGTCGTCGTCCTGCTGGTCGCCGCCCTCTCCATCTTCACCGTCGACCAGCGCCAGGCCGCCCTGGTCTTCCAGCTCGGCGAGGTGGTCAGCGTGAAGCGCGAGCCGGGCCTTTATTTCAAGCTGCCGGTGGTGCAGAACGTGCGCTACTTCGATACCCGCATCCTTACCCTGGACTCCGCCGAGGCCGAACGCTTCATCACCTCGGAGAAGAAGAACGTGCTGGTGGACTACTGGATCAAGTGGCGCATCGACGACGTCCGCCTCTACTACGTCAGCTTCGCCGGCGACGAGATCCGCGCCGAGAACCGCCTGCAGCAGACCATCAACGACGGCATGCGCGCCGAGTTCGGCAAACGCACCGTGCACGACGTGGTATCCGGCGCCCGCGACGCGGTCATGGATCTGCTGCGCGAGCGCGCCGATCAGGAAGCCCGTCGCTTCGGCGTGCAGGTCATGGACGTGCGCATCAAGCGCGTCGATCTGCCCAGCGAGGTGAGCGAGTCTGTCTACCGGCGTATGGAGGCCGAGCGCAAGCGGGTCGCCAACGAACTGCGTTCGACCGGTACCGCCGAGGCCGAGAAGATTCGCGCCGACGCCGACAAGCAGCGCGAGGTGATCATCGCCGAGGCCTATCGCGACGCCCAGAAGATCAAGGGCGAGGGCGACGGTCGCGCGGCCGGTATCTATTCCGCCGCCTTTTCGAAGAACCCCGAGTTTTATGCCTTCTATCGCAGCATGGAGGCCTACAAGGCCAGCTTCGGCAGCAAGAGCGACATCATGGTGCTGCAGCCCAACTCGGACTTCTTCCGTTACATGCGGTCGCGCGGCGGCAAGTAACGCCGCCCCATGAGTGTGTGGGAACTGCTCGTGCCCGCCCTGGCCCTGATGCTGATCCTCGAGGGCGTGCTGCCTTTCCTCGCGCCCACCGCCTGGCGTGACGCCTTTTCGCGCATGCTCCAGTTTTCCGACGGTCAACTGCGCTTCATGGGCCTGTTCTCCATGCTCGCCGGCCTGCTTCTGTTATTCATCTCCCAACAATGACGCCTGCCTGGCTGCTGCCCGAATACGTCGAAGACATCCTGCCCCACTATGCCCGGGCTGGGGAACTGCTGCGCCGCAATCTGCTGGATCTGTTCGACGCCCACGGCTACGAGCTGGTCGCGCCGCCCTTGGTGGAGTACCTGGAATCCCTGCTTACCGGCGCCGCCCGTGACCTCGACCTGAAAACCTTCAAGGTGGTGGACGGCCTTTCCGGCCGCATGCTCGGCGTGCGCGCCGACATGACGCCGCAGGTCGCCCGCATCGACGCCCATCTCATCAACCACCAGGGTCCCACCCGGCTCTGCTACGCCGGCCCGGTGTTGCGTACCCGGCCCGCCGGCCTGGGCAGCCGGGAGCCATTCCAGGTGGGGGCCGAGCTGTTCGGCCACGCCGGCATCGAGGCGGACCTGGAAATCCAGGGCCTGCTGCTGGCCGCCCTGAAGGCCGCCGGCGTGCCGGGGCCGCGCCTGAGCCTGGGCCATGCCGGAGTGTTCCGTGCCCTGGCCGACGGAGCCGGGTTGCCCCCTGAACAGGCCACCGCCCTGTTCACTGCCCTGCGTGACAAGGACGTGCCGGAAGTCGAGGCGCTGACCGCCAGCCTGGGCGCGCCCTGGCAGGCCGCCTTCCGCGCCCTGCCGAATCTGTACGGTGGCCCGCAGGCGCTGGAACGCGCCCGTTCCGCCCTGCCTGACCTGCCCGCCATACGCCAGGCCCTGGATGATCTGGCACGCCTGCTGGCGGCGGGGGAGGGGGCCGACCTGGCGGTGGATCTCGCCGACCTGCGCGGCGACGGCTACCACAATGGCGTCATGTTCGCCGCCTACGCCGGCGGCCAGTCCCGCGCCGTGGCCCTGGGTGGCCGCTACGACGGGGCCGGCGCCGTGTTCGGCCGCGCCCGCGCCGCTACCGGCTTTTCCCTCGATCTGCGTCAGATTCTGGATTGCCTGCCGGAGCCGGCGGCCGGCAGCGGCATCCTCGCGCCCCTGGCGGACGAGGCCGGCCTCATCGCGAAAATTGCCCAACTGCGCGCCGCCGGAGAGCGCGTGGTGGCGGTCCTGCCCGGCCATGACGCGCACGTGGCGGAGCTGGGCTGCGAGCGGGAACTGGTGAAGCAGGGCACGGACTGGGTGGTGCGGTCACGCTGAATTCTTCGTCCGGACCCCGGTCCGGGCTTTTTCAACAAGGGAAAGACCATGAGCAAGAACGTAGTCGTGATCGGCACCCAGTGGGGTGACGAAGGCAAGGGCAAGATCGTCGATTGGCTGACCGACCGCGCCCAGGGCGTGGTGCGCTTCCAGGGCGGCCACAACGCCGGCCACACCCTGGTGGTGAAGGGCAAGAAGACGGTGCTGCACCTGATCCCCTCCGGCATCCTGCGCGACAACGTGCACTGCTACATCGGCAACGGCGTGGTCTGCTCGCCCGAGGCGCTGATCGAGGAAGTGGAGATGCTGGAGAAGAGCGGCATCGACGTGGCCGGCCGCATGACCATCTCCGAGGCCTGCCCGCTGATCCTGCCGCACCATGTGGCCCTGGACCAGGCCCGCGAGGCCGCCAAGGGCGCCGGCAAGATCGGCACCACCGGCCGCGGCATCGGCCCGGCCTATGAAGACAAGATCGCCCGCCGCGCCATCCGCATGCAGGACCTGCTGCACCGCGAACGCTTCGCCGCCAAGCTGGGCGAGGTGCTGGACTATCACAACTACGTGCTCAAGCATTACTTCAAGTGGGAGACCGTGGACTTCCACAAGACCCTGGACCAAGCCATGGAACTGGCCGAGAAGATCAAGCCCATGATCGGCGACGTGCCGCGCCGGCTCTACGACGCCAACAAGCGCGGCGAGAACCTGCTGTTCGAGGGCGCCCAGGGCACCCTGCTGGACATCGATCACGGCACCTATCCCTTCGTCACCTCTTCCAACTGCACCGCCGGCGGCGCCTCCACCGGCTCCGGCATGGGTCCCTCGTCCATGCACTACATCCTGGGCATCACCAAGGCCTACACCACCCGCGTCGGCTCAGGCCCGTTCCCCACGGAACTGTTCGACGACAACGGCAAGTGGCTGGCCGAGAAGGGCCACGAGGTGGGCGCCACCACCGGCCGCGCGCGCCGCTGCGGCTGGTTCGACGCCGCCGCCCTCAAGCGCTCCATCCAGATCAACGGCCTCACCGGCATGTGCGTCACCAAGCTGGACGTGCTCGACGGCATGGACACCATCCGCATCTGCACCGGCTACAAGCTGGACGGCGAGGTCTGCGACATCCTGCCCGTCGGCTCCGAGATGCTGGCCGACTGCGAACCGATCTACGAGGACCATCCCGGCTGGAAGGACAGTACCGTGGGCGTGAAGACCTTCGAGCAACTGCCCGCCAACGCCCAGTCCTACCTGAAGCGCATGGAAGAACTCTGCGGCGTGCCCGCCGACATCATCTCCACCGGCCCGGACCGCGAGGAGACCATCGTGCGACGGCATCCGTTCGAGTAAGCCCTTCTCCGGCCGGGGTGGGAAATGCCCAAGCTCTATGAGTACTTCGGCCTGATCGTGTTGTTCTATGCCAACGAGCACGAGCCTGTGCATGTGCACGGCAAGTGTCAGGGGCGGGAGGCCAGGGCGGAACTGTTGGTGGTGAACGGGGCAGTGGTTGAAATACGATACGCGGCGACACCCGGAAGGCCGCCGCTCACGCCTCAGGAATTGCGTTACTTCGAGGAAGTGGTCTCGGCCAGGGCGGACGATATCGTCGCCAAATGGATCGATTTCTTCGTGCTGCACAAACCCGTGCGGGCGGAGCACATCACCAGGAGACTGAAATGATGCCTGCTGTCATCAACGTGGTTGCCGCGGAAATCGTCGGAGACCTCCAGTTGCGCATTCGCTTCGACGATGGCACCGAGCAGACCGTCGATTTCCGGCCCTTTCTGACCGCCTCTCTGCACCCGGACATCCGCGCCTGGGCCTCTCAGGAACGTTTCTCCCAGTTCCGCGTCGAGAATGGGGAACTGCTCTGGGGCGACTATGAGTTGTGCTTCCCGGTCATGGATTTGTACCGCAACCGCATCGTCCATGAACAGGTGATGGAAGCAGTCGCGTGAAGGGCGCATATCCAGTCGCCAGGCAGGTCCGACACGGGAATGGCTGAAGGTCCGGTTCCCGAGCAGGGTAAGGTGGCGAAGATTGCTTTCGCCATCCTTGCCGCCTGTGTCCTTGCCGCCTGTACGCAGCCGGTCAACAGTCCCTATTCCGCCGCCGAGTCGGGCGGATCGGTGCTCTATTCCGCCTTCGGCGAGCGCCCCAAGCACCTGGACCCGGCCCGCTCCTACAGCGAGAACGAATACGTATTCCTCGGCAACATCTACGAGCCGCCGCTGCAATACCACTACCTGAAGCGGCCCTACGAGCTGGAGCCGCAGACCGCCGCTGGCATGCCGACGGTGCGCTATTTCGACGCCGCCGGGCGCGAGCTGCCGGTGGACGCCGACAGTGCGAGGATCGCCCTCTCCGAGTATGAAATCCGCATCAAGCCGGGCATCCGTTATCAGCCGCACCCCTGCTTCGCCCGTGATGCCGCCGGCAAACCGCGCTATATCCCCATGCGGCCCGAGGAGCTGGCGGGCATCGACAACTTCCTCGACTTTACCGAGACCGGCAGCCGCGAGCTGACGGCCGACGATTACGTCTACCAGATCCGCCGGCTTGCCCATCCGCGCGTGCAGTCACCTATCCTGGGGCTGATGTCGGACTACATCGTGGGCCTGAAGGATCTGGCCAAGGTCCTCGCCGAGGCCGCCAAGGCGCAGTCCAAGGAAGCCTACCTGGACATCAATGCCTTCGATTTCGAGGGCGCCTATGTGGTCGACCGCCACACCTACCGGGTGCGCCTCAAGGGCAAGTACCCGCAGTTCGTCTACTGGCTGGCCATGCCCTTCTTCGCGCCGGTGCCGGAGGAGGCGGAGCGCTTCTACCGCCAGCCTGGCATGGCGGCGAAGAACTTCAGCCTGGACTGGCAGCCGGTGGGCACCGGCGCCTACTACCTGGCGGAGAACGAACCCAACCGGGTCATGCGCCTGGAGCGCAACCCGCATTACCGCGAGGATTTCTACCCCGCCGAAGGCGCGCCCGGCGACCGCGAGGCCGGACTGCTGGCGGACGCCGGCAAGCGACTGCCCATGGTGGACCGGGTGGTGTACTCCCTGGAGAAGGAGGACGTGCCCTACTGGAACAAATTCCTGCAAGGCTATTACGACGCTTCCGGCATCACCTCCGACAGTTTCGACCAGGCCATCCGCATGAACGCCGACGGCGAGCCGGACCTCACGCCGGACATGCGCGAGCGCGGCATCCAGTTGGCCACCGCGGCGCGGCCCACCTTGAGCTACATGGGCTTCAACATGCTGGATCCGGTGGTCGGCGGCCTCTCCGAACCCGCGCGCAAGCTGAGGCAGGCCTTGTCCATCGCCATCGACTACGAGGAGTTCATTTCCATCTTCCTCAACGGCCGCGGGCTGGTCGGGCAGGGACCGATCCCGCCAGGGATATTCGGCTATCGGGAGGGCATCGAGGGGGTCAATCCGGTGGTGTTCCGGACCGATTGCGCGGATCGTGATTCCCGCTCGCGCGGGAACGACGGCGGATGCCAGCGTTTCAAGCGCCGCCCGCTCGAAGACGCCAGGCGACTCCTCGCCGAAGCCGGCTACCCGAACGGCCGCGACGCCAGGACCGGCCAGCCCCTGACCCTGTATTTCGACACCGCCGCCAGCGGTCCTGAGGCGAAGAGCCGCATGGACTGGTTCCGCAAGCAGTTCGCCAAGCTGGACATTCAGCTGGTCGTCCGCGCCACCGACTACAACCGCTTCCAGGACAAGATGCGCAAGGGCAGCGCGCAGATTTTCGAATGGGGCTGGAACGCCGATTATCCGGACCCGGAGAACTTCCTGTTCCTGCTCTACGGGCCCCACAGGAAGGTGGGCACGGGTGGCGAGAACGCGGCCAATTACCAGAACCCGCGATTCGACCGCCTGTTCGAGCGCATGAAGGACATGGACAACAGTCCGGAACGGCAGGCGGTGATCGACCGCATGGTGCACCTCGTCCGCGAGGACGCGCCCTGGCTGTTCGCCTTCCATCCCAAGAGCTTCGGCCTGCGCCACGGCTGGGTGAAGAACGTCAAGCCCAATCTCATGAGCCACAACCTGCTCAAGTACCGGCGCGTGGATCCCGCCGCCCGCGCCACCTACCAGGCGAAATGGAATCGCCCGGTACTGTGGCCGGTGGCGGTGACGGCGGCGGTGCTGGCGGGCATGATCTGGCCAGCGGTGGCGGCCTACCGGCGGCGGCAGAAGGCGACGGCGCATGCTTAACTACATCGTCCGCCGCCTGCTCTACGCCATCCCCATCCTGCTGGGGGTGAACCTGCTCACCTTCGCCCTGTTCTTCATGGTCAACACGCCGGACGACATGGCGCGCATCCACCTGGGCGCCAAGCACGTCACCGAGGAGGCGATCCAGGGCTGGAAGCGCGAACATGGCTATGACAAGCCCCTGTTCTTCAACGCCGGCGTGGAGGGCGCGGCGAAGGTCGGCGATACCCTGTTCGTGGAGAAGTCGCTGAAGCTGTTCGTGCTCGATTTCGGCCCCGCCGACGACGGCCGCGACATCGCCCGCGAGATCAAGACACGCATGTGGCCGTCCCTCGCCATCGCCCTGCCGACCTTCCTGGTGGGGCTGCTCGCCTACATCAGCTTCGCCCTGCTGCTGGTGTTCTTCCGCGGCACGCGTCTGGACACCGCCGGCGTGATCCTGTGCGTCGCCCTGATGTCCATCTCCGGCCTCTTCTACGTCATCGCCGGCCAGTACGTCATGGGCAAGCTCTGGCACTGGTTCCCGATTTCCGGCTACCAGCCCGGCCTGGACGCCTGGAAGTTCCTGCTCATGCCGGTGCTGGTCAGCCTGGTGGCGGGCATCGGCGACTCGGCCCGCTTCTACCGCGCCCTGTTCATCGAGGAGATCGGCAAGGACTACGTGCGCACCGCCCGCGCCAAGGGCCTGTCGGAACTGCGCGTGCTGTTCCGCCACGTGCTGGGCAACGCCATGATCCCCATCCTCACCGGCGTGGTGGTGGTGATTCCGCGCCTGTTCCTCGGCAGCCTCATCATCGAGTCCTTCTTCGGCATCCCCGGTCTCGGCAGCTACACCATCGACGCCATCCAGGCGCAGGACTTCGCCATCGTCCGCTCCATGGTGTTCCTCGGCTCGCTGCTGTACATCGCCGGTCTGGTGCTGACGGATATTTCCTACACGCTGGTGGACCCGCGGGTGAGGCTGGAATGAGCTTCAAACCCGTCCTGCTCTGGTCCGACGCCCTCATCCTGCTGCTGCTGGCGGTGGTGGCGGCGGGCGTCTGGCTGCTGCGCCACAACGAGACCTTCCGCGCGCCCCTGCGCCAGGTCCTGGCCAGCCGCATGGGTTCCGCCACGGCGCTGATTCTGGCGGTCTATGTCGGCATCGGCCTGCTGGATTCCCTGCATTACGTCGAGCGCCTGCCGGACGAGCCGGGCAAGGCGGCCCAGTACAGCGGCGAGGTGAAGTCGGCCCTGGACAAGCTTCTCTCCCCGCTGCGGGAGAATGTCGAGAAGACCTACTCGGCGCCCTTCGCCACGCATCTTTACGCCAAGGAAACGATGACGGGGCCGGACGGGCGCGAGGTGCGCGACTACCCCAGGCTGAAGCACGGCGGCGCGCATTTGGCGGACCCGGACCAGGAGTTCTGGCCGGACGTGCTGAAGCGGGGTGGGCTGGGGGTGCTGGGTGGCATGGTTTGTTGGACTTTGCTTATCCTTCCCCTTTGGCAGAGGGGGAGAACGCACAGCGCGCTTGCCTGGACCCTGCTTTGTATCCTCGTCGTCACCGGCCTGCTCGTCGCCCTGGCTCCCCACTACCATGTGCTCGGTACCGACAAGGTGGGCCAGGACGTGCTCTATCTCTCCTTGAAATCCGTGCGCACCGGCCTGCTCATCGGCACCCTCACCACCCTGGTGGTGCTGCCCCTGGCCATCGGCCTGGGCATCGCCGCGGGCTATTTCGGCGGCCGGGTGGACGACGTCATCCAGTATCTCTACACCACCCTCAACTCCATCCCCGGGGTGCTGCTCATCGCCGCCGCGGTGCTGGTCGTGCAGGTACAGATCGAGGCGCATCCGGAACTGTTCGACACCGCCGCCGCCCGCGCCGACATGCGCCTGCTCGCCCTGTGCGGCATCCTCGGCCTGACCGGCTGGACCGGCCTGGCCCGGCTGTTGCGCGCCGAGACCCTGAAGCTGCGCGAGCTGGAGTTCGTGCAGGCGGCGCGCGCCTTCGGCGTGTCGCGGATGCGCATCCTGGCGCGCCACCTGCTGCCCAACGTCATGCACCTGGTGCTCATCACCGTGGTCATCGACTTCTCCGGCCTGGTCCTGGCGGAGGCGGTGCTGTCCTACGTCGGCGTCGGCGTCGATCCGGCCATGATCAGCTTCGGCAACATGATCAACGGCGCCCGCCTCGAACTGGCGCGGGAGCCGGTGGTGTGGTGGCAACTGGTGGCCGCCTTCCTGTTCATGTTCGTCCTGGTGCTGGCTGCGAACCTGTTCGCCGACCAGGTGCGCGATGCGCTGGACCCGAAAGCCAGGGGGCGAGCATGAACGGTCTCAGCGTCGAAAACCTGAGAGTGGAAATCGCCGGGGCCGGCGATCGCCGCTTCTTGCCGGTGGACGGGGTGGACTTCACGGTCGGCGCCGACCAGTGCGTCGCCCTGCTGGGGGAATCGGGCTGCGGCAAGTCGATGACCGCGCTGGCCCTCATGCGCCTGTTGCCGGAAGGCGGACGGGTGACGGCCGGCGAGGTCAACCTGCAAGGCGATGACCTCTTCGCCCTGGCCGAGTCGGCCATGGGCGGCGTCCGCGGCGGCCGCCTGGCCATGATTTTCCAGGAGCCGCAGACCAGTCTGAACCCGGTCATGAGCGTCGCCGAGCAGATCGGCGAAGCCCTGGCCGCGCATCGCGGCCTTGCCGGCGCGGTGGCCCGCGCCGAGGCCGGTCGCCTGCTGGAGGCGGTGGGCCTGCAGACCGACCGGCTCGATGCCTATCCCTTCCAGCTCTCCGGCGGCCAGCGCCAGCGCGCGCTCATCGCCATGATGCTGGCTGGCGAACCGGAGGTGCTGATCGCCGACGAACCCACCACCGCCCTCGATGTCACCGTGCAGGCGCAGATCCTGGATCTGTTGAAGGACCTGCGGTCGACGCGCGGCATGGGCCTGCTGCTGATCACCCACGATCTGGACGTGGCGCGTGAAATGACCCTGGGTCCGAACGACCGGGTGGCGGTGATGTATGCCGGGCAGATCGTCGAATGGGCGCCCAGCGCCGGCCTGTATGCCGCGCCGCGCCATCCCTACACGCAAAAGCTGTTCGCCGTGCTGCCCCGCCTGGACCGGCGCGGCGAGCGGCTGGACAGCCTGCCGGGCAAGGTGCCGGCACCCGACGCGGTGTTCGCCGGCTGCCGCTTCGCCGAGCGCTGCCCGGCGGTGTTCCAGCGCTGCCGGGTGGAAATCCCCGGCTTCCATGAAGTGGTGCCCGGTCATTTCGCGCGCTGCCACCTGGCCGAAGCCGCCGCGAATCCCTCTTTATCCCCGTATGGGGGCTTTGGTAAAGGGGAAATAGAGGGGATTCCAGGCCGTGTCGAGGTGGTTGCCGCTGCGAATCCGACGCAAACCCCTATATCCCCGAATGGGGGCGTGACTAAAGAAGGAAGCGAGCCGTCGGTACTCGAAATCTCCGACCTCGCGGTCCACTTCCCCATCCGCAAGGGCCTGCTCAAGCGCACCGTCGGCCATGTGAAGGCCGTCGACGGCGTCAGCCTCGCGGTGGCGGCCGGTGAGACCCTGGCTTTGGTGGGCGAGTCCGGTTGCGGCAAGACCACGCTGGCGAGGGCGGTGCTGCGCCTCATCGAGCCCAGCTCCGGCACGGTCCGCCTGTGCGGAGAGTCCCTGGCCGGCCTGAAGGGCGAGGCCCTGCGCCGCAAGCGGGCGCAGATGCAGATCGTCTTCCAGGATCCCTTTTCCTCGCTCAATCCGCGCATGCGGGTGGGCGACATTCTGGAGGAGGGCATGGCGGCCCTGCTGCCGGAACTCGACAGGATTGGCCGGGCGCACCGGGCGGCCGACCTGCTCGATCAGGTGGGCCTGCCCACCGACGCCGCCGGCCGCTACCCGCACGAGTTCTCCGGTGGCCAGCGTCAGCGCATCGCCATCGCCCGCGCCCTGGCGGTGAACCCGAAGCTTTTGATCCTGGACGAGCCCACCAGCGCCCTCGACGTCTCGGTGCAGGCGCAAATCCTCAACCTGCTCGCCGATTTGCGCCGCGAGCACGGCCTGGCCTATCTGTTCATCAGCCACAACCTGTCCGTGGTCGGCTATCTGGCGGACCGGGTGGCGGTGATGCGGGAGGGCAGAATTCTGGAATGCGGCAGCGCGGAGCAGATATTCAACCGGCCTGCAATCGATTACACGCGGTTGCTGCTGGATTCGGCGCCGGGCCAGGTTTAACTGGGCTGGGCAGGGATTTCCAGGGTACTGCCGGGCATCAGCGGCTCGGCGTTTTCGTTCCAGCGGCGGATGTCGGCCACCTTCACGTTGTAGTGTCTGGCCACCCGCGACAGGGTATCGCCCTTGCGCACGGTGTGGGTGCGCATGAGCGGCTTGGCCGGAGTCCTGGCCTGTTGCGCCCTGGAGGGGGTGCTTTCCGCCGAAGCCAAGCGACTCTCCGGCTTGCCGGCGGACGGCACCACCAGAGTCTGGGCACTGGCCAACTTGCTGCCGTGCAGCTTGATGGGGTTATGTTCTTTCATCCAGTCCAGGGACACGCCGAAGCGCTGCGCGATGGAGCCGACACTTTCGCCGCGCCGCGCCTGATAGGTTTGCAGGCGCTTGTGCTCTTCCTGGCGGCTGGCGTTGAACTGGAACGCTTCCACCCGGTCGACGGGCAGCAGCAGCGTGCTTTGGCTGTCGGCGTAGATCACCCGGCGCTGGAAGGCCGGGTTGAGGGCGAGAAATTCGTCGAGGTTCATTTCCGCCAGTTTTGCCGCTTTCTGTGCGGTCATCGGGTGGTCGAGGGTGACCTGCATGAAATACGCCTCGTCGGCGATGGGGTGCAGGCTGACGCCGAAACGTCCCGGATCCTGTATGACATTGCGTACGGCGACCAGCTTGGGCACGTAATTACGGGTCTCGTTGGGCAGGCGCAGGCCGGCATAGGCCTTGCCGTGGCCTCGTCCGAGGGCACGGGCGACGCAACCTTCGCCGCAGTTGTAGGCGGCCAGGGCCAGTTCCCAGTCGCCGAACATGCGATGCAGGGTTTGCAGATAGTCGAGGGCTGCGTGGGTAGCCTTCAGCACATCGCGGCGGCCGTCGTACCAGGCGTTCTGCTCGAGTCCGTAGATGCGGCCAGTGGAAGGGATGAACTGCCAGATGCCGGACGCTTTCATGGGCGAGAGCGCCTGGGGGTTGAAGGCCGACTCGATCATCGGCAGCAGGGCGATCTCCATGGGCATGCCGCGCTTTTCCACTTCCTCGACGATGTGGAACAGATACAGGCGGCTGCGCTGGATGGCGCGTTCCAGGTGGCGCGGATTCTTGCCATACCACTGCTCATGGACGCGGGTGAGGCGGGGGTCGGATTCCGGCAAGTTGAAGCCGGCGCGGATACGCTCCCAGATGTCGGCCTGGGAGTATTCCAGGCCCTGAGCTTCAGACAGGGTGGCCAGCGAATAGCTGATCTTGAGTGCCGGAGCCGCCCCGGTTGCGCGGGCGGGGCCACTCAGTGCAAGACAGGCCAAAACCAACAGACCTGCGCGGAAAAAAGAAGGAAAAGCAAACATACCGTCCTCGGCCGCGGGACCGGTGGCCACACGCAACTTATTGATGTGCCTGAGATTTTATGCGTAACACGGGGGACAGGTCAAGTCTGGCGGCCTGCGCGCGGACGCCTTACTCCTCGTCCTTCCATGCGCGGATGACAGCGAAGGTCTCCACGCCCGCAGTGACGGGGCATCCCGCATGTTGCGATGCAGCAACGCGGATGCTTGCCTCACCACAGCGCAGGAAGGGGTTGCAGTCGCGCTCCCGCGCCAGGCTGACCGGCAGGGTGGGGAGTCCGGCCTTGCGCAGCGCCAGGGCCTCGCGCCGGCGTTCCCGCAGGGCCGCGTTGTCCGGCTCCACCTCCAGGGCGAAGGCGATGTTGGCCAGCGTGTACTCGTGCGCGCAGTACACCCGGGTGTCGCCGGGCAGGGCGGCCAAACGTTCGAGGGAGGCGTGCATCTGCGCCGGCGAGCCCTCGAACAGACGACCGCAGCCGCAGGAGAACAGGGTGTCGCCGCAGAACAGCCGGCCTTCGCCGACATAGCAGACGTGGTCCAGGGTGTGGCCCGGGGTGGAGATAACCGTCACGCTTGCGTCCAGGCCGGGCAGTTCGAGGATGTCGCCGTCGGCCACGGATCGAGACGGCGCGGTGCCGCGCGTCGGCCCGAATACCGGCGCGTCGTGGCGCGCGAGAAGGCCCGCGATGCCGCCGACATGGTCGGCATGGTGGTGGGTGACCAGGATGGCGGCGAGATGAAGTCCGCGCGAGGACAGCCACGTTACAATCGGCGCGCTTTCACCGGGATCCACCAGCACGGCATGGTTGCCGTCATGGAGGGCCCAGACGTAGTTGTCCCGCAGGGTCGGGATGGCTTCCACTTCGATCATGGCTTGGGTGACCTGAGGTCCGTCGCGGACGATCATTATGCAGGGTTGGTACGAAAGTGATCTCGGACGTTACGTGCTCGCGCGGGAACTGGACTGGTTCGACGCGGTGAGCAGCGACCTGTTCGGCTTCCATGCCCTGCAGGTCGGCGAGTGCGGCATCGATTTTCTGCGCGCCAACCGCATGCCGCAACGTAACTGCGCGGGAATCGAGGCGGGCTCGCCGCGCTGCCGTCCGGAACAATTGCCCTTCGCCACGCAAAGCCTGGACCTGCTGGTGCTGCCGCATGTCCTGGAATTCTCCTCGCATCCGCACGAGGTTTTGCGCGAGGCCGAGCGGGTATTGCGGCCGGAAGGGCGCTTGCTGCTGGCCGGCTTCAATCCCCACAGCCTGTGGGGCTTGCGCCGCCGCTTCGCGAGGCCCGAGACGGTGGGGCCCTGGCACGGTCGCTTCATCGCCCTCAACCGCATCAAGGACTGGCTGGCGTTGCTCGGCTTCGAACTGGCCGGCGGACGCATGGCCTGCTACGCCCCACCTCTCAACCGGAAGACCTGGCTGAACCGCTTCGGCTGTCTGGAGGCGGCCGGGGACCGCTGGTGGGCGCTGGGCGGCGGCATCTATCTGATCCACGCCGTCAAGCGGGTGCACGGCATGCGCCTGATCGCGCCGAAATGGGAGGGCCGCTGGCGGGCGCGGCCGGCCTGGGCGCAGCCCACGCGCAACGCCTCGCAGCGTACCGACCTGCACAGGGAAAGGGGTGAGGCATGAATACCCTGAAGGGCATAAACGAGTCGGCGAAGATCGTCGACCTCTACAGCGACGGCGCCTGCAAGGGGAATCCCGGCTGGGGCGGCTGGGGGGTGCTGCTGCGCTTCGGCGAGGCGGAGAAAACCCTCTGCGGCGGCGAGGCGGACACCACCAACAACCGCATGGAGCTCTGTGCCGTCATCGAGGGCCTGAAGGCCTTAAACCGGCCCTGCCGGGTGCGCGTGCACACCGATTCCCGTTACGTGCAGCAGGGCATATCCGAGTGGTTGCCCAACTGGATCCGGCGCAACTGGAAAACGGCCGGCGGTGGCGCCGTGAAGAATCAGGACCTCTGGCGCGAACTGGCCGAGCAGGCCGCGCGCCATCAGGTCGAGTGGTTGTGGGTGAAGGGCCATGCCGGCCACGCGGAGAACGAGCGGGCGGATGCTCTGGCCAACGAGGGCGCCCGTCTGGCGCGGGAAGGGAAACGCTGATGCGGCAGATCGTGCTGGACACGGAAACCACCGGCCTGGATCCGGCGCAGGGGCATCGCATCATCGAGATCGGCTGCCTGGAAGTCCTCAACCGCCGGGTCAGCGGCGCCACCTACCACGTCTACCTCAACCCGGAACGGGACATCGACGCCGGCGCGGTGCAGGTGCACGGCCTGACGCGGGAATTCCTCGCCGACAAGGCGCGATTCGCCGATGTGGCGCGCGAATTCATGGAATTCGTGGGCGACGCCGAACTGATCATCCACAACGCGCCCTTCGACGTCGGTTTCCTCGACGCCGAACTGGCCAGACTCGGCGAGGGGCCGATCGGCCGCCACTGCGCGGTGGTGGATACCCTGCGGCTGGCCAAGCAGTTGCACCCAGGCCAGAAGAACAACCTGGACGCCCTGTGCAAGCGCTATGCCGTCGACAATTCGGGACGCGCCTTCCACGGCGCCCTGTTGGACGCGCAATTGCTGGCCGAGGTCTATCTGGCGATGACGCGCGGTCAGGAAAGCCTGGGCATCGAGGTGGCGCCGCCGCCCCCGGCGGCTGACGCCGCCGGCACGCGGCGCGGCCCGCTGCGGGTAATCCGCCCCGGCGCGGACGAACGGGCCGCGCACGCCGCCTATCTGGCGGGTTTGGCGAAGGAGTGCGGGGAAGCGCCGGGCTGGTAGGAAGGCCGCCGTCAGCGCTCAGCCGACGACCGCATAGCCGCCGGCCTCGATGGCGCCGCGCAGTGCCGCGACGTCCGTCCGGACGAGATCGTGGCGGACCTCGACCCGGCCGGAAGCCAGATCGACCTCGACGGCGATCACGCCCGGCAGGGCGGAGACCAGATTTTTCACGCTGTTGACACAGCCCATGCAGCTCATGCCGGTGACGGTCAGGGTGGTGGTGTTCATGCGGTATCGATGCTGCGGTTGAGGTTGGGGAAATCGCTCACCCGGCCGTCGGCGCCATACAGGCCGCGGCTGGAGACGGCGCTTTGCAGGACCTGCAGGGCGGCCTGGTTGCGGCGCATCTGCTCCTCGATCAGGCGGCCGTTGATCTGGTTGAGCCGGGCCGCCTCGCGCGTCAGCGATTCCAGGTTGCGCCAGGCCGGCGCGGGCGGGGCGCCCGCCATGGCGCGATCGCGCAAGGCGGCGAAGCCGGCCTGCGGCGGCAGGCCCAGCAGGTCGGCGAGTTCCTTCCAATGGCCGGCCAGGCGCAGGCTGGCGTCCTGGCGCAGGCGCACCAATTCGCCGATGCGGTCCGAATCTCCTGCGGCCAGGGCGCTGGCTTCCTCCTCGAGCAGGGCGAGGAAGGCTTCCAGTTCTCGCGTCAGGCCGGCCAGCTTGGCGTCCACCTGAGTCATCGGCGCGCCTGCTGGGTGATGTTGTCGATGGATTCCTGGATCAGGCCCTCGGCGACCACTTCCTCGTCTACCGTGAAGCTGCCGTCGGCGAGCGCCTGGCGGACCGCTTCCACCTTGCCGGCGTCGGCCACGTCCACCTCCGCGAGTTCGGCCTCCAGATGGCGCAGCTTGGCGGAAGTCCCGGTCAGGCGCACCTCGTCGCTGACCGCCGCCGCCAGCCCGCTCGGCGAGGCCGCGGCCGAGTCCTTGTCCGCCTTCACGTCCCGGCTGCGGGCAGGGACCACGCTCTTCACATTGGTGTCGATTTTCACGACGTTCTCCTTGGAGGGGATATCGCTGGGCATGTCGATGGGACGGGCAAAGCCGGATTGATCTGATGGCAGCCCTATATCGGCAACGCGTCATTTGTCTTTAACACCAGGCGGGAATGTCCGGCAAGCCCCCCGTCAACTCCGCGTCGCCGCAGTTCTCACCTAAACAGGTGTTCAGGGCGCCACCGCCACCGTCCCCTCGATCGTGGCGATACCTTGCACGATGCGGCCGGTGGCCATTCTCACCTTCACGCTTTCGCCTGCCGCCGCGTTGTTGAGGGCGGTGCCTTCCTGGCTGACACTGAAGCCGGCGCCGCTCGCTTCGACGCGTACCTTTCGGCCGGCCTGGATGACGTTGGGCAGCAGCAGCATGTCGATGAGGATGGGCTGTCCGGCGGCGACGGGCCGGGAAAGCCGGGTTCCGGGGGGCAGGGTGCGCGGGTGCAGGCCGGGTGCCTGGGCGTAGTCGATGATCCGCGATTCGACTTCGGTTGCCGTAGGCGCATGACGAGCGGGCAGGGGCTGGGTGGCGACCAGGGCAGGGCCGCGCAGCCGTATTTCAAAAGTCAGATACAGGCTCCAGTTCACGTCGCCTACACAACGCGCACCCAGGCTGCCCTTGTCCCAAAGGCGGACGCCGGCGGGCAGAAAGAACAGCGGCCGCGCACAGGCGGGCAGACGCAGGCGATCATCGACCGGGCCGAGGCGGGCATGTACCTGTACGCCGGGAAAGGTCCTGGCGACCTCCCCCTCCAGCCAGGCGGCGGCCTGCGCGCGCAGGGCCCGAAAATCCTGGGCTGGCGGCGGAGCGGCGGCCAGGAGCGGGGCCACGCCGGTCAGTCCCGGCAAGAGCAGGGTGGTGCTGATCAGGCGGGAGACCAGGAAGGATTTGTATGACAATGCGTGGGTTCGCTTGCTGACGTTAACCGACCCGCCCATTCTCCCCGAGTTCACGCGTACCGTCATGGAAACCCCAAAACAGCCCGTAGATATCGCCCGCGAAGCCATCCGCCTGCTTACGCGCAGGCAGTTGCCGCCTACTCCCGAAAATTTCCGCAAGGCCTACGCCGATGTGTCGGGCCAGGAGGCGCCGGAAGAAGCGTCCTGGCCGGCGGTCCTGCGCCCCCTGCTGAAACAATGGGAAGCGCATCAGACCGGCCTGGCCCAGTCCAGGAAGCGGGAGATGCTGGAGCGCGTGCTCATCAACTTCGGCAAGGACGGCCGTCTGCTCCAGGAAAAACTGGCCGCGCTGACGAAGACCTGGGCCGAGGGCGCAGTCGGCGAGCCGGAGGAGTCGCCTGCCGCCGCCCCGGTCGCGATGGAGGCGGCCGACACCGTGCGCGACAGCGGCGGGACGCTGCGCGCCCTGGCCGACATACTGCGCCGCCTGGCTGACGATTGCGATGCGCGCTGGCCGGACTTGGCGGGCCGGGCATTTGACCTGGCCCGCGATCTGGATACCGCTTCCGGACTCGACGCGGCG
>VGVT01000037.1 GCA_016873935.1 Betaproteobacteria bacterium | reverse complement strand
CGGCGGCGGGCGGCGACGGAGGCGGGATGTTGTTCAGGTGCCCTTCCTCGGGCCGCTGGTTTCGACCTGACGGTTCTTGTTCAGGCTGCCGGGCGGCAGGCCGTAGGTCCATTTGTTGCGCCAGGCGGCGTAGACGGCGCTGGGGTATTCCGGGCGGCCCAGGCTGCCGTTGTAGCGGCCCAGGGCGCGGTAGAGGTCGCCGCGCTCGATGTCCAGGTAGTGGCGCAGGATGGTGACGCCGTAGCGCAGGTTGGTGCGCAGGTGGAAGAGGTTGTGGTCCGGGGTGCCGATGACGTCCACCCAGAACGGCATGACCTGCATGTAGCCGCGCGCGGAGGCGGTGGATACGGCGTACTTGCGGAAGGCGCTTTCCACCTCGATGAGGCCCAGCACCAGTTCGGGGTCGAGGCCGGCGCGGAAGGATTCGTAGTGCACCGTGTTGAGGAAGTCCTCGCGGTATTCCTGGTCGGGGATGCGCTTGGCCAGGCGCCGCGACATTTCCGCGAGCCAGGCCTGGACCTGGGGGGATTCGGCGAAGGCGGCCTGGCGCACGGCGGCGTCGGCGACGGCCTTGGACATCTGCGACTTGACGCTGGCGGACAGGGGCTCGTATTTCTGCGCGCCGGCATGGGCGGTCCCGGCCAGGAAGGCCACGACCCAGATGAGGTGCTTCAAACCGCGTTTCGACATGCCTTGACCCGTCCCACAATGAATCCAACTGCATCTGTCTGAGCAATCTTCGTGCCGGAACCTTCGGTGCGGCCCTGGTATTCGAGCATGCCTTCCTTCAGGCCGCGCTCGCTGACCACCACCCGGTGCGGCACGCCGATGAGTTCCATGTCGGCGAACATGACGCCCGGACGCTCGTCGCGGTCGTCCAGCACGACGTCGATGCCTTCGCTAACCATTTGATTATAGAGAGCCTCGGCGGCTTCGCGCACCGCGTCGCTGCGCTTCAGGCCGAGCGGCACGATGGCCAGCTCGAACGGTGCCATGGACTGGGGGAAGACGATGCCGCGCTCGTCATTGCCCTGCTCGATGGCGGCGCCGACGATGCGCGAGACGCCGATGCCGTAGCAGCCCATGACCAGCACCTGGGACTTGCCGTTCTCGTCCAGGTATTTGGCATCGAGGGCCTGCGAATACTTGGTGCCGAGCTTGAAGATGTGGCCGACTTCGATGCCCCGGCAGAGGTCCAGGCTGCCTTGGCCGTCCGGGCTGGGATCGCCCGCCAGGACATCGCGGATATCGACGGCCTGGGGCTCGGGCAGGTCGCGACCGAAGTTGACGCCGGTGAGATGGAAGCCGTCGCTGTTGGCGCCGCAGACGAAGTCGGCCAGGTTCATCACCGAGCGGTCGGCGAACACGGGAATGTTGAGACCCAGCGGGCCGATGGAGCCGACGCCGCAGCCCAGAACTGTCCGGATTTCGCCATCGCTGGCGAATTCCAGAGGATTCAGCACGCCGGGCAGCTTGCCGGCCTTGACCTCGTTCAAGGGGTGGTCGCCGCGCAGCAGGAGGGCGACCAGGCCGGCCGGGTTGGCTTCGGTTTTCTCGCCGCGCACCACCAGGGTCTTCACGACCCGGTCGGCGGCCACCTTGAGGAACGTGGTGACTTCCTCGATGGTGTGCTGGCCGGGCGTGGCCACCTTTTCCAGGCTGGCGCCGGCGGCGGGGCGGGGCGATGCCGGGGCCAGCGCCTCGGCCATCTCAACGTTGGCGGCGTAGTCGGAATCGGGGCAGAAGGCGATGGCGTCCTCGCCGGAATCGGCCAGCACGTGGAATTCATGCGAGCCGGAGCCGCCGATGGCGCCGGTGTCGGCGGCGACGGCGCGGAACTTCAGGCCCAGGCGGCTGAAGATGCGGCTGTAGGCCGCGTACATGACCTGATAGGTGGCGTCCAGGCTGTCCTCGCCGGCATGGAAGGAATAGGCGTCCTTCATGAGGAATTCGCGCGCGCGCATGACGCCGAAGCGGGGCCGGATCTCGTCGCGGAACTTGGTCTGCACCTGGTAGAAGTTGACCGGCAACTGGCGGTAGGAGCGGATTTCCTTGCGCGCCAGGTCGGTGATGACTTCCTCGTGCGTGGGGCCGAAGCAGAAGTCGCGGTCGTGGCGGTCCTTGATCTTCAGCATCTGCGGACCGAATACCGCCCAGCGCCCGGATTCCTGCCACAACTCGGCGGGCTGCACGGCGGGCATGAGCAGTTCGATGCCGCCGGCGCGGTTCATTTCCTCGCGCACGATGGCCTCCACCTTGCGCAGGATGCGCAGGCCCAGCGGCATCCAGGTGTAGAGGCCGGAGCCCAGGCGCTTGATCAGGCCGGCGCGCAGCATCAGCTTGTGGCTGACGAGTTCAGCCTCGGCGGGAGCTTCCTTGCTGGTGGAGAGGAAAAACTGGGAGATGCGCATGGCGTCAAGACTCGCTGGAATGAGCCGCGAATTCTAACAAACCTTGCCGTATCGCCCGCCGTTGCGCCGCTCAACGGATGTGGGAGAGCTCCTTGTTGAGCATCTCGATGTTCTTCTCGTGCAGGCGCACGGCGTCGGCCAGCTTGCGCACATCGGCGCCGGGCTGCCGGCTGCCGGTGGACAGCGCGCCCTTGGCGGCGGCCAGATTGCGTTCCTCGCTGCGCAGTTCCTCCACCAGCAGCTGGCGACGCATGTCGTCGCGTTTGCGCTGGGTGCCGGTGTCCACTTTGGGGAAATAGGCGGGGGTGGGGGTGCGGGTGGAAGGCTTCGCCTTGGTTTCGGGGGCGGGCGGGACTTTTGCCGATGGCGTGAGGTCCGGAATCACCAGCTGGGGCTTGGCCCCGGGCCGTGGCATGTTGGTGTAGGTGACCTGCCCGTCGTCGTCGACGAACTTGTAGATTTCCGCGCGCGCCGAATCGGCGCCCGCGAGGAAGGCGGCCAGGGCAAAGGGGAACAGCGCGGCGGTGGGACAACTCATGCCGCGAGTGTAACGTGAAACCCCCGCGCCAATTCGCCCGGGCGGCCCTCAGCCGGTCTGGTCGAGGCGGAAGCGGCTGACCGCCGCCGAGAGGCGGGCCGACAGGTCGTTCAGGCGTTGCGCGGCGTGGGCGGAGCTTTCAGCGGCGCTGTGGTTGGTGGACGCCATGTCCAGGATCTCCTGGATACGGCCGGAGATGTCCTTGCAGGAACTGTCCTGACCGCCGCGGATGCTGTCGATCGCATGGATCTGCTGGCTGAGGCCGGCGACCGCCTCGGTGATTTCGGCGATGGCGCGATCGCCCTGGCGGGTTTTGTCGACGCCCTGCTCGACCTGCGTGTGCACGCGTTGCATGGCGGTGACCGCGCTGACGGTCTCGTTCTGGATGGTCTGGATGGTGGAGGAGATCTCGCCCGTGGCCTTCGCGGTGCGTTCCGCCAGCTTGCGCACCTCGTCGGCCACCACCGCGAAGCCGCGTCCCTGCTCGCCGGCGCGAGCGGCTTCGATGGCGGCGTTGAGCGCCAGCAGGTTGGTCTGGTCGGCGATGTCCTTGATGACGCTGACGATGCGGCCGATTTCCTCGGAATGATTGCCCAGCGAGGAAATGGTGCCGGCGGTCTGGCTGACGGACTGGGAAATTCCGTCGATGCTGGCCGCGGCCTCGCTCACCACATGGTGACCGTTGCGGGCCAGATCGGTGGCGCGGTCGGTGGCCTGGATCATGGCGGAGATGTTCTCGCCGACCTGTGAGGAGGCGTGCGTCAGTTCCTGCGACGAGGCGGTGGTGTTCATCGCCAGTTGCCGCTGCTGGTTGGAGGCATCCACCACGCTCATGCTGTCGCGTGTCGTGTGGTTCGCCGCCTCATCGAGTTCACCGGCGGCCTGGCGGATCTCGCCGATCAGGCGGCCGAATTCCCCGGCCATGTTGTTGAAGGTGCGCGCCACGTGCGCAATTTCGTCATTGCCGCGCACCGCGATGTTGCCGGAAAGGTCACCCTGCGCCAGGCGCGAGGCGGCCTCATCGAGTTGCCTGGCACCGCGCACGATGGACTGGCGGATGACCAGGCTGAGGACGATGGAGAGCGCCAGGCCGATGGCCACGCCGGCGATGGCGGTGATGTTGAGGACGCGGGCGAGTTTTTCGATTTCCTGGCGATAGGCGCCGGCCTCGCCGGTCAGGTGGTCGATGAGCGCGTCGGTGGCCAACTGCACGCGCATGAAGGCGGGGTCCATGACGTCCTTGCCATGCGCCTCGGCTTCATCGAACTTCTCGCCGGTGAGCAGATCGCGGATGACGCCGATGCCGTTCACCCCGAAGTCCTTGCGCGCGACGACGTACTGCTCCAGGAGTTTCTTCTCGTCCTCCTGCAGCGATTGCTGCTGGTATTTCTCCAGGGTTTCGTTGATGGTGCGCACGCGTTTGTCCACCAGGTCGAACAGTTCCTGGGCGGCGAAGCCGTCGCGCGCCAGGCGGGCCTGGTAGATATCGTTGCGGATCTGGAACTGGGTTACGCGTATCTGTTGCAACTGGTTGATGGACAACAGGTGGCGATCGTAGATCGTCGACAGCGCCTGGTTGGCCTGCTGCATGCCCCAGATGCCGATGACACCGACGATGAGCAGCAGGATGGAGGTGATCGCCATCAGGGCGATGAGACGGGTGCCGATCTTCAGATTGTTGAGCAAATCCATCGTTGTCTCCCGGCCAGACCATGCTTCTGGCTCTGCATGAAAAAGGGCGGGGTTTGCACCCCGCCCTCTATTACGGCAAGCCTGAAGAAAAATTTACGGCTGAATCGAAATATTGTGATCTAGATCAAACGCTGTAATACATGTCGAACTCGACCGGATGAGTGGTCATCCGAATGCGGCTGACTTCTTCCATCTTCAGTTCGATGTAGGCCTCGATGAACTCATTGCTGAACACGCCACCCTTGGTCAGGAACTCGTGGTCGGCGGCCAGGGCTTCCAGGGCCTGGTCGAGGCTGTGGCAGACGGTGGGGATCTTGGCCTCTTCCTCGGGGGGCAGGTCATACAGGTTCTTGGTGGCGGGGTCGCCCGGGTGGATCTTGTTCTGGATGCCGTCCAGGCCGGCCATCATCAGCGCCGCGAAGCACATGTAGGGGTTGGCGATGGGGTCGGGGAAGCGGGTCTCGATCCGGCGCGCCTTGTCGCTGGCCACGTGCGGGATGCGGATGGAAGCGGAGCGGTTCTTGGCGGAATAGGCCAGCTTGACCGGAGCCTCGTAGTGCGGCACCAAGCGCTTGTAGGAGTTGGTGCCGGGGTTGCAGATGGCGTTCAGGGCCTTGGCGTGCTTGATGATGCCACCGATGTAGTACAGAGCCAGTTCGGACAGGCCGGCGTAGCCGTTGCCGGCGAACAGGTTCTTGCCGTCCTTCCAGATGGACTGGTGCACGTGCATGCCGGAGCCGTTGTCGCCAACGATGGGTTTGGGCATGAAGGTGGCGGTCTTGCCGTAGCTGTGCGCCACGTTGTGGATCACGTACTTCTGGATCTGGGTCCAGTCGGCGCGCTTGGTCAGGGTGGCGAACTTGGTGCCGATCTCGCACTGGCCGGCGGTGGCGACTTCGTGGTGATGCACTTCCACGGGCACGCCCATTTCTTCCAGGGCCAGGCACATGGCGGCGCGGATGTCGTGCAGGGAATCGATGGGAGGCACGGGGAAATAGCCGCCCTTGACCCGCGGACGGTGGCCGGTGTTGCCGGCTTCGGTCTGCTCACCGGAGGACCAGGCGCCTTCTTCGGAGCGGATCTTGACGTGGCAGCCGGACATGTCGTCATGCCAGGTGACGGAGTCGAAGATGAAGAATTCGGGCTCGGGGCCGAAGTAGGCGGTGTCGCCGATGCCGGTGGACTTCAGATAAGCCTCGGCGCGCTTGGCGATGGAGCGGGGATCGCGGTCGTAGCCCTTGCCGGTGTCGGGTTCGATGACGTCGCAGGTCAGGATGAGAGTGGGCTCATCCATGAAGGGATCGATGTTGGCGGTGTCCGGATCCGGCATGAGCAGCATGTCGGAGGCCTGGATACCTTTCCAGCCGGCGATGGAGGAACCGTCGAAGGCGTGGCCCTCGGTGAATTTCTCATCGTCGAAATGGGACACGGGCACAGTGACGTGCTGCTCCTTGCCACGGGTATCGGTAAAGCGGAAATCGACGAATTTGACATCGTTTTCCTGGATCATTTTCATAACGTCGGCGACAGCCATTGCAAACTCCTCAATCGGATGAACAAAGCAGGGGGAGGTACCACGATGAGACGGATAGCAGGTTCCATGCCATCCCGGAACACGCAATAAATCATTGTGCCACAAGGCTTGTCCCCAAAATGGGGAAAATCCATGAACCATTCCGGTGCGCGCCGCACCGATATGGTGCGCCTTTGTGCAGCCGTTCCCGATGCACCCCGCTTACAATGTTTCGAACCCTTCGCACGCCCCGCATCATGACCGACACCTACGCCGTTTTCGGCAACCCCATCGCCCATTCCAAATCGCCGCGCATCCACGCCGAATTCGCCCGGCAGACCGGCCAGGACATGCGCTATGCGGCCTTGCTGGCGCCCCTGGAAGGTTTTACCGAGACGGTCCTGGCTTTCCGCGCCGGTGGCGGGCGTGGTGCCAACGTCACCGTGCCGTTCAAGGAGGCGGCCTGGGCCCTGTGCGCAAGGCGCAGCGAGCGCGCCGAACTGGCCGGAGCGGTGAACACCCTGAAGTTCGAAGGCGAAGAGATCTACGGTGACAACACCGACGGCGCCGGCCTCGTGCGGGACCTGACCGCGAACTTGGGCGTGCCGCTGGCCGGCCGCCGCATCCTGCTGATGGGCGCGGGTGGCGCCGCGCGCGGCGTTGTCGGTCCCCTGCTGGAACAGGGACCGCGCGCCCTGTTCATCGTCAACCGCACTGCGGACAAGGCTACGACCCTGGCGGAGGCCTTCGCCGGGCAAGGCGTCGTCGTCGCCGGCGGCGGCTACGATGCCGTGCGCGGGGCGTATGACGTGGTGATCAACGCTACCGCCGCCTCGCTGGCTGGGGAACTGCCGACCTTGCCCGATCAGGTGTTCGCGCCGGACGCGCTGGCCTACGACATGATGTACGGCCGCGACACCCCTTTCCTGACCTTCGCCCTTGCCCAAGGGGCGCGCGCCGCAGACGGACTGGGCATGCTCGTCGAGCAGGCAGCCGAGGCCTTCTTCCTTTGGCGTGGCGTGCGTCCGCTCACCGCTCCCGTCATCGCCCTGCTGCGGGCAGCATGATGGCGCGCTGGCTGTGGCGGGGTGGCCTGATCACCCTCGTCCTGGTGCTGTATGTGCAGATTGCTTTCCTGGCGGGCGTGCTCTGGTGGGGCCATTTCAATCCGGCCAACACCGCCTTCATGGAAGCCGGGCTCGCGCGCCTGCAGGAAAAGAAGGGCCCGGATGCCGAGCTGCGCCACAAGTGGGTGGACTACGCGCGCATCTCCATCCACCTGAAGCGCGCGGCCGTGGCCGCCGAGGACAGCCGTTTCCTGGAACACGAGGGCTTCGACTGGGAAGGCATCGAGAAGGCGGTGGAAAAGAACCTGAAGAAGGGCCGCATCGTCGCCGGCGGTTCCACCATCAGCCAGCAACTGGCGAAGAACCTGTTCCTGTCGCCTTCCCGCAATCCCCTGCGCAAGGTCCAGGAGGCGGTGATCACCGTGATGATCGAGTCGCTGTGGAGCAAACGCCGCATCCTCGAGGTCTATCTCAACGTCATCGAGTGGGGCAACGGCATCTATGGCGCGGAAGCGGCGAGCCGGCGCTACTTCAAAAGCTCGGCCGCCGGACTGGGACCGGACCAGGCAGCACACCTGGCCGCGATGATCCCCAATCCGCGCTTTTACGAACGCAACCAGGGCGCGCGCGGCCTGCTGAAGCGCAAGGCGATCATCGCCGCGCGCATGGGACAGGTGGCGGTGCCGCGCTAACAGCGCGGGGCATGAGCCCCGCTGGAATAGGCGCTTAGCGCCAGAAACGCCAGGCGCGCGCCGGCGTGATGTCGACGCTGCGGCTGGGGTGTCCGGGTATGTCGAGACGCAGGTCGCGCAGGCTTCCGCGTCGCAGCGCGCGCAGCAGCGGCGCGAACCACAGGCGTTCCAGCGTCGCCAGGCCTTCGCCGGGATCGGCCGGAGGCGAGGGTGGGGCCGGGCTGGCGAACACCCGGCGGCCGGCATCGCGCAGGGCTTCCAGGCTGGCGGGAGCGTCCGCCACGGCAACGCCGGCGGCGGCGGCCAGGGCGCGTGCCTCCGCCGCGGCGCTGGCGGCCAGGTCGAAGCGCGGCGTCGGCCGCGTCCATACGCCGCCGCCCCAGGCCCAAAGGCCGTTGACCGGAAGGCGTCCGGCAGCCTCGCGCCGGAGGTTGACCGGGTGCGCATGCAACAGCATTTGCGCCTCGTTCAGCAGTTGCAGCAGCTTCGTCGCCGCGCCGCCTTGCGGCAGATGGGGGGCGATGTACTCGCCCGCCACCTCGTCCAGGGGGGTGGTGGCCAGGTCCGGGGCGTGGGGCGCGTGCAGGTACCAGCGCAATGGCGTCGGGGCCGACAGCCTCCAGCCCTCGGCTTCGCAGGCCGCCTGCAAGCCTGCCGCGAGGGCGTCCGCTTCCTCAGCCGCGAGGGCCAGCATGTCGCCGGGGCGCGCGAACAGGCCGCCCATGCCGACCTCGAGGTGCACCGGATCCAGCCGCAGCCAATAACCGGCCTCCGCCGCCAGGCCATCCGCCCGCGCGCACAGGGGCGCCAGCGGCCAGTCGCGCTGGCGTTGCAGACCGAAGGCGCGGCAGGTTCGCGCCGCCGCGCCGGGTTCCGCCTGGGCCGCGTTGCCCCGCCGCAGCAGGGTCGCCAGGTTGGGCGCCAGTCGCGCGAAGGCAGGGTCGGCGGGGTCGGGTTGGACTGGCAGGTCGACCAGCAGATGCAGGAAATCCATGCGAGGGATTATGCCGCCTGGGCATTTCCGCGCCATCGACTATTGTTGATGTAAACAGTCGGGAATTTTTCGGTCTTGGCCTGATCCATTCCCACGTCGGTAGTCGGTACAGAGAGGAGTCGATTCATGAGCACCCTGTCCTTCAAGCCGGAAGTGTCCGGCATGCGCCTGCCCATTCTGCGCCGGGTCGATGCCCTGCGTCCCCTGGTCTGGCTGCGCCTGGGCTGGCGCGATCTCGTTCGGGCCTGGCCGTTGTCGCTGGGCTATGGCGTGGTCTTCGCCCTGCTCGGCGGATTGTTGCTGGCCTGGGCACGGCAGAGCACGCATCTCACCCTCACCCTGTTGTCGGGCTTCCTGCTGCTGGCGCCCTTCCTGGCCATCAGCTTCTATGCGATTTCCAGCCGCCTGGAACACGGCCTGGATGGCGGCGGCCCCCTGCAATTCCTCACCCCCCTGCGGCGCAATCCGACCTCGATCGGCCTCTTTGCAGTGCTGCTGGCCTTCATCCTCAGCGCCTGGGAACGCATCTCGGCGCTGCTGGTTGGGCTGTTGCTGCGTAATGACCTGGTGGCTACCGGCTACTTCAACCTGGGGCTGCTGTTCAGCGCCGACCACTGGGCCTTCGTCGGCGTCTACCTGGTGCTCGGTGCCGCCCTGGCCGCGCTGGTGTTCGCCCTGGCCGTGGTTTCCCTGCCGATGATGATGGACCGCGAGGTGGATACCGTCACCGCCATCACCACCAGTCTCTGGGCGGTGGCGAGCAATCCCCTGCCCATGCTGGTGTGGGCCGCGGTCATCTTCGGCCTGAGTCTGGCGGGCATGCTCACCGCGCTGTTCGGCATGGTGCTGGTCTTCCCACTGCTCGGCCACGCCAGCTGGCATGCCTACCGCGATCTGGTGCAGGCGGACTGAGGCGGGCGTCGCACGGTCGCTAGAATGGCGGCATGCGACAACTGCAGCACAGCTTCGAGATCGCCACCCATGGCCAGGGACTCAGCGACTTCACCACCCGGGTCACCGCCTGGGTGGCCGCCAGCGGCCTGCGTGACGGCTTGCTGACGCTGTTCGTGCGGCATACTTCGGCCAGCCTGCTGATCCAGGAGAACGCCGATCCGGACGTGTGCGGCGATCTCGAACGCTTCCTCAAGCGCCTGGTTCCCGAGCACGATCCGCTTTATCAACACACCCTGGAAGGGCCGGATGACATGCCGGCGCACATCCGCGCGGCCCTCACCCAGACCCAGTTGTCCATCCCCCTGCGCGCGGGCGCCCTGGTGCTCGGCACCTGGCAGGGCATCTATCTGTTCGAGCACCGCCGCGCGCCGCATCACCGGGAGGTCGCGGCGCATCTGCTGGGAGACTGACGGGGCGCCGGGTCTGTGGCAGACTGCGCCCCGTGCTGCCCTACGAACTCCGCATCGGCCTGCGCTACACGCGCGCCAAGCGCCGCAACCATTTCATCTCCTTCATCTCCGTGATTTCCATGGCGGGCATCGCCCTGGGGGTGATGGCGCTGATCGTCGTCATGTCGGTGATGAACGGCTTCCAGGAGGAACTGCGCGCGCGCATCCTGGGCGTCGCCTCGCATCTGGAAATCAGCGGCCCGGCCGGACGGCTCGCCGACTGGCCGGGCCTCGCCGCGCAGGTCGCCCGGCACCCCGAGGTGCGCGGCAGCGCGCCCTACGTCAGCGGTCAGGCCCTGCTGGTGGTGGGTTCGGAAACCAAGGGCGCCCTGGTGCGCGGCCTCTTGCCGCAGGAGGAGGGCAAGGTCGCGGAGTTCGCCGGGCACATGCAGGCGGGCCGCCTCGACAGCCTGCGTCCCGGCGAATTCAACATCGCCCTGGGCAACGACCTGGCGCGCGCCCTCGGCGTGTTTCCCGGCGACAAGGTGGCGGTGATCGCGCCGCAGGGCGTGGTCACCCCCGCCGGCATGCTGCCGCGCATCAAGCAGTTCACCGTGAGCGGCATCTTCCAGATGGGCATGTTCGAGTACGACGCAGGCCTCGCCCTCATGCATTTGGAGGACGCGCAAAAGCTCTACCGTCTGGGCGGCGAGGTCTCCGGCCTGCGCGTCAAGCTCGCCGACCTGGAGCGGGCGCCGCGCGTGCTGCGCGATCTGGCCGGCAGCCTGGAGGGCGATTACTACCTGTCGGACTGGACCATGCGCCACACCAGCTTCTTCCAGGCGGTGCAGATCGAAAAGCGCATGATGTTCATCATCCTCACCCTGATCGTCGCGGTCGCCGCCTTCAACATCATCTCCACCCTGGTCATGGCGGTGACCGACAAGCAATCCGACATCGCCATCCTGCGCACCCTG
This sequence comes from Betaproteobacteria bacterium, assembly GCA_016873935.1. Taxonomy (GTDB): domain Bacteria; phylum Pseudomonadota; class Gammaproteobacteria; order Burkholderiales; family Thiobacillaceae; genus PFJX01. The sequence continues at coordinate 12,272 of VGVT01000037.1, read as the reverse complement.
GGCGCGCACCCCGGCAGCATCATGGCCATCTTCATGGTGCAGGGCAGCCTGATCGGCGTTTTCGGCACCCTCGCCGGCCTCGTTTCCGGCGTGCTGCTGGCCCTCAACCTGGAGACCGTGGTGCCCTGGATCGAGCGCGCGGTGGGGCTCGACCTGTTCCCCGCCGACGTCTATTACATCTCCGATCTGCCGTCCAAGCTGAACTGGCCGGATGTCTGGACCATAGGCGGGGTGGCCCTGCTCCTGTCCTTCCTCGCCACCCTCTATCCCAGTTGGCGGGCGGCCCACATCCAGCCGGCGGAGGCGCTGCGCTATGAGTGACGCGGGAAGCGGGAAACGGGAAACGGGAAACGTGGTGCTGGCCTGCGCCGGCATCAGGAAAAGCTACTGGCAGGGCAAGACCGAAGTGCCGGTGCTGAACGGTGTCGACCTGGCCGTCGCCGCCGGCGAGCGGGTGGCGGTGATGGGCGCCTCCGGCACCGGCAAGAGCACCCTGCTGCATTTGCTGGGCGGCCTCGACCGACCCGATGCCGGCGAGGTGCGGGTGGGCGGCGCTTCCTTGTGGAGCCTCGGGGAAGTGGAGCGCGGCCGCCTGCGCAACCGCATGCTCGGCTTCGTCTACCAATTCCATCACCTGTTGCCGGAGTTCTCCGCCGAGGAGAACGTTGCCATGCCGCTGTTGATCCGCCGCGAGGAGCGCTCCCGGGCCCTGGCGGAAGCCGCGCGCTGGCTGCAAGAGGTGGGCCTCGGCCATCGGCTCGGGCACCGGCCGGGCGAGCTTTCCGGCGGTGAGCGCCAGCGCGCCGCCATCGCCCGCGCCCTGGTCACGCAGCCTGCCTGCGTGCTGATGGACGAGCCCACGGGCAACCTGGACCGGCACAACGCCGCGCGCATCCAGGACCTGCTCCTCGAATTGTCGACGCGACATTGCGCCGCCTTCCTGGTGGTGACGCACGACCCTGATCTGGCGGCGCGCATGAGCCGGGTATTGCGGCTGACCGAGGACGGTTTGGAGTAATCTTCCAGCTTCCGAAGCGAAGAATCCGGGCGGCGACCCGGAAGAGGAGAGTCGCATGCGCAGCATCAGCATCCTGGCCGGATTGGCCGTCGCCCTGGTCCTCCCGGTCTGGGCGCAGGGACTGCCGCGCGATGCCGCGGTGAATGCGGCGGCGCCCAACAAGACCCTGGAACCCAGGGTGGTCACCAACAGCGGGCGCCTGGAGTGGCTGCCACATGCCCACAACCTCACGCCCTGGCCCACGCTCAGCCACGAGGACCGGCGCCCGGCGCCGAAGCCGCGCAAGGCGCGCCTGGCCGGCCCGCTCGACGGCGACGCGGGGCGCGGTCGCGACATCGCCGTGCGTCCCGACAAGGGCTACTGCATCGTCTGCCACCAGATTCCCGGCGAGGAATGGCCCGGCACCGTCGGGCTCGACCTGCGCGGCTTCAAGCAGCGCCAGTATGCCGATGCCGCCGTCTACCAGCAGATCTTCGACGCGCGCGTGAACAACGCGCAGACCGTGATGCCGCCGTTTGGCACCAACAACATCCTCAGCGAGCAGGAGATCCGCGATCTGGTGGTCTTCCTGCAGAGTCTCGAATAGGGGGAAATCATGAAGCGCATTGCCCTCCTGCTTTGGCTGAGCCTGGTGTTGCCGCTGGCCGCCGCCAGCGATGCCCACCGCGAATACGACGCCATGGAAACCTACGAGCCGCACGTGCGCGGCGACCAGAGCCTGTCCGGCAGTTACAAGCACTGGGCGCATCCCGGCAAGCTCGACTGGCGGCTGGCGGGCAATCCGGAGGAGAACTGGAAGCTCAACTGGAAGTTCATGGATCCTCCCTTCAACGCCTCGGTACACGGCGGCCACTTCGCCCTCGACCGGGGCGAGCAGCTGTTCCGCGAACTCAACGCCAAGGCCCGCTTCGCCCGCTGCCTGGGCGCCGGCAAGGCCGGACTGAAGGGCCTGCGCGCGCGCTATCCGCAATACCGCGCCGACCTCAAGCGCATCGCCGGCCTGGAGGAGGTCATCGAATATTGCGCCGCGCGCGAGGGGCGCGTGCTGCAGAACGGCAGCTACGACAACAGCGCGGTTTCCCTCTACGTGGCGAGCCAGAGCAACGGCATGCCGATGCGCGTCGACGTCGGCAAGGGGGTGATGCGCGATGCCTTCGAGCGCGGCCGCAAGCTGTTCCACACGCGCGCCGGCAAGTTGCACCTGGCCTGTTCCTCCTGCCACACCCACAAGGTCGGCCTGCAGTTGCGCGGCAGCGTGATCACCACGCCCTATGGCGACGCGGTCCACTACCCGGTGTACCGCACCCGCTATTTCCTGCAGTCGTTGCACCTGCGCTTCGCCGAATGCAACCTCGACACCCGCACCCAGCCCCTGGTGCCGGGCAGCCGCGCCTACACCGATCTGGAGGTGTTCATGACCGCCCTGTCCAACGGTTATCCGGTGACGGTGCCCAGCGAGCGCGACTGAGTCCGCGATTCAGGGCGCCAGGCGGCGCGCCTTGCGGCGGCGCAGGTAGGCCAGCAGATAGAGGCGCCAGCCCAGGTGCACGGCGAAATAGCCCAGCACCGCCAGGGACGAGGCGAGGATCAGGTTGCCGATGAGGAAGGTGACGCCGAGACCCAGCAGCCAGTCCCAGAAGGCGGGCAGGAAATCCAGCCAGTGCTCGCCCCGCCAGTCGAATTCCGGCGCGCTGGCGGGCGTGCCGTTGCCGCCGGTGACCCAGGCGCCGATGGCATAGGCGGCGAGGATCAGCGGCCCCCAGGTGAAGGGGTTGGTGTACAGGGTAGAGAGCACCGCGACCGGCAGGTTGACGCGGAAGACGATGGCCAGGATGGCCGCCGTCAGCATCTGCACGGGGCCGGGAATGAGGCCGCCGAACATGCCGACGGCGACGCCGCCCGCCACCGAGTTGCGGTTCAGGTGCCACAGGTTGGGATGTTTCAGCAGCGGTCGCGCCCAGCGCAGATGGCGGTGCTCGCGGATGCTTTCGTGGTCGGGCAGGTATTTGCGGAAGAATTTGCGCGGCATGGGAGGATTGTATGAGCCTTACCGGGATAGGCGCTTAATTGAGAGGCTGGGTGCTGGCTTTCGCGTTGGGCGCCGCCTGGCTGCAAACGCGGCCGCAGCTGCCGCCGCTCGCCTGGGCTGCGCTGCTGCCGCTGGGCGGGTTGCTGTGGGCCGCTCTGGCGCCTTCGAAGTTGGCGATGCAGAGGCACCCCGCCCGGACTATCCCACGCACGCTCCTGGTCTGGCTGCTGTCCTTCCTGACGGGCTTCTTCTATGCCGCCTGGCGCGCCGATTCGCGCCTGGCCGACGCTCTGCCGGCGCAGTGGGAAGGCCGTGATGTCGCCTTCAGCGGGCGTGTCGTCGGGTTGCCGGAGACCACCCCCAACGGCCTGCGTTTCGTGCTCGACGTGGCCGCCGTCGCCACCCCCGGCGCCACGCTGCCGGGCCGCGTGCAGATCGGCTGGTACGCGCGGCCCGGCGAGGTGGCGCCGCAATTGCAGGGCGGGGCCTGCGTCAGCCTGGTCGCCCGCCTCCATCGTCCACATGGCAGCCTCAATCCGGGCGGCTTCGATTTCCAGGCCTCGCTGCTGCAACGCGGCATCCGCGCCACCGGCAGCCTGCGCGGCGCGCCCGCCCCGGCCATGGATTGTGGCGGCGCCGCTGCCGCGCGCTTGGACGTGTTGCGCGAACGCCTGCGCGTCCATCTGCGCGCCGGGCTTGCTGAGGACCCCTACGCCGGGGTGGTGATCGCCCTCGCCCTGGGTGATCAGGATGCGATCCCCGCCGCGCAATGGACCCTGTTCCGGCAGACCGGCACCACCCATCTGTTCTCCGTGTCCGGCCTGCACATCACGCTGTTCTCGGCCATGGTGTACGTGCTCGTCGCCGCCCTCTGGCGCCGCTTTCCACGCATGTGTCTGCGCCTGCCGGCGCGCCGCGCGGGCATCGCCCTGGGCCTCTTGGCCGCCACCGCCTACACTCTGCTATCCGGCTTCGGCATTCCCGCCCAGCGCACCCTCTACATGCTGGCGGCCGCCGCCGTGGTGGCCTGGCTCGACCGCGCGCCCACGCCCTCTCGCCTGCTCGCGGTGGCCCTGGCCGCGGTGGTGCTGATCGACCCCTGGGCCGCCCTGGCGCCCGGCTTCTGGCTGTCCTTCGCCGCCGTAGCCACCCTGCTCTATGCCGGCATGGGCGGCACCCGGCGGCGCCTGTGGCGGGCCTGGGCGCATGCCCAGTGGGCGGTCACCGTGGCTCTCGCACCTCTGTTGCTGGTGCTGTTCCACGAAATCTCGCTGGTTTCCCCGCTGGCCAACGCCGTTGCCATTCCCCTGGTGAGCCTGCTGGCGGTGCCGCTGGCCCTGCTCGCCGCCGTGCTGCCCTGGGATTGGTGCGCGCTTGTCGCGCACGCCGTCATTGCCGCCGGCATGGCCTGGCTGGAAACCCTCGCCGCCCTGCCGAATCCGGTCTTCCACACCGCCGCGCCGGACTGGCCGGCCTTCCTGCTGGCGCTTTTGGGTACCGCGCTGCTGTTGCTGCCACGCGGGTTTCCCGCGCGCTGGCTGGGGGTGTTGCTGTTCCTGCCGCTGTTCTTCCCCCGCCTGCCGGCACCGCAGCCCGGCGAGGCCTGGCTGACGGTGTTCGACGTCGGTCAGGGCGAATCCGTGCTGGTACGCACCGCCGGGCGCGCCGTGCTGGTGGATACGGGGCTGCGTTTCGCTTCGGGCGAGGATGCCGGCGCCCGCGTCGTCGCCCCGGCCCTCTGGCGCCAGGGCATCACGCGTCTGGACGGGCTGGTGGTCAGCCACGACGACATCGACCACAGCGGCGGCGCCGCCTCCCTGCTGGCCAGCCATCGCCCCGACTGGTTGCTCACCTCGCTGGCCGGCATGCCCCCCGCCCGCCTCAGCGAGACCGGCCGCGCCCTGCTCACGGCGGCGCCACGCGCGCTGGCCTGCGCGGCCGGACAGACCTGGACCTGGGATGGCGTGCGTTTCCAGGTGCTGCATCCGCCGGCCCATCACTACGCCCATCCCGGCTTTCGCGACAACGATCGCAGTTGCGTGATCCGCATCGACACCGCGCACGGTTCGGCCCTGCTCACCGGCGACATCGAGCAGTTGGCGGAAATGAACCTGGCGGAACGGCGCATGCCGCTGGCGGCGGATGTACTCGTGGCTCCCCACCATGGCGCGAACACCTCGTCCACCCCGGAATTCCTCGCCGCCGTGCGGCCCCGCCTGGTGGTGGTGCCCGTCGGCCGGCGCAATCCCTTCGGCCATCCCCACCCCGAGGCGCTGGCCCGCTACCGCGCCCTCGGCGCGGAAATCGCCCGCACCGACCGGCACGGCGCGGTGGAGGTGAAGATTGAGCGGGCTGGGCTTGCGCAGAGAAGGGCGGTGGACGACGAGAAACGTTACTGGCGCGAATGAAATTGGGAAAATCTCTGTGAGGAGCCAACTTCAGACGCCGCCGCTTGCCAAGGGAAAGCAAAAAAGCGGCCCGCGGGCCGCTTGTATGGTCTCGGAAAGATGGCGCTCGGGAAACCTTGACCCCGGTGCTAGGTCCCGGCCGGGGGAAGGAGCGGAGCCCAAGTGGGCGATGGCGCTCGATTGCACATCGCCGGTATGGGGACCATATATCGGATCAGCGTTCCCCTTATTTCACCACTTCCTTGAGCTGATCCAGGATCGCCGGGTTTTAGTTGCGGCCGCGCTGCGCGCTTAACCTCCCCGCATTCGCGAGGAGGTTAGCCTTCACTTAAATCCATCGATCCGGCTTCGCCATGAGCGGCGTGCCATTTACTTGACCACCTCTTTGAGCTGGTCAAGGATCGCCGGATTTTCAAGAGTCGACACGTCGGAGGTGATCTCCTCGCCCTTGGCCAGGGTGCGCAGCAGGCGGCGCATGATCTTGCCGGAGCGGGTCTTCGGCAGGTTGTCGCCGAAGCGGATTTCGTCCGGCTTGGCGATCGGGCCGATTTCCTTGCCGACGTGGTTGCGCAGGTCGTTGACGATGGCCTTGGCTTCGTCACCGGTGGGGCGTGCGCGCTTCAACACCACATAGGCGACGATGGCTTCACCCTTGATGTCGTGCGGCTTGCCGACCACGGCGGCTTCGGCGACCAGGGGGTGGCTGACCAGGGCGGATTCGATCTCCATGGTGCCCATGCGGTGGCCGGAGACGTTCAGCACGTCGTCGATGCGGCCCATGATGGTGAAGTAGCCGGTATTGGCGTCGCGCACGGCGCCGTCGCCGGCGAGATAGAGCTTGCCGCCCAGGTCCTCGGGGAAGTAGCTCTTCTTGAAGCGATCCGGATCATTCCAGATGGTGCGGATCATGGATGGCCAGGGCTTCTTGATGACCAGGAAGCCGCCTTTGCCCCATTCCACCTCGTGGCCGGCCTCGTCCACCACGGTGACCATGATGCCCGGGAAGGGCAGGGTGCAGGAGCCGGGCACCAGCGGAGTGACGCCGGGCAGCGGGGTGATGACGTGGCCGCCGGTTTCGGTCTGCCAGAAGGTGTCCATGATGGGGCACCTGCCGCCGCCGATATTGTCGTGGTACCACATCCAGGCTTCCGGGTTGATGGGCTCGCCCACGGAGCCCAGCACCCGCAGGGTGGTGAGGTCGTAGTTCTTGGGATGCACGGCCGGATTGGTGTCGGCGGCCTTGATCAGGGAACGGATAGCGGTGGGGGCGGTGTAGAAGATGTTGACCTTGTGGTCCTGGATCATCTTCCAGAAGCGGCCGGCGTCCGGGAAGGTGGGCACGCCCTCGAAGACGATCTCGGTGCCGCCGCAGGCCAGGGGGCCGTAGGTGATGTAGGTGTGGCCGGTGACCCAGCCGATGTCGGCGGTGCACCAGAAGATGTCGGACGGCTTCAGGTCGAAGGTCCACTTCATGGTCATGATGGAGTGCAGCAGGTAGCCGCCGGTGGAGTGCTGCACGCCCTTGGGCTTGCCGGTGGAGCCGGAGGTGTAGAGCAGGAACAGGGGATGCTCGGCTTCCACCCATTCCGGTTCGCAGGTCTCGGACTGGCTGGCCACCACGTCGTGCCACCACAAGTCGCGGCCGGCCACCATGTTGCAGGGGCCGCCGGTGCGCTGGTAGACCACCACGTTCTTGATGGAATCGGTGCCACCCAGGGTCATGGCCTCGTCCACGGCGGGCTTCAGGGGGATGTTCTTGCCGCCGCGGCACTGCTCGTCGGCGGTGATGATCATGACCGCGCCGGCATCCTCGATGCGGTCGCGCAGGGCGGTGGCGGAGAAGCCGCCGAACACCACGGAGTGGGTGGCGCCAATGCGGGCGCAGGCCTGCATGGCGACGACGCCCTCGACGGACATGGGCAGGTAGATGATGACCCGGTCGCCCTTCTTCACGCCCAGGCTCTTCAGGGCGTTGGCGAACTTGGCGGTGCGGGCGAGCAGTTCCTTGTAGGTGACGCGGGTGATGTCACCCTTGTCGGCCTCGAAGATGAGTGCGACCTTGTCGCCCAGGCCGGCCTGGACGTTCTTGTCCAGACAGTTGTAAGAGACGTTCAGCTTGCCGTCCGGGAACCACTTGTAGAAAGGGGCGTTGGATTCGTCCAGGACCTTGCTGAAGGGGGTTTGCCAGACGACGTTTTCCTTGGCCAGCTTGCCCCAGTAGCCTTCATAGTCGGCTTCGGCTTCGGCGCAGAGCGCCTTGTAGGCTTCCATGCCGGAAACGTTGGCCTGGGCCACGAATTCCGGAGAGGGGTCGAAGACCCGGTTTTCGTGCAGGACGGATTCGATGGTGGTGCTCATGACATGCGTCTCCTCGACGGCAGATTAAAGACAGGTCGCTTCCTCCCCCAAGGAAGCGGCAAAATTAGGCCACTTCCAGGAATTTCGCATTTTGCATCGCATCATGAAGCCCACGCCAGCCCCGCAGTTGCTATCCCGCGCCGCCGCATACAGCCGCTGGCTGCGCGCCCGTCTGCATGCCCGGCCGGCGCTCGGCGAGTGGCTGCAGCGTTCGCTCGAGCAACCGCTCTCACGCCGCGAGATGGGCGCCTACCTGGGCGCCGACATCGCCGACGAGGAAACGCTCAAGCGCCGCCTGCGCCGCCTGCGCGAGGGCGTGTATGCGCGCGTGATGACGCGCGACCTCAACGGCCTCGCCGATCTGGCCGAGGTGACACGGGCCCTCACCGAACTGGCCGAGGTGACGGTGGGCGCCGCCACCGATTTCCTGCATCGTGACCTCGTGTCGGTGTATGGCGAGCCGCTCGACGCGCGGGGAGAGGCCCAACGCCTGATCGTGGTGGGCATGGGCAAGCTGGGCGGCGGCGAGCTCAATGCCTCCTCCGACATCGATCTCATCTTCGTCTTCCCCGAGGACGGCGAGACCGCCGGGCCGCGCAAGCTTTCCAATTTCGAGTTCTTCACCCGCCTGGGCAAGCGCCTCATCGCCGCCCTCGACGACAAGACCGCCGACGGCCACGTCTTTCGCGTCGACATGCGCCTGCGCCCTTACGGCGATTCCGGTCCGCTGGTGTCGAGCTTCGCCATGCTGGAGGAGTACTTCTACACGCAGGCACGGGAATGGGAACGCTATGCCTGGATCAAGGGACGGGCGCTGACCGGCGGGCGCATCGAGGAACTGGAAGCGCTGCGCAAGCCCTTCGTCTTCCGCAAGTACCTCGATTTCGGCGCCTTCGGCTCCATGCGCGATCTGCATGCGCAAATCCGGCGCGAGGTGGCGCGCAAGGAAATGGCCGACAACATCAAGCTGGGGCCGGGCGGCATCCGCGAGATCGAATTCGTCGCACAGGTGTTCCAGCTCATCCGCGGCGGCCGCATCGCCTCCCTGCAGATCCGCCCGACGCGCGCCCTGCTGCACCAGTTGTCGGCCTACGACCTGGTGCCCGACGAGCAGGCCGACGAGATGGAGGCCGCCTACGTCTTCCTGCGCAACCTCGAACATCGCCTGCAATACCTGGACGATGCGCAGACGCAGACCCTGCCGCGCGAGGCGGAGGACCGCGAGCGGGTGGCCGAGGCCATGGGCGGCGCCGACTGGGCCGCTTTCGAAATCCGGCTGAACGCGCTGCGCCGCAAGGTGGCGGGCTATTTCGAGCAGGTCTTCGGGGCGCCGCAGGAGGACCAGTCCGGCCATCCCCTCGCCGGCTTGTGCGAGCTGCCGGCGGAGGAGGCCGAGGCGCGCCTCGTCGCCGTCGGCTACACCGATCCGGCAGGCGTCCTCGAGCAGTTGCGCAAGCTCGTGCGCGGCAGCCGCTACGCCGGTCTGCCGGCCGGCAACAAGGCGATGATCGACGGCCTGCTGCCGCCGCTGGTGGAGGTGGCGGCCGGTTTCCCCAATGCCGGCGAAACCCTCTCGCGCATCCTCGACCTGCTCGATTCCATCGCCCGGCGCGGCCCCTATCTCGCCCTGCTCAAGGAGTACCCGCAGACCTTGCGCCAGGTGGTACGCATCGTCAGCAGCAGCGCCTGGGCCGCCGGCTATCTGACCCGTCAGCCGCACCTGCTCGACGAACTGCTCGACGCGCGCCAACTCATGGCGCCACCGGACTGGCTGCGCGCGCGCCAGGACCTGCGCCAGCGCCTGGGCATGCAAGTCGTCGATGTGGAAAGACAGATGGACGAACTGCGCCACTTCAAGCAGTCCGAGACCTTCCGCCTGCTGGCGCAGGACCTGGCCGGCCTGTGGAGCGTGGAAAAGCTCTCCGACCATCTCTCCGACCTGGCCGATCTGCTGGTGCAGGCCACCCTGGATCTGGTCTGGAATGGCTTGCCCGGCCGTCACCGGGAGAGCCCCGCCTTCGCGGTGATCGCCTACGGTAAGCTGGGTGGCAAGGAACTGGGCTACGCCTCCGACCTGGACATCATCTTCCTGTACGACGACCCGCATGCCGATGCGCAGGAAATCTACGCCCGTCTGGGCAAGCGTCTGAACACCTGGATGGGCACCACCACCGCCGCCGGCACGCTCTATGAAACCGACCTGCGCCTGCGCCCGGACGGCGCCTCGGGCCTGCTGGTGAGCAGCGTCGAGGCGTTCGAAGACTACCAGTTGCGGCAGGCCTGGACCTGGGAGCACCAGGCCCTCACCCGCGCCCGTTATTGCTGCGGCGATGCGGCGCTAAAGCCGCGTTTCGACGCCATCCGCGAGAAGGTGCTGACGCAGCCGCGCGATGCCGGCCGATTGCGCGATGAGGTGCTCGACATGCGCCGCAAGATGCACGAGGGCCACGCCAACGTCAGCGGCCTGTTCGACCTCAAGCACGACGCCGGCGGCCTGGTCGACGTGGAGTTCGCCGTGCAGTACCTGGTGCTCGCGCACGCCCACGCGCATCCGGAAATGACCGCCAACATCGGCAACATCGCCCTGCTCAGGCGGGCCGGAGAACTCGGCCTGATCCCCGGCGACATCGGCCTTGCCGCGGGCGACGCCTACCGCGAGCTGCGCCGCCGCCAGCACGCCCTCAAGCTGCAAGGCCTGGAGCACGCGCGTGCCGAGCATGGCGGCCTGAATCAGGAGATCCTGGCGGTGAAGGCCCTGTGGGTCAACGTGTTCGGCGCCTGAAGCCTCAAGCTTTCCTCGGGTATTGCCGTCAATGCGGCAAGATATTGATTCCACGGGGTATTCGTGATGCCTGGGCATGCGTGGTGGGGATCGGGGCAGTGGGCGGCCTATCTGGAATATCAGGAGCAGCCCATCAAGGCTTCCAGCAAGACGGCCCTCGCCGAACTGGAGTCGGGAGCCGAGGACAGCCTGTCCGCGCACGCCTATACCGGCCTGTTGCTGGACGATCCGTTGCTGGCCCTGCGTCTGATCAAGGAAGCCAACCGGCGCCTGCCCCGGCGCCTGGCGCGCGACATCACCACCCCCCTCGGCGTGGTGCTGGCCCTGGGTACCGAGCAGTTCAGGGAGCAGGTGCGCAGCGCGCCGGAAGTGGGCGGGGACAACCACGGCTTCCTCGCCTGCGAGGCGCGCGCCACCCTGGCCGCGCGCATCTGCATGGCCTGGGGTGGCCTGCGCCACGACCTCGACCCCGGCGAACTGGCCATGGCTGCCCTGCTCGCGAATGCGGGCGAGATCGAACTGTGGGCCTTCGTGCCCGAGCTGCCGCAGAAGGCCCTGGACGAACTGCACAGCGGCCGCGCCCAACGCAGTGAACAAGCGCAGCGCCAGGCCTGCGGTTTCGCCTTGATGGATCTGAGCCTGCTGCTCATCGAGAACTGGAGCCTGCCGCAACTCATCCGCCAGCTCATCCGCGGCGACGAGGGTACCCGCGCACGCATGGCCCGACTGGGCGTCAACACCGCCCGCCACCTGGGCAACGGCGTCGAGGATGCTGCCCTGCCGGATGACATCCGCGAGGCGGCGAAGCTGACCGGCGCCTCGCCGGAAGTGCTGGTCGGCGTCCTGCCCGGACTCGACGCGGAGGAAAAGGCGCGGCTGCTACACGCCGTCGGGCCCGGCCAGGCGCCCGATGCTGCCTGAGCCGGCAGCGCCTCAACGATAGATCAGCACCGCCTCCCGCTCCTCCAGCCAGGCGGCTTCGTCCGCGCGCGCCAGGGCGCCGAGGTCGCCGGGCAGGGCGGCGGGGTCGTCGACCCATTCGCGCAGGGCCGGTCCGCCATTGATGAGATCAATGGCCAGGCGCTCGTGCTCGTATTCGTAGGGGAAATCCCGCCACAGCGGATAGTCCGGACGCAGCCGGCGCAGGGCCTTGAAGGCGAGGGCCATGAAGCGCCAGGGGCGAAACTCCGCGTGCGCGTAGGCGTCGGTCTCCACGTGGATCTGCACGCCGGCGCAGAGTTGCCCGGCGTGCTTGTGGAAGGTGGGCTCGAACCAGCATTCCCGCGGCCGGCAGCCGCGCATCCAGTGCGGCGCAAGATGGCGCATTTCCGCCAGCAGCGCGCGCGGGTCGAGGTCGGGGGCGCCGAACAGTTCCAGCGGCCGGGTGGTGCCGCGCCCCTCGGACAGGCTGGTGCCCTCCAGCATCACCGTGCCGGCGTAGCAGCGCGCCATCGACAGGTTGGCCGCGTTGGGGCTGGGATTGATCCATTCCCGCTCGCCCAGCGGCCAGCCGAAGCCCGGCGCCGCCTCCGGTTGCCAGCCTTGCATGACCACCACCTGGTAATCCAGGTCCAGCCTGAAATGCCGCACGAACCAGCGGCCCATTTCGCCCAGGCTGAGGCCGTGCCGCATGGGCAGCGGGCCGGCGCCGACGAAGCTCTCCCAGCCCGGCCGCAG
>VGVT01000036.1 GCA_016873935.1 Betaproteobacteria bacterium | reverse complement strand
GGGATTGGAAGGCGGCGCTGACTCGCTTTACTATCCAGTTCGAAGATCGGATGAACAACCTCTAAACCATAACCCGTTTACACAAAATTCCGGACACCCTCCCGTTGCCATCTTCGAAGTAAAGAAGCTCGATTCGGATTATTTTTCCGAGCAGTAGACCTGTGTATCCCGAAGGCCTCCTATCCGAGCGGCATTCAGTTCCTCGGCCTCTGGAATCGCAATCGTCGAGCGCGAATAAGCTCCATCCGAACATAACCTCCAACCGTCCCCTGTCTCCCCCGAATCCGGTGACACCTGGAGACCGCATCCTGGCAGGTATGTTGATGGTCGCGGGGGTGGGCATGGTCGCTATCGCCCAGCGGGACGAGCGAGACCCGCTGCCCTGCTGGAACCACGCGGTGCTGCACATGAACGAGGGTGAAGCGCGGACCAGCCCGGAAGGCGCAGGACAACGCAAGGCGCTGCGGCCACAACTACGAGGAACCCCGGATGCGATCGAGGAACTCGCGGCCATCCGCGCCCGCTTGGCGCCGAACACTGCGGGAATCCCCGATTGAGCGGGGTTTGACGCTATCCTTACGCGTCTTCCGCACCGAGCACCGCCATGACCCCCCAGCAACTGGTCCAGGACGTCGAACATCTTTTCAGCCTGCCGGACGTCGCCATCCGCATCAACGAGCTGATCGATCAGCCCGATACCTCCATCAAGGATCTGGTGGAGGTGGTGCAACTCGACGCCGGCATCTCCACCACCGTGCTGCGCCTGGCCAACAGCGCCTGGTACGGCCTGCCCTCGAAGGTCGACAGCATTTCCCGCGCCATCACCCTGATCGGCATGAAGGCCTTGCGCGATCTGGTGCTGTCCACCTCGGTGATCACCACCTTCAAGGGCATCTCCGCGGAATTCGTCGACATGATGGATTTCTGGGACAACAGCGTCACCTGCGGCGTGGTCAGCCGCAACCTGGCCTTGAAATGCGGCGTGCGCGAGTCCGAGCGCATGTTCCTGGCCGGACTGCTGCACAAGGTGGGGCGCCTGGTGTTCTACGCCAGCCGGCCGGTGCAATACCGCCAGGTCCTGCAGGAGAAGGATTACGGCGAGGCGGCCGTCATCGAGGCGGAACGCGCGGTGTTCGGCTTCACCTATGCCGAACTGGGCGCGGCGCTGATGCGCGCCTGGCGGCTGCCGGAGTCGCTGGATGAGCTCATCGCCCATCAATTGCGTCCCGGCGAGGCGCCGCACTACCCGCGGGAAGCGGCTATCGTCCACGTCGCGGCGGACATCGCCTTCCACATGTCGCCGGACATCAAGGCCCGCTTCGAGCTGGGCGAGTACAACCTGACTTTCGACGAGGCGGCCTGGCAAGGCCTGGGCCTGGAACGGAGCATGCTCACCGAGATCATGCAGACCTCCCTGATCCAGTCCTTCGAACTGCTGGAAATCGTCAACCCGCGCGCCTGCGTCTGAAGCCGTTCGCCCATGGGGTGACCCATGCCCCGGTCTGATGAGAAAATCGCGGGTCGAAGCAACCTGCGGTGCACTCCCATGAAAGACGATCTTCCGCGTGCCGGCCGCCTGGCGCGCCGCTCCATCTCGCCCGAACGCCTGCGCCAGATCCGCCACGCCAACCTGCAATTGGCCGCCCTGGGCGAGCCTGGCTGGGGGGGCGAAGCCGACGACCTGCTGGACATTGCCGACGACCTGTTGCGCAACTACCGCCAGCACCGCCTGCTGCTCGGCGCCTACCGCTGCCCGGCGGACCGGCGCATCCAGGACTTCCTGCGCGCCTACCTGGCGCGCAACGGCGTCGCCGCCGAGCCGTCGCTGCCGCGCGATGCCTTCGTGCTCGACCGGCCAGGTCTGGCGGCGGAACTTTCCCTGCCCGCAGACGGGGATCGTTTCGATTCGCCCTGGCTGACCTCCTACCGGGTGAAGCAGGGCGTGCTGCACAACCCCCGAAAGGACCGCCGCACCACCGCCGGCGTGTTCCACGTGGTGGAGGGTGGCCTGCCCGTGCCCTGGGACAAGAAGGCAGTGCCGGCCGCGACCTTCGCCGCCCTGTTCAATGCCGCCATGAACCCGCCCGCCGAGTTGCTGCGCCTGCCCTTTACCAGCACCCAGGACGCGCAGGCCCACCTGTGGATTTCCCTGCTGCTGCGTCCCCTGGTATCGCCCTGCGTGCCCGGCGCGCTGCCGGAGAAGCGCATGGAGACGCGCTTCTTCGCGCCCGGCGGACTGGTCGCCAACCTGGACTTCGTGGAGCGCATCTTCGGCAACGGTGGCGATCCCTACCTGCCCGAGCACGACGCCGGTCTCGATGTCGACCACTGGTCGGGCCACAGCGGCTGCGTCATCCTGGCGCCCCACCTGATCGACCTCACCAAGCGGGAGGTGGGACTGCCCCACTGGGACCAGGCCAGCGAGCGCCAGCGCCGCGACGGCATGTGCTGGCGGTCGGAGGACGAGCGCTACAACGACGGTTCGGCCTTCAAGGTGGTGTGCCGCGACATGGAAGGCGTCATCGTCACGATCATCGCCGACAACTACTTCGGCTATTCCAAGAAGGAGATCAAGTCGCAGATCAGCTTCGCCGCCAACCTGCTCGGAGGTAGCGAGGAGGAACACTCGGGCGGCGCCCTGGCCTTCCCCAGCTACAACCTGGGCGACAGCTACGTGCTGGATTCGAAGTATCTGGCCGCTGGCCACACCTTCGCCGAGATGGAGGAACGCTACGCCGACCTCATCGATTTCCGTCCCGAGGGCTATGGCGTCGACCGTAGCCGCAAGGAGGTGCTCTACCTGCCCGAAGACGCCCGCCTGGACATGCATGAGCAGCGCGCGACCTGGACCCGCGCGGGGGTGGAGCGGAGCATCAAGCTGTTGGCCGGCAATGCCTACCTCTACCCCTGCGGATTCAAGGTCAGCCTGGAAAAGCATCCGCACGCGCCGTCCTGGCGTTTCGTCGGCAGCGAGCCGGAAGGCGTCTTCTGCTACAAACCCTGCACCGTGTCCGGCGGCGGCAAGTCGGAGATTTCCAAATCCCTGGATGCCGCCGTACTGTCCGGCCCCTACTACGTGCAGGACCTGAGGAGCGATCTCGACCAGGTGGAAGCCATCTTTCGGCGCG
The DNA here is from genome assembly GCA_016873935.1 of Betaproteobacteria bacterium. Taxonomy (GTDB): domain Bacteria; phylum Pseudomonadota; class Gammaproteobacteria; order Burkholderiales; family Thiobacillaceae; genus PFJX01. The sequence goes on along the minus strand of VGVT01000036.1, from coordinate 20,821 downwards.
ACTTCTCCGACCGTTTCAAGATTCCGCCCGCCGGCACCCCCGACACCCGCCCCCTGTTGGCGGACAACCGCACCGTCGGCTCGGTAATCAAGCTGCTCACCCCTTCCGAGGAATACACCGACGCCTACAACGCCTGGCTCGCCAGCATTCCCAACCACGTGCGCGCCCTGGTCTACGTCATCAAGCGCTTCTATCGCCAGGAGTGGGGCGACGATTGGCGGGAGCACTTCCACGTCGATCTGGTCAACGGCCATCCCGGCCATGAGCTGAAGTTCCACCGCCGCAAGCTGGAGGCCAGCTACCTGCGCATCGGCCGGCTGGAGGACGGCGCCTGGCGCGTCTACAAGACCCGGCAGGACTTCGTCGGCGCGCGCAAGATCCAGCTTGCCGACGACATCGCCGTGTCTGCCACCCTGCCGGCCCACCACATTGCTCATGCGCGACCCGGCGTGATGCCGACACCGGCGGTGAAACTGGTGGCCAACTGCGAGGCGCGCCTGTTCCAGCGTCCGGATGACGCCCGGCATCGCGGCCTCGACGCGCAGACCGAGCACGATCTGACACAGGCCGACAATTTCATCTCCAACTTCGAGCCCCTCACCCGCCAGGACGCCATCGACCTGACCGAGGACGTGGTCGGCTTCCACCATTACACCGCCGACATGCAGGCCTTCATCCGCGAGGCCGCGACGGAGGACGGCTACTTCGTCTCCTCGGCCCACGCCCGCATCGTCGACGGCAAGCCCAGCCCCAACGTGCGTTATCTGCAAAAGCGCCCGGACCTGGAGCGGCCGCGCGACACCCACGTGGCCGAGATGGGTGCCCGCCTGGCGCGGCGCATGCCGGCCCACGCCCCGGTGCTCTGGCCGGTGGACGCGATGCTGCCGGGGCGCCGCAACAACCCTCCGGCGCCCGGCATCCCCGCCCTGGCGGTATACGGCCCGATCCACTACCAGGAATTGCCTGAACTGTTCATGGACTTCATCGCCAGCCTGTCCGGCAAGTCCCCCTCCACCACCGGCGCGGGCTCGGAAGGCGCCCTCACCAAAGGGCCGTTCAACGCGCTGACCTACACGGCGGACCTCAACAACGCCCTGGTCTCCTTCATCCTCTGCGGCCATGACGGTTATTCCACCGCCGCCGGTCATATCGGCCCGCATCGGCGCGTGGACCACGACGTCAGCTTCCTCATGCCCGAGATCTGGTGCCGCCTGTCGCCGCGGGAGCGGGACGCCCGCTGGCTGATCGAGAAGGGCTATCTGGAACCGGTGCGCGACTTCGAGCACGAAGGCCGTCTCATCCCCGCCAGCCGCCTGGGCTACCGCATCACCACCCGCTTCATGCACGCCTACCTGGGCAAGATCTTCGACGACCCGGTGAGCGCCTTCGACGAGGCCATGCTGCGCCCGGAGACCCAGAACCCGGCCGCCTTCGCCGAGGGCGTGGAGCATATCGCCGAGCAACACCGCAAGGTGGCCCTGGGCTACCTGGAAGACGGTTCGGCGCGGGACGCCTGCCCGCCGCTCAAGGCCCTGCTGTTCATCATGGCCACCGGTGCATACGAGGGGAAGGACCTGCGACACCCCGACATCCGCGCACTGTTCACGCGCGAAAACGTGCTGGCCAGCGACTGGTACCAGCGCCGCCTGGAAATCCAGCAACGCCGGGACATCAAGCTGGCGCGCCGGCAGGTAGCCTACCTGGAGGAGTACATGGCGGCGGCGGACGCCCGCTGCGCGCCCCGCCAGCACGACGAGTGCGCGGCCAGACTGGCCCGCGCCCGCGCGCGGCTCGAGGAGGTGGAGGCGCCGGCCTATCTAGACAGCCTGCGCGGCGGACTGGGCGCGGACTGGGTGCATGACTCCGGCGCCTGAAGGGGTTCGCCTCTCCAAGCTGATGTCCGAGCGCGGCCTGTGCTCGCGCCGGGAGGCGGACGCCTACATCGAACAGGGCCTGGTGTTCGTCGACGGCCAGCGCATCACGGAGCTGGGCACGCGGGTGGATCCCGGCTGCGAGATCCACCTCGCCCAGCGGGCCCGCGAACAGCAGCAGCAGCGCGTCACCGTGCTGCTGCACAAACCGGTCGGCTACGTCTCCGGGCAACCGGAACCCGGCTACCAGCCCGCCGTCACCCTGATCCGCGACGACACGCGCTGGGCCGAGGACCGCGGCCCGCGCTTCTCGCACGGCATGCTCAAGGGCCTGGCTCCGGCCGGCCGGCTGGACATCGACTCCACCGGCCTGCTGGTGCTGACGCAGGACGGCCGCATCGCCAAGCAGCTCATCGGCGACGACTCGGATGTGGAAAAGGAATACCTGGTGCGGGTCTCCGGCCAGCTTTCCGAACCAGGCCTCAAGCTGCTCAACCACGGCCTCGAACTGGACGGCCGCAAGTTGCGTCCGGCGCGGGTGAGCTGGCAGAACGAGGACCAGTTGCGCTTCATCCTCAAGGAGGGCCGCAAGCGCCAGATCCGCCGCATGTGCGAACTGGTCGGCCTGCGCGTCACCGGCCTGAAGCGGGTGCGCATCGGCCAAGTCCGGCTCGGCGACCTGCCGCTGGGCCGCTGGCGGCTGCTGCGCGAGGGCGAGCGCTTTTAAGCGTTACCAGTCGTGCTTTGCCGCGCAGGCGCGCTTGCATCCCGCGCCTCATCCGGCCGGGCAAGCTCGATCGGGAATTCGGCGGCGCGCGCGCGCAACTGGCCGCAGCCGCCCTGCACGTCCTGGCCGACCGAGTTGCGCAGGCGGGTGAGGATGCCGCGCCGGTTCAGCAGGCCCGCGAGGCGGACGGCGTGTTCCCAGGCGGGCCGCTGGAAACCGAAGCCCTCGTTGGCGTTGTAGGGGATGAAATTCATCATCGCGTACTTGCCGGCGAGCAGGCGGGCGATGCCCTCCACCTCGTCCTCGCCGTCATTGACGCCCGCCAAAAGGGTCCACTGGTACTGGATGGGATAGCCGGTGGCGCGGGCATAGCGCTCGGCGCTTTCCACCAGTTCCTCCGGCGGCAGCGGCGGCGCCTTCGGCAGCAGGCGGGCGCGCAGTTCGACGCGCGTGGAATGCAGGGAGATGGCCAGGGCCGGCTTCACCGGCCCCAGCGGCAGGCGCTCGAACACGCGTCGGTCGCCGACGGTGGAGAACACCAGGTTCTTGTGGCCGATGCCGCCCTCCGTGCCGAGGAACTCGATGGCCTCCAGCACGTTGTCGAGGTTGTGCGCCGGTTCGCCCATGCCCATGAACACCACCCGCCGCACCGCCCGGCGCGCGCGCGCCAGGACCACCTGGGCGACGATCTCGGCGGAGCCGAGTTGGCGTTGCAGGCCGTCCCGCCCGGTCATGCAGAACAGGCAGCCGACGGCGCAGCCCACCTGGGTGGAGACGCAGAGGCCGCCGCGCGGCAGCAGCACGCCCTCGACGTTCTGGCCGTCGGCGAGTTGCAGCAACAGGCGGGAGGAACCGTCCGCGCCCGCGTGCTCGGAAAGCAGGCCGACCAGGCCGGCCAGTTCCCGTTGCAGATCGGGCCAGGCGGCGCGCACGCGGGCGGGCAGGCCATCCAGCGGAGAGCGTTGTCCCGGCGCGGGCGCGAGCGCTTGGCCCCAGCCGCGCAGCAGGCGGTGTTCGTGCATGGGCTTGGCGCCGAGCTCGCGCAGGCGCCGACGGAGTTCTTCGATGCGCATGGCGGCGCATGCTAACACCCCCCGGACGCGCGACGCGGCGTTGCGCGAAGTCCATACGCGGCGGCTGGATCGCCTCCCAGACGTGGTGATTGGGCGCGCGCCTGGCGGCACACGAGGATAATGGCTTTTTCGCAAGCCCGCCCCGGCCGCGCGCGGCCACCCCACCCGACATGTCCGCCACCCTCACGCTCCTCGTCCAAGGCGTCCTGGGCATCGCCCTCTTTTTCTTCGTCACCACCCACTTCTCCATCCTGGTGGCGCGCCATTTCGCCCTGGGCGGCGAACGCTCGCGCCACATCTACTGGATCTACCGGCAGCCTCTGCTGATCCGCCTGACCGACCGCCAGTTCATCGCCAACGCCATCCTGCTGTTCCAGTACCGCCGCCTGACGCGACGCGTGCTGGGGCCGGCCTGCGACATCTGCCGGGGTAAGAAGGTGTTGCAGGTGTCCTGCGCTTTCGGCGATTTCACCCGTGCGCTGGCAAGTTGCTGCAGCCGGCTGGGCGAGGTGTACGTGTTCGATCTGGTGCACGCCGAGTTGAGCAATGTCCGCCGCAAGCTGGAGCACGCGCGCGAGGCGCGGGCCTGCAGCCTCTTCCAGGGCGACGCGGTGGCGATGCCGCTGCCCGATGCGGCCTTCGACCACGTCGTCAGTTTCTTCCTCTTTCACGAGCTGCCGCCCGCGCACAAGCGACGGGTGTTCGCCGAATGCCTGCGCGTGCTCAAGCCCGGTGGCACCTTCATGTACGGCGAGTTCCACCGGCCGGAAACCTGGCTGGGCCGCTTCTGGGCGAACTTCATCTTCACGGTGTTCGAGCCCTTTGCCCGCGAGATGTGGACCTGGGATCCCCTGCGCGAACTGGATCCCGAGCAATGGACCACGCGCCGCGAACGCCTGCTTGGCGGCTATTTCCAGGTCAGCTTCGTGCAAAGACGGGCGGCATGAACGTGGTGCCCGACATGGCGCCGCGTGAACTGCTGCTCGGCGCTTTCCGCGCGGCCGTCGACGCGATCGGCGCGCGGCGCCTGTTGCCGGTGCATCTGCCGCCCCCGCCACGCGGCCGCACCCTGGTGGTCGGCGCCGGCAAGGCGGCGGCGGACATGGCCGCCTGCGTGGAGGCCCTGTGGCCCGCGAGCGCGCCCCTTTCCGGCCTGGTCATCACCCGCCACGGACATGGCCTGCCCGCCGACGGCGCGCTCCGGCGCATCGAGGTGGTCGAAGCCGGCCATCCCCTGCCCGACGAGGCCGGCCAGGCGGCGGCGCAAGACCTCCTCAAGCGCCTGAAGCTGGTCGGCTCCGACGATCTCGTCCTGGCCCTGATCTCCGGTGGCGGCTCCAGCCTGCTCACCCTGCCGGCGGCGGGCCTGTCGCTCGCCGACGCGCAGGCGACGGTGCGCGGCCTCTTGCACTGCGGCGCTCCCATCGCCGCCATCAACTGTGTGCGCAAGCACCTGTCGCGTACCCTCGGGGGCCGTCTGGCCCAGGCCTGCGCGGCGCCGGTGACCGCCCTGCTGTTGTCCGACGTGGTCGGCGACGATCCGGCGGTCATCGCTTCCGGCCCGTTCGCCCCCGACCCCACCACCTTCACCGACGCCCTGGCGGTGCTGGAGACCTGGCGCGTCGCCGTGCCGGCCGCGATCCGCGCCTATCTGGAACAAGGCGCCGCGGGTTTGTTCGCGGACACGCCGAAATCGGGTGACGCCTGCTTCGACCGCGTCGACACCCGCATCGTCGGCAATGGTGGCAGCGCTCTGGCGGGCGCGGCGGCGTATCTGCGCGGCCAGGGAGTGGAGGCGGTGGTGCTGGGTGACCACTACACCGGCGAGGCGCGCACCCTGGCGGCGGAATTCGCCGCGCTGACGAGGGCACAGGTCTCGCGGCGGCATGGCGACCGCCCTCTGGTCCTGCTTTCCGGGGGCGAGGCCCAGGTCACCGTGCGCGGCGCGGGACGCGGCGGCCGCAACGCCGAGTTCCTCCTGGCCCTGGCGCTGGAGTTGCAAGGCATGGCGGGCATCCACGCGCTGGCGGCGGATACCGACGGCATCGACGGCAGCGAGGACAACGCCGGCGCCCTGCTGGCTCCGGACACCCTGGCGCGGGCCGCGGCGCTGGGCCTGGACGCCCGCGCCCGCCTCGACGACAACGATGCCCACGGCTTCTTCGCCGCCCTCGGCGACCTGCAAGTGACCGGGCCCACGCGCACTAATGCCAATGACTTCCGGGCGATCCTGATAGCCTGACCGGGTCTCCCACCTGCAGCCCCAGCAGTTCGGCGGCACTGGCACGATTGGCGGCGATCTCCACCAGGCCCGCGCTGTTCACGTACCAGAAGGCCTCGGCCTTGGCCGCCTCGCTGAACACGCGCCTCCAGGCGATGGTTGCGCCCTTGACCTCGAGGGTCGCGCCTACATCGGCGAGACCGCCGCGGATGCCGGTCCAGGCGTTGCCGAAATGGTCGATGTAGAGGATGCGCGGCAGGTCGGCGGCGTCGAAGCGGACTTGCAGGGCATCCACCGGCGTCAGCCAGTCGCCGGGAAAATCGCCGGCGGCGAGGCGGGCGGCGACCGGGGCGAACAGGTCGCGGCCATGGAAGCTCTCGGACAGTTCCGGCGGCCGCCAGTGGATGTGCCAGACGCGCGTCCGCTCGCTGCGCGCGGCGACGATGGACAGCAAGCCGTTGTCGGGTCCCACGAACCAGCGGCCGTCCGCTTCGACGACCGCCGCCGCGCGCGGCCCGCCGACGCCGGGATCGACCACGCAGAAGAACACCGCGCCGGCCGGAAAAAACAGCGCGAGGGCAGCGAGCAACTGGGCGGCGGCGTGGGCGTTGAAGTCCGGCGCCGCGTGCAGCAGATCGATGAGGGGCACGCCGGGCGCCCGCGCGGCGAGCATCGCCTTGACCTGGCCGACGTAGGGGTCGCTCCAACCATAATCGGTGAACAACACCAGCATGGCGATGTCCTGTTGAGGTATTGCTGGGCCGCAAGCTTAGCCGGAAAACAAAAAAGCCGGCCAAGGCCGGCTTTATTGCGCCGATGCCGAGCTTACTCGGCGGCGGCCGCTTCTGCGGCCTGGGGCGCGCGATCGACCAGTTCGACGTATGCCATGGGGGCGTTGTCGCCCTGGCGGAAACCGAACTTGAGAATGCGCACGTAACCACCCGGACGGCTCATGAAGCGCGGGCCCAGGTCGTCGAACAGCTTGCTCACCAAGTCGCGGTCACGCAGGCGGTTGAAGGCCAGGCGGCGGTTGGCCAGGGTCGGCGTCTTGCCCAGGGTGATGAGGGGCTCGACGACGCGGCGCAGCTCCTTCGCTTTGGGCAGCGTGGTCTTGATCGCCTCGTGCGTCAGCAGGGCGATGGACAGGTTGCGCAACAGCGCGGCGCGGTGGCTGCTGGTGCGGTTGAGTTTGCGGTTGGACAGGCGGTGGCGCATTTTCTTCTACCTCGTGATCAGGGCTTGTCGAGGCCGGCGGGTGGCCAGTTCTCGAGCTTCATGCCCAGGGTCAAACCACGGGCGGCGAGCACGTCCTTGATTTCGTTCAGGGACTTGCGGCCCAGGTTGGGGGTCTTCAGCAATTCGGTCTCGGTGCGCTGGATCAGGTCACCGATGTAATAGATGTTCTCGGCCTTCAGGCAGTTGGCGGAGCGCACCGTCAGTTCCAGTTCGTCAACGGGGCGCAACAGGATGGGATCGACCTGCGGCGAAACCGACTTCATCGTCGGCGTATCGCCACCCATGCTGACCACGCCTTGCAGATCGGCGAAGGAAGCGAGCTGCTCGATGAGGATGCGGGCGGCATGTCGCACGGCTTCGGCCGGTTCGATGACACCGTTGGTCTCGATCTCCAGGATCAGCTTGTCCAGGTCGGTGCGCTGCTCTACGCGGGCGGACTCGACGCTGAAAGCCACCTTCTTCACCGGGCTGTAGAGGGCATCCACCAGAATGACGCCGACCGGGCGGGATTCGTCACTCTGCACGCGGGTGCTGGCTGGAACGTAGCCGCGGCCGGCCTCGATCTTGATTTCCATCTCCAGCTTGCCGCCCTTGGTCAGGTTGGCGATGACGTGGTCCGTGTTGAGGATCTCCACATCATGACCTGCCTGGATGTCGGCGGCGGTGACGGGACCTTCGCCATCCTTGTTGATGGACAGCAGGGCCTCGCCCCGGCTGTTCAGCTTGACGGCCAGGCCCTTCAGGTTCAGCAGGATATCGACCACGTCTTCCTGCACGCCGTCGAGGGCGGAGTACTCATGCACGACGCCGGCGATGCGCACCTCGGTGGGCGCGTAGCCCTGCATGGAGGACAGCAGGATGCGGCGCAGCGCGTTGCCCAGGGTGTGGCCGTAGCCACGCTCGAAAGGCTCCAGAGTGATCCGGGCCTGGCGAGGGGAAATGCTGTTGACCTCGACAATACGCGGTTTCAGCAGTTCACCGGAGTTGGACATAATGGGTTCCCTTTACGTTGCCCGGCCCGCCCTTGTGAGGCGGGCCCGCGAGTCAATTACTTGGAATAGAGTTCGACCACCAGGGATTCATTGATGGTGGCCGGCAACTCGGCGCGCTGCGGCAGCGCCTTGAAGGTGCCCTTCATGGCCTTCGCATCGACTTCCACCCATTCTGGGAAACCGCGGCCCTCGGCGGCCTCGACGGAACCCTTGAGGCGCAACTGCGCCTTGGCCTTGTCGCTGACTTCCACCACGTCGCCCGGCTTCACCAGGTAGGACGGGATATTGACACGGCGACCGTTGACCTTGATGCCGTTGTGACGTACCACCTGGCGGGCCTCGGTGCGGGAGGCGCCGAAACCCATGCGGTAGGCCACGGAGTCCAGGCGGGATTCCAGGATCTGCAGCAGGTTCTCGCCGGTAACGCCACGCCGACGTTCGGCTTCCTTATAGGTCAGGCGGAACTGGGCTTCCAGCACGCCGTAGATGCGGCGCACCTTCTGCTTCTCGCGCAGGTGAACGCCATAGTCGGACAGCCGCGCCTGCTTGGCGCCATGCTGGCCGGGAGCCTGGTTGCGGCGCTCGATGGCGCACTTTTCAGTGAAGCACTTCTCGCCCTTGAGGAAGAGTTTCTCACCCTCGCGGCGGCACTGACGGCATTTGGGATCAAGATTGCGGGCCACTTGTGCTCTCCTTAGATGCGGCGCTTCTTGGGCGGACGGCAGCCGTTATGCGGCATGGGCGTCACGTCGGAAATGCTGGTGATCTTGTAACCCAGGGAATTCAGGGCGCGCACGGTCGAATCGCGGCCCGGGCCGGGGCCCTTGATGCGCACTTCCAGATTCTTGACGCCATATTCCAGCGCCATCTTGCCGGCGTTCTCGGCGGCCACCTGGGCGGCAAATGGGGTGCTCTTGCGCGAGCCCTTGAAGCCCGCGCCACCGGCGGTCGCCCAGGCCAGGGCATTGCCCTGGCGGTCGGTGATGGTCACGATGGTGTTGTTGAAGGAAGCGTGGATATGGGCGACCCCATCGGCCACGCTCTTCTTTACTTTCTTCCGCGCACGCGCGGCGGTTGCCTTGGCCATGTCGTTGTCCTGTTACTTCTTGATCTGCATCTGCCGACGCGGGCCCTTACGGGTGCGCGCGTTGGTACGAGTGCGCTGGCCGCGCACGGGCAGGCCCTTGCGGTGCCGGGTACCGCGGTAGCAACCCAGGTCCATGAGACGCTTGATGTTCATGGTGGTTTCGCGGCGCAGATCGCCCTCCACCGCGAATTTGCCCACGCCTTCGCGCAGTTTGTCGACTTCCGCGTCGGTCAGATCCTTGATCTTGGCGGCGGGGTTGACCCCGGCTTCCACGCAGATTTTCTGCGCGCGCGTGCGACCGACGCCATAGATCGCGGTGAGCGCGATCACAGCATGCTTATGGTTCGGGATGTTTACCCCAGCAATCCGGGCCATGTACTAACCCCCAGCAACAAAAACGAAAGATTATATTGAAACAAGCCGCATTTTGGCAAGCCAAAGCGGCATCCGCTCAGCCCTGACGCTGCTTGTGCCGGGCTTCGCTACAAATCACGCGAACCACGCCTTTGCGGCGCACGATCTTGCATTTGCGGCAAATTTTCTTTACCGAGGCTTGAACACGCATGTTCTGCTCCTTTATCTAAAAATCACTTGGCGCGATAGACGATGCGCGCGCGCGACAGGTCATAGGGCGTGAGTTCCACGGTCACCTTGTCGCCGGGCAGGATGCGGATGTAATGCATACGCATCTTTCCCGAGATGTGCGACAGAACCACATGACCATTCTCCAGCTTCACCCGGAACGTCGCGTTGGGGAGGTTTTCAACAACCTCACCCTGCATCTGGATGACATCGTCTTTCGCCATGATCGCTGCTTATCGGGCAAGGAAATTGCCACCCTTGAAGTTGGCCTTCTTGAGCAAACTTTCATATTGATGGGTCATCACATAGGCCTGCACCTGGGACATGAAGTCCATGGTCACCACCACGATGATGAGCAGGGAGGTGCCGCCGAAATAGAAGGGCACGTTCCACTTGACGATGAGGAATTCCGGAATGAGGCAGACCAGGGTGATATAGGCCGCGCCGATCAGGGTCAGACGCGTCATCACTTTGTCGATGTAGCGGCTGGTCTGTTCGCCCGGTCGGTAGCCGGGAATGAAGGCTCCGCTCTTCTTGAGGTTCTCGGCGGTCTCCTTGGGGTTGAACACCAGGGCCGTATAGAAGAAACAGAAGAAGATGATCGCCAGCGCGTAGAGCAACACGTAGATGGGCTGGCCCGGTGACAGGGCGGCCCCCATGTCGCGCAGCCAGTACATCGATTCCTGATTGCCGAACCAGCTCGCCAGGGTGGCGGGGAAAAGGATGATGGAACTGGCGAAGATGGGAGGAATGACGCCCGCCATGTTGAGCTTCAGCGGCAGGTGGGAACTCTGGCCACCGTACACCTTGTTGCCGACCTGGCGCTTTGCGTAGTTCACCAGGATCTTGCGCTGGCCACGCTCGACGAACACCACGAAGGCAGTCACCAGCAGCGCGCCGATGAACAGCAGCAACACGAGAGGGATGGAGAAGGCGCCGGTGCGGGTCAGTTCCAGGGTGCCGCCGATGGCGCTGGGCAGACCGGCGGCGATACCGGCGAAGATGATGATGGAGATGCCGTTGCCAAGGCCGCGTTCGGTGATCTGCTCACCCAGCCACATGAGGAAGATGGTGCCGGTCACCAGCGTCACCACGGCGGTGATGCGGAACATCAGGCCGGGATCCAGGACGAGACCCGCCTGGCTTTCCAGGGCGATGGAGATGCCGATGGCCTGGAACAGGGCCAGAACCACGGTGCCGTAGCGCGTGTACTGGGTGATCTTGCGGCGTCCGGCCTCGCCTTCCTTCTTCAGGGCCTCCAGGGTAGGAGACACCACCGTCATCAATTGCATGATGATCGAGGCGGAGATGTAGGGCATGATGCCCAGGGCGAGGACGGAGAAGCGCTCCAGGGCGCCACCGGAGAACATGTTGAACATGCCCAGGATGCCGCCCTGCTGGCCCTTGAACAAATCCTCCAGCACGGTGGGATCGATACCGGGCACCGGGATGTAGGTGCCGATGCGGTAGACCACGAGCGCGCCCAGCAGGAACCACAGGCGACGCTTGAGGTCGCCCATTTTTCCGGACATCTGAAGCAGGTTAGCGGCTCCGGCCAAGATCCGTTTCCTTCTTTCAGGCGGCGGCTTCGACGCTGCCGCCGGCAGCCTCGATGGCGGCCTTGGCGCCCTTGGTGGCGCCGATACCGACCAACTTCACGGCTTTGGCGATGGAGCCGGCCAGAATGACCTTGGCGGACTTGCTCAGATGCGGCACCAGGCCGGCCTGCTTCAGCACCAGCAGGTCTACGCTGTCCACGGGCAGGGCCGCCAGATCATCCAGCCGCACTTCCGCCTTGAAGGCCTTTTCCAGGGAGACGAAGCCGCGCTTCGGCAGGCGACGCGCCATCGGCATCTGACCGCCCTCGAAACCGACCTTATGGAAGCCGCCGGCGCGCGACTTCTGGCCCTTGTGTCCGCGACCGCCGGTCTTGCCCAGGCCGGAGCCGATGCCACGACCGGGACGCTTGCCGGACTGGATGCTGCCCGCCGCGGGTTTGATGGTGTTCAGTTTCATTGCGCCACCTCGGCTTTGACCAGGTAGTTCACTTTATTGATCATGCCACGCACGGCCGGAGTGTCTTCCAGCACGCGGGATTGATGCATCTTCTTCAGGCCCAGACCCAGCACGCAAGCGCGGTGGCTTGCGATGGTGCCGATGGGGCTCTTCACCAGGGTGACTTTGACTTTGCCGCTCATGGCTTACTCCAGAATTTCCGCCACGGACTTGCCGCGCTTGGCCGCCACGTCGCCGGGGGTCATCATTTGCTGCAGGCCGTTCAGCGTGGCGCGCACCACGTTGTAGGGGTTCGTGGAACCCAGGCACTTGGCCAGCACGTTGCGCACACCCATCACCTCGAAGACCGCGCGCATGGCGCCGCCGGCGATGATGCCGGTACCCTCGGAAGCGGGCTGGATCAACACCACGGAGGAGCCGTGCTTGCCGACCACCGCGTGGTGGAAGGTGCCGTTCTTCAGAGGCACCTTGATCATGCGGCGGCGCGCTTCTTCCATAGCCTTGGTCACGGCGACCGGCACCTCGCGGGACTTGCCCTTGCCCATGCCGACGCCGCCATCGTCATCACCGACCACGGTGAGGGCGGCGAAGCCGAGGATCCGGCCACCCTTCACCACCTTGGTGACGCGGTTGACCGAGATCATCTTTTCCTTCAGGCCATCGCCCTTGTCTTCCTGCTGCTGTACGGGTCTTGCCATGATGTCCTCGCTTAGAACTGCAAACCGTGTTCACGCGCCGCGTCGGCCAGGGCCTTGACGCGACCGTGGAAGGCGAAGCCGGCGCGGTCGAAGGAGACCTTCTCCACGCCCAGGGCCTTGGCCTTCTCCGCGATGCGCTGGCCGATCAGCTTGGCCGCCGCCACGTTGCCACCGTTCTTGATCTGATCACGCAGTTCCTTCTCGATGGTCGAGGCGGAGGTCAGCACCACGCCGCCGCTGGCATCGATGAGTTGCGCGTAAATGTGAGTATTGCTGCGATGCACGCATAGACGGATCGCGCCAAGCTCCGCGATTTTGGCGCGGGTTTTGCGCGCCCTGCGCAGTCGCCGGATTTTCTTGTCCATTGCATTCGCTCCAGGTTATTTCTTCTTGGTCTCTTTGATGACCACGACCTCGTCGGCATAACGCACGCCCTTGCCCTTGTAGGGTTCGGGTTTGCGGTAGGCGCGCACGTCGGCGGCGACCTGACCGACCTTCTGCTTGTCCATGCCCTTGATCAGGATCTCGGTCTGGGTGGGAGTCTCCACCTTGATGCCTTCCGGCATCTGGTGCTCGACCGGATGCGAGAAGCCGAGGGTCAGGTTGAGCTTGTTGCCCTGCGCCTGGGCACGATAGCCCACGCCAACCAGGGTCAGCTTCTTCTCGAAACCCTTCGACACGCCCAGCACCATGTTCGCCAGCAAGGCGCGGGTGGTGCCGGACATGGCATGGGATTGGCGGGACTCACCGTTGGCGGCCACCTGCAGGACATTGTTGTCCAGGGTGACCTTCACCAGACCGGTGAGCGCGTGACTGAGGGAGCCCATGGGGCCCTTGATGGTGACCGCGGCGGCATCCAGTTTGACCTCGACGCCGGCGGGCACGGAAATGGGGTTCTTGGCAACGCGGGACATGTCTTACCTCACGCCACGATGCACAGGACTTCGCCGCCCACGCCCAGGGAACGGGCCTTGCGGTCGGTCATCACACCGCGCGAAGTGGATACGATGGCGACGCCCAAGCCGTTCATGACACGGGGCAGGTCGTCGCGGCCCTTGTAAATCCGGAGGCCGGGCTTGCTGATGCGCTCGATCTTCTCGATGACGGGGCGGCCGGCATAGTACTTCAGCGCGACTTCCATCTCGGACAACCCGGAATTGTCGCGAACGACGAAACCGTCGATATAGCCCTCGTCCTGCAGGACCTGGGCGATGGCCTTCTTCAGCTTGGAGGAAGGCATGCGCACGGACACCTTTTCGGTCATCTGGGCGTTGCGAATGCGGGTCAGCATATCGGCGATGGGATCACTCATGCTCATCTTTTCTCTCCCTTACCAACTGGCCTTGACCACGCCCGGAATCTCGCCCTTCATGGCGATCTCGCGAATCATGTTGCGGCACAGGCCGAACTTGCGGAACACACCACGGGGGCGCCCGGTAAGCTGGCAACGGTTGCGCAGCCGGCTTTCGCTGGCGTCGCGCGGCAGGGATTGCAGCTTCAGGCGGGCATCCATGCGCTCGGCGTCATCACGCTTCACGTCCTGGATGATCGCCTTGAGTTCGGCGCGCTTGGCGGCATACTTCTTCACCATCTTGCGGCGCTTGTCTTCACGGTTGATCAGTGCGAGCTTGGCCATCGCAACCTCAATTCTTGAAAGGGAACTTGAACGCCGCCAGAAGGGCCTTGGCCTCTTCGTCGGTCTTGGCGGTCGTGGTGATGGTGATGTTCATGCCGCGCAGGACGTCGATCTTCTCGTACTCGATCTCCGGGAAGATGATCTGCTCCTTCACGCCCATGCTGTAGTTGCCGCGACCGTCGAAGCCCTTGCCGCCGATGCCGCGGAAGTCGCGGATGCGGGGGATGGCGACGGTGACCAGACGGTCCAGGAACTCGTACATCTTTTCCCGGCGCAGGGTCACCATGCAGCCGACGGGGTAACCGTCACGGATCTTGAAGGTGGCGATGGACTTGCGCGACAGAGTCACCACCGGCTTCTGGCCAGCGATCTTGGTCATGTCGCCAACGGCGTGTTCCATCACCTTCTTGTCGCCGACGGCCTCGCCCACCCCCATGTTCAGGGTGATCTTGGTGATGCGGGGCACCTCCATCGGAGACTTGTAGCCGAACCGGTCGGTCAATTGCTTGGCCACCGTGTCCTTGTAGAAATCATGCATACGCGCCATGGTCGGTTCCTCACGCATCCACTACTTCGCCGTTGGACTTGAAGAAGCGCACCATGCGCCCGTCCTCCAGCGTTTTGATGCCCACGCGATCTCCCTTGCTGGTGGCGGGGTTGAATAACGCCACGTTGGAGATGTCGATGGGCATGTCCTTGTCCATGAAGCCACCGGTGGTGCCGCGCATGGGATTGGGCTTCACCGCCTTGCGCACGCGGTTCACGCCTTCCACCACCAGGGCCCCCTCCAGCACGCGCAGCACGGTGCCGCGCTTGCCCTTGTCCTTGCCGGTCGTCACGATGACCTCGTCACCCTTGCGAATCTTGCGCATGATGAACTCCTTACAGTACTTCGGGCGCCAGCGAGACGATCTTCATGAATCGTTCCGTGCGCAGTTCGCGGGTGACGGGCCCGAAGATACGGGTACCGATGGGCTCGAGCTTGTTGTTGAGCAGCACGGCCGCGTTTTTGTCAAAGCGGATCAGGGAGCCGTCGGGGCGACGCACGCCCTTGGCGGTGCGCACCACCACGGCGTTGTAGATATCACCCTTCTTGACGCGGCCACGCGGAGCCGCGTCCTTGATACTCACCTTGATGATGTCGCCGACGCCGGCGTAGCGGCGCTTCGAGCCGCCCAACACCTTGATGCACATGACTGTGCGAGCGCCGGTGTTGTCGGCCACGTCCAACATGGATTGCATCTGGATCATGTTCTCTCTCCAACTTGCCAGCCCTGAAGCCGGCAGTTTTGGATCCCGTTCGGGTTGAGCGCGCCATCGCTGACGCGCCGTTCAAAATACGCCCAACGCATGGTCGGGCGCTGAAAAGCTGACGATTATGCCGTCTGCTTCAACTGAATGCAACAACTATCAGACGAAGCGCGCCTTTTCCACCAGGCGAGCCACTTTCCAGGTTTTGGTCCTGGACAGCGGGCGGCACTCCTCGATCACCACCACGTCACCGGGGTGGAACTCGTTGTTCTCGTCGTGCGCGTGATACTTCTTGGACAGACGGATGATCTTGCCGTAGAGCGGGTGCTTGACCTTACGCTCGACCAGGACCGTCACGGTCTTGTTCATCTTGTCGCTGACCACCGTGCCGGTGAGGGCGCGGACGTTTTTTTCGGATTGCTGTTCGCTCATGGTGGACTCGTCAGTTGCCGGCCTTGAGCTTCGCGGTGGCCATCATGACGGTGCGCACGCGGGCGATGTCACGGCGGACCTTGCGAATCTCGTGGGTCTTGTTGGTCTGTTGGGTGGAAAGCTGCATGCGCAGGCTGAACTGGGCACGCAACAACTCCTTGAGTTCCTTCTTCAGCTCGTCAGCGCCCTTGGTCTTCAGTTCACTGGCTTTCATCTCACACCCCAAAGTGACGGGAAACAAACGTGGTGGCGATGGGCAGCTTGGCGGCGGCCAGGCGGAAGGCCTCGCGCGCGATCTCCTCGGTCACCCCTTCCATCTCGTACAGCACCTTGCCGGGCTGGATCTCGGCGACCCAGTATTCCGGGTTGCCCTTGCCGTTGCCCATGCGGACCTCGGCGGGCTTCTGGGAAATCGGCTTGTCCGGGAAGATGCGGATCCAGATGCGGCCACCCCGCTTGATGTGACGGGTCATGGCGCGACGCGCGGCCTCGATCTGACGGGCGGTGATGCGGCCGCGGGCGATGGCCTTGAGGCCGAACTCGCCGAAGCTGACCTTGGCGCCGCGCGTGGCCAGACCGGTATTCCGGCCCTTCTGTTCCTTGCGGTACTTTCTGCGATTGGGTTGCAGCATGACGGTTTACTCCTTTCCGGCGCGCGGCGCGGACGGACGACGGGGCCGGCGCTCGGGCTCGGGCGCGGCGACGGGCTTGTCGCCACGCGCCAGGCTTTCACCCTTGTAGACCCACACCTTGATGCCGATGACACCGTAGGTCGTATTGGCTTCGGAGGTGGCGTAATCGATGTCGGCGCGCAACGTATGCAGGGGCACACGGCCTTCGCGATACCACTCTGTACGGGCGATTTCCGCACCGTTCAACCGGCCGGCCGACATCACCTTGATGCCCTGGGCGCCGAAACGCATGGCGTTCTGCATGGCCCGCTTCATGGCGCGGCGGAACATGATGCGCTTCTCCAGCTGGTTGGCGATGGAGTCGGCGATCAGCTGGGCATCGGTCTCGGGCTTGCGCACTTCCTCGATGTTGAGCGTGACCGGCACCGACATGAGGGCGTTCAACTGCTTGCGCAGGGACTCGATGTCCTCGCCCTTCTTGCCGATGACCACACCGGGACGGCTGGAGAACAGCGTGATGCGCGCGTTCTTCGCCGGACGCTCGATTATGATTTTGCTGATGGAGGCGTGCGCCAGTTTCTTCTTCAGGAACTGGCGAACCTTGATGTCCTCGTTGAGGGTCGTGGCGAAGCCCTTGCTATTGGCGAACCACTTCGACGTCCAGCCCTTGTTGACGCTGAGCCGGAAGCCGGTCGGATGAATCTTCTGTCCCATGTGCCTTCCTTCAGTCGCCAACCGTCACGGTAATGTGACAGGTGGGTTTGCTAATGCGGTTGCCGCGGCCCTTGGCGCGCGCGGTGAAGCGCTTCAGGGTGGCGCCCTGGTCGACGTAAATGGTCTTCACCTTCAGCTCGTCGATGTCCGCGCCCTCGTTGTGCTCGGCGTTGGCGATGGCAGACTCCAGCACCTTCTTGATGGTGAAGGCGGCCTTCTGCGGCGAGAAGGCAAGGATGTTGAGGGCCTGGTCCACGGGCTTGCCGCGCACCAGGTCGGCGACCAGGCGGGCCTTCTGGGAGGACAGCCGCGTACCGCGCAAAATGGCAGAAACTTGCATCGCTGTGCTCCTTATTTCTTCTTGGCCTTCTTGTCGGCGGCGTGACCCTTGAAGGTGCGGGTCAGCGAAAATTCGCCGAGCTTGTGGCCAACCATGTTTTCCGTGACGAACACGGGGATGTGCTGCTTGCCGTTGTGCACAGCCAGCGTCAGCCCAATGAAATCGGGCAGGATGGTGGAGCGGCGGGACCAAGTCTTCACCGGCTTCTTGTCGCCGGTGGCCAGGGCAGCCATCACCTTTTTCATCAGATGCCCGTCAACGAAGGGGCCTTTTTTAACGGAACGAGCCATATCCACTCACCTCTTACGCTTTGTGACGGCGGCGCACGATCATGCCGTCGGTCCGCTTGTTGTTGCGGGTGCGATAACCCTTGGTGGGCTGACCCCAGGGAGAAACGGGCACGCGCCCCTCGCCGGTGCGGCCCTCGCCACCGCCATGCGGGTGGTCGATGGGGTTCATCGCAGTGCCGCGCACTGTCGGCCGGATGCCGCGCCAGCGGTTGGCGCCGGCCTTGCCGATGGAACGCAGGCTGTGCTCTTCGTTGCCGACCTCGCCCAAGGTGGCGCGACAGTCGATATGCACCTTGCGGATTTCGCCGGAGCGCAGCCGCAACTGCGCGTAGCTGCCCTCGCGCGCCAGCAGTTGCACGGAAGCGCCGGCGGAGCGGGCGATCTGTGCGCCCTTGTTGGGCATCATCTCGACGCAGTGGACGGTGGAACCGACCGGGATGTTGCGCAGCGGCAGGCAGTTGCCCGGCTTGATGGGCGCCTCGGCGCCATTCATCAGGGTGGCGCCCACCTCGACGCCACGGGGCGCGATGATGTAGCGGCGCTCGCCGTCGGCGTAGCAGAGCAGCGCGATGTGCGCGCTACGGTTGGGGTCGTACTCGATGCGCTCGACGCGGGCGGCGATACCGTCCTTGTTCCGCCTGAAGTCGATGATCCGGTAGTGCTGCTTGTGGCCACCGCCCTTGTGCCGGGTGGTGATATGACCGTTGTTGTTGCGCCCGGCCTTGCGGTTCTGCTTCTCCACCAGGGTCGCTTCGGGCTTGCCCTTGTGCAGGCCCGGCGTGACCACCTTGACGACGGCGCGACGGCCGGCGGAGGTCGGTTTGACTTTGACCAGCATGGCTTATTCTCCTGCCGCGAAGTTGAGTTCCTGACCGGGCTTCAGGCAGACGAAGGCCTTCTTCCAGTCGGAACGGCGGCCGGTGAAACGGCCGAATCGCTTGTTCTTGCCCTTCACGTTGGCCACCTTCACATCCTTGACCTGGACCTTGAAGAGCAGCTCCACGGCAGCCCTGATCTCGGGCTTGGTAGCGTCGGTGGCGACACGGAAGATGACCTGCTCGCGCTTGTCGGCCAGCATGGTCGCCTTTTCGGAGATGATCGGCGCCAGGATGACCTGGAGCAGCCGCTCCTCTTTCATCGGCGTGGCGTTCATGCGTACATCTCCTCGAAGGACTTGACGGCGTCGCGGGTCATGAGGACGCGGTCGAAACGGATCAGGCTGACGGGATCGGCCTGCTGCGGCTCCAGCACCAGGATGTTGTGCATGTTGCGGGCGGACAGCCAGAGGTTGTCATCCACCACTGGGGAAATGATCAACACCCGATCGGTCATGCCCATGCTCTTCAGCTTGCCGGCCAGAATCCTGGTCTTGGGGCCGTCGACGCCCAGGCTTTCCACCACGGAAAGACGACCATCGGCTACCAGTCGGGAAAGAATGGAGGCGATGCCGGCGCGGTACATCTTGCGGTTGACCTTCTGCGCGAAGTTCTCATCCGGCTTGTTCGGGAAGGCGCGGCCGCCGCCACGCCACAAGGGCGAGGAAGTCATGCCGGCGCGGGCGCGTCCGGTGCCTTTCTGTTTGAAGGGCTTCTTCGTGCTGTGGCGCACCTCGGCCCGCGTCAGCTGGGCGCGATCGCCTTGCCGTCCATTGGCCATGTAGGCGGTCACCACCTGGTGCACCAGCGCTTCGTTGTATTCACGGCCGAACAGGCTGTCGGCGGCGCTCACGGCGCCCGCGTCCTGGCCTTGTTCATTGATGAGCTTGAGGTCCATCAGGCGCCTCCTTTCACGGCGGGCAGCACGACGACATCGCCACCCTTGGCGCCTGGCACGGCGCCCTTGATCAGGAGCAGCTGACGCTCGGCATCCACGCGCACCACTTCCAGGTTCTGCACGGTGCGGTTGACCGCGCCATAGTGGCCGGACATGCGCTTGCCGGGAAAGATGCGGCCGGGATCCTGGGCCTGGCCGATGGAGCCGGGCACGTTATGGGAGCGGGAGTTGCCGTGCGACGCGCGCTGTGAACTGAAGTTGTGTCGCTTGATGGTGCCGGCAAAACCCTTGCCCTGGGTAACCCCGGACACATCGACCATCTGGCCCGCCTGGAAAATCTCCACGCTCACCGCGACGCCGGGTTGATATTGGGCCAGCACGTCCTCGCCGACGCGGAACTCGGTCATGCCGATGGCGGCTTCGACGCCCGCCTTGGCGTAATGACCGGTTTCGGGCTTGCTGACGCGACTGGGTTTGCGCTTGCCATAGGCGACCTGGAGGGCAGTGTAGCCGTCCGTGGCGGTCGTCTTGACTTGACTGACGCGGTTGTTCGACACGTCCAGCACGGTCACCGGGATGGAAGCGCCATCCTCGGCGAAAATGCGGGTCATGCCGATCTTCCGACCGACAAGGCCTAGACTCATCTTCTAGTTTCCTTCTTAAGGCGCCGACTGCAATTGGCCGGCAGGTTCAAATTCGGGGACTTGGGCCGCCCCAGGGCCTGTATTGCTTACCGCTTACTGCAACTTGATCTCGACGTCGACACCGGCGGGCAGATCCAGCTTCATCAAGGCATCCACCGTCTTGTCGGTGGGATCGATGATGTCCATCAGGCGCTTGTGGGTGCGAATCTCCAACTGATCGCGGGAGGACTTGTTCACATGCGGCGAGCGCAGGATATCGAAGCGCTCGATGGCGGTCGGCAGAGGGACGGGACCCTTGACCACGGCGCCGGTGCGCTTGGCAGTGTCGACGATCTCCATGGCCGACTGGTCGATCAGCTTGTAATCGTAGGCCTTGAGCCGGATACGGATTTTCTGGCTTTGCATTGCGTTTCCCGAAACAGGAAAAGGCGGGATTTTACCCGCCTTTCCGGAGTTGAATCAAGCTTTACTCGATGATTTTCGCCACCACGCCGGCGCCGACGGTACGGCCGCCCTCGCGGATGGCGAAGCGCAGACCTTCTTCCATGGCAATGGGGGCGATCAGCGCGGCCGTGATGGAGACGTTGTCGCCAGGCATCACCATCT
>VGVT01000035.1 GCA_016873935.1 Betaproteobacteria bacterium | reverse complement strand
CTGGGGTGTCGTGGTGGAGTTGATGAGCTGGATCTGCCCGCTGACGCCGCTGGAGAACCGCCTGCGCGCCCTCGCCGGGCAAGGCGGCTACGACGGCGACTTCATCGGCGCCTATCTGCTCGCCGTGATCTACCCGGACGGCCTGACGCGGGAAATCCAGATCGGCCTGGGCCTGGGCGCCCTGCTGCTCAACCTGCTGGTGTATGGCCGGCTGCTGGCGCGGCGGCGGAGAAACGCGTGAAACCGCGGCGCGGCGGCTGGCGTCCGGTTGTACACCCCCCGGCGGCTCACGGATAATCGCGCGAAACCACGCGTCCGGACATGGAAAACTACCTGCTCATCCTGATCGGCACGGTGTTCGTGAACAACATCGTGATGTCCAAGATGCTTGGACTGTGCCCCTTCATGGGGGTGTCGAAAAAACTCGAAACCGCGATCGGCATGGGCGCCGCGACCACCTTCGTGCTCACCCTCGCCTCCGGCCTGTCGCACCTCATCGACACCTATCTGCTCGGCCAGGAACTCGCTTATCTGCGCACCTTGTCGTTCATCGTGGTGATCGCCGGCATCGTCGGTTTCACCGAGATGTTCATCAAGAAGACCTCGCCGGTGCTGTTCCGCGTGCTGGGTATCTACCTGCCCCTCATCACGACCAATTGCGCGGTGCTCGGCATTCCCCTGCTCAACGTGCAGGAACAGCACGGCTTCGTCGAGTCGCTGGTGTTCGGCCTGGGCGGCGCCCTCGGCTTCACCCTGGTGCTGGTGCTGTTCGCCGCCATGCGCGAGCGCCTGGAGGCGGCCGACGTGCCGGCCCCCTTCCGCGGCACCAGCATCGCCATGATCTCCGCCGGCCTCATGAGCCTGGCCTTCATGGGCTTCGCGGGGCTGATCAAATGACGGGCAGCGGGGCATGATTTCGGCCATCCTGGTCATGGCCGGCATCGGTCTGGTGCTGGGCGGCGTGCTGGGCTGGGCCTCGATACGCTACCGGGTGGAGGACGACCCGCTGGTGGAGAAGATCGACGCCATCCTGCCGCAGACCCAGTGCGGCCAGTGCGGCTTTCCCGGCTGCAAGCCGTATGCCGAAGCCATCTCCAAGGGCGAGGCGGACATCAACCTGTGTCCGCCCGGCGGCAACGACGGCGTCAAGCGCCTGGCCGAGCTGCTGGGGGTGGAACCGAAACCCCTGGGTGCGGGCATGGAGCCGAAGCCGAAAGCGGTCGCGGTGATCGACGAGAACACCTGCATCGGCTGCACCCTGTGCATACAGGCCTGCCCGGTGGACGCCATCGTCGGCGCCGCCAAGCAGATGCACAGCATCATCGCCGAGCAGTGCACCGGCTGCGAGCTGTGCCTGCCGCCCTGTCCGGTGGACTGCATCAGCATGCAGGTGATCCGCGAGGACGTGGCCACCTGGAAGTGGCGCTATCCGGTGCACATGATGAAACGCGCTGCATGAGCCGAAAACTGCATCCCTTCAACGGCGGCGTGCATCCGGACGGCCACAAGGAGCCCTCGAATGCCACGCCCATCCGCGCCATGCCGCTGCTGCCGCGCTACGTGGTGCCGCTGCGCCAGCACATCGGCGCGCCGGCGCGGCCGCTGGTGCGCGCCGGCGAACGGGTGGCGCGCGGACAGATGATCGGCGCCGCCGAGGGCTATGTCTCCACCGCCGCGCACGCTCCCACCTCCGGCAGCGTGCTCGCCGTGGAGCCACGCGCGGTGCCGCATCCCTCCGGCCTGTTCGACCTGTGCGTGGTCATCGAAGCCGACGGCGAGGACCGTGCCGTGGAGTTGCAGCCGCTGGACTGGCGCAACCTGGACGCCTCCGCCCTGCGCAACCGCATCCGCGATCTGGGCCTGGCCGGCCTCGGCGGCGCGGTGTTCCCCAGCTACATCAAGCTCAATCCCGGTGCCCAGGCCATCCACACGCTGATCCTCAACGGCGCCGAATGCGAGCCCTGGATCACCTGCGACGACCGCCTGATGCGCGAGCGGGCAGCGGAAATCGTGCTCGGCGCGGAAATCATGCGCCACGCCCTCGGCTGTGCCTCCGTGCTGTTCGGCGTCGAGGACAACAAACCCGAGGCGCTCGCCGCGCTGCGCGCCGCAGCTCCCACCGACATGGAAGTGGTCAGCGTGCCGACGCTCTACCCGTCGGGCGGCGGCAAGCAGCTCACCTACCTGCTCACCGGCGTCGAGACCCCCACCGGCGGTCGTTCCACCGACGTCGGCATCCAGGTCTTCAACGTCGGCACCGCCTACAGCCTCTACCGCGCGGTCTGCCTGGGCGAACCCCTGCTCTCGCGGGTGGTGACCGTCACCGGCCACGTCGCCGAGCCCGGCAACTTCGAGACGCGCATCGGCACCCCCCTGGCCGATCTTCTGGCCGCCGCCGGCGGCGCCCTGCCCGGCGCCGTCGGCGAGATCATCGGCGGGCCGATGATGGGCTTCGATCTGCTCGACCGCGTGGCGCCGGTGACGAAGTCGGTCAACTGCCTGCTGGTCAAGGATCCGCGCCTGTTCCCCGCGCGCCCCGCGGCCCTGCCCTGCATCCGCTGCGGCGCCTGCGCCCGCGCCTGCCCGGCAGACCTGCAACCCTTCGAGATGTACTGGTTCAGCCGCGCCAAGGATTTCGGCAAGGCGCAAAGCTACGACCTGTTCGACTGCATCGAGTGCGGGTGCTGCGCCTACGTCTGCCCCAGCCACATCCCGCTGGTGGATTACTTCCGCTACGCCAAGAGCGAGATCTGGGAGCGCGAGCGCGACAAGCGCGAGGCCGACCAGGCGCGCCGGCGCCACGAGTTCAAGGAATTCCGCCTGGAGCGGGAGAAGCAGGAGAAGGCGGAGAAATTCGCCAAGGCCGCGGAGAAGCAGAAGGCCGCCGCCGGCACCGAGACCGCGAACCCCGAGGAGGCGCGCAAGAAGGCCATCCTGCAGGCCGCCCTGGAACGCGCCCGGCTGGCCAAGGAGGGCGTCACCCCGAAGAACACGGACAACCTGCCGGCCGCCGTGGAGAAGGAGATCGCCGAGATCGACGCGCGCAGGGAGCGCATGGGGGCAAAGCAGCAAGGCGGGGAAGAATGAGGCAGCCGATGATGCGCGTCCCGCGGACACTCCCCCCTTTGCAAAAGGGGGGCCGGGGGGGATTCTTCACCCTTTCCCATCCACCAAGCTTCGCCCAATCCCCCCTAACCCCCCTTTTTCAAAGGGGGGGACGAGTACTGTCGCCATGAACGGCTCCCCCTTCGCCCTCCTCGGTCACAACTCGGTGACGGCCGTCATGGCCAAGGTCATGGCCGCCCTCATCCCGGGCATCATCGCCCATGCCTGGTTCTTCGGGCCGGGCATCTGGGTCAGCCTGCTGTTGTGCATGCTCTTCGCCGTCGGCCTGGAGTGCCTCCTGCTGTTGCTGCGCGGCCTGCCGCTGAAGCCCTTCCTGTCGGACGGCTCGGCGCTGGTGACGGCCGCGCTGCTGGCCCTGGCCCTGCCCACCCTGGCGCCCTGGTGGCTGTACCTGATGGCCACGCTGTTCGCCGTGGGGGTGGCCAAGCATCTGTATGGCGGCCTCGGCCAGAACCTGTTCAACCCGGCCATGGTCGGCTACGCCGCCATGATCATCGGCTTCCCCGTGTACATGACGCAGTGGGCGGCACCCATCGGCGTCGCGCATTTCACGCCCAGCCTGGCCGAGGCCTTCGACCTGGTGTTCGCCGGGTCCGGCGCCATCAGCGTCGATGCCTACACCTCCGCCACGCCCCTGGATGCCTGGAAGACGCAGGCGCGCCAGGGCATGGCCGAAGCGGACATCCTCGCCCAGCCCATCTTCGGCTGGGCCGGCGCACGCGGCCAGGAGATGGTGGCCCTGATGTATCTGCTGGGAGGCCTGCTGCTGCTCGCCAACCGGGTCATCACCTGGCACATTCCGGTCACCTTCCTGGCGGCCATGGCGCTTACCGCCGGCCTGCTGCATCTGGCCAACCCCGCCCAGCACGCGCCGCCGCTGTTCCACCTGCTGTCGGGCGGCGCCATGCTGTGCGCCTTCTTCATCGCCACCGACCCGGTGACCGCCGCCAGCACGCCGCTGGGCAAGCTGATCTACGCGGCCCTGGCCGGCTTTCTGCTGATGATCATCCGCGCCTTCGGCGCCTATCCAGATGGAGTGGCCTTCGCCATTCTGCTGGCCAACATCTGCGTCCCCTTCATCGACGCCTATACGCAACCGCGCGTGTTCGGCCACAAGCGCGGCGGCAAGCGGGGGCAGGCGTGACCCCGGCGCTGCGCGAGACCGCCACCACCGGCCTGGCCCTGCTGGTGTTCTCGGTGGCCGGCGCCACGCTGCTGGCCGGCGCCCATCTGCTCACGCATCCCATCATCGAGAAGAGCGAGCAGGCCGAGAAACTGGCCTTCGTGGCGCAGACCCTGCCGCCCGGCAGCTTCGACAACGATCTTGTCCGCGACGCCCTGCCCCTGCCCGCCGACCCCTTGCTGGGCCAGAAACGGCCGGCGCGTGCCTACCCCGCGCGCATCGGCGGCGAAACCCGCGCCGTGGTGCTGGAAGTGGTGGCACCCGACGGCTACAGCGGTGAAATCCGCCTGCTCGTGGGCATCCATGCCGACGGCCGGGTGGCCGGGGTACGCGTCACCGCGCACAAGGAAACTCCCGGACTGGGCGACTACATCGAAGCGACGCGCGGTCGCTGGATCCGCCAGTTCGACGGGCGTTCCCTGGACGATCCGCCGCCCGCGCAATGGCGCGTAAAAAAGGACGGCGGTCGCTTCGACTATCTGGCCGGCGCCACGGTGACGCCACGCGCGGTGGTGAAGGCGGTGCGCCGCGCCCTCGAGTATTTCGCCGCGCACCGCACGGAACTGCTCGAGGTCGCCCCGGCTCCACCCATTTCCGCCTCTGCCATGAAAGGCCCAGCATGAGCGCCAGCGATACCGCCGCCGAGACGGCGATCCCCGCCCCGCCGGCCGCCGGCGGCCTGCTCTCGGGCGAAACCCGCGACATCATTGTCAAGGGCCTTTGGACGCAGAACCCCGGCATCGTCCAGTTGCTGGGCCTGTGCCCGCTGCTGGCGATCAGCAACTCCGTGGTCAACAGCCTGTCCCTGGGCCTGGCCACCACCCTGGTGATGGCCACCGCCAGCGGCGCCGTGGCCCTGCTGCGCAACTACATACCGCACGAGATCCGCATCCCCGCCTTCGTGCTCATCATCGCCGCCCTGGTCACCGTGGTGCAGCTGGCGATGAACGCCTGGATGCACCCGCTCTACCTGGTGCTGGGCGTGTTCATCCCGCTCATCACCACCAACTGCATCGTCCTCGCACGCGTCGAGGCCTTCGCCTCCAAGCGTTCCACCGCCGACTCCATCCTCGACGCGACCATGATGGGCCTCGGCCTCACCGCCGTGCTGGTGGTGCTGGGCGGGCTGCGCGAGGCCCTGGGCAAGGGCACCCTGCTGTCCGGTGTCGATCTCGCCCTGGGTCCCATGGCGAAGGACTGGGTCATTCCCCTGGCGCCCGATTACGGCGGCTTCCTGCTCGCCATCCTGCCGCCCGGCGCCTTCATCGGCCTGGGCCTGCTCATCGCCGTGTACAACCGCATCCAGATGGGGCGCGACCCGGCATGAACGCCGCGCGTCGCCGGGAACTCTACGCCCGCCTGCGGGCCGCGAATCCGGCCCCGACCACCGAACTGCACTACAAGACGCCGTTCGAGCTGCTGGTAGCCGTGGTGCTGTCCGCCCAGGCCACCGACAAGAGCGTCAACCTGGCCACCGCCACCCTGTTTCCCCTTGCGGACACGCCGGAGAAGCTGCTCTCCCTGGGCGAGGCGGGGCTGAGCGAGCACATCCGCCGCATCGGCCTGTACAAGACCAAGGCGAAGAACCTGCTGGCCACCTGCCAGATCCTGCTGGACCAGCACGGCGGCGAGGTGCCGCGCCGGCGCGAGGCCCTGGAAGCCCTGCCCGGCGTGGGGCGCAAGACCGCCAACGTGGTCCTCAACACCGCCTTCGGCGAGCCCACCATCGCCGTCGATACCCACATCTTCCGGGTCGCCAACCGCACCGGCCTGGCGCCGGGCAAGACCGTGCTGGAAGTGGAGCGGAAACTGCTGCGCAACACCTCCGCCGAATTCCGCCACGACGCCCACCACTGGCTGATCCTGCACGGCCGCTATGTCTGCAAGGCGCGCAAGCCCGACTGCGCCGCCTGCATCCTGCGCGACCTGTGCGATTACCGGGACAAATCGCTTTGAAAGCCGGTTCCGGACTCGCCCAGGGCCGCGTGGCCGAGCCCGGCCTGGCGCGCGAGGCAGTGCGGGCCGCCATGCAGCGGGCGGAACTGGAGCATCCGCAGGCGGTGCTGCTGTACCTCAGCGCCGATTTCGCCGACGATCCACAACCCGCCCTCACCGCCGCCGCGCGCGCCGCCGGCTGCCTGCAGGTGGCGGGCTGCACCGCGGCGGGCGTGTTCACCGAGCAGGACTGGGTGCTCGACGCGCCGGCCGCCGCCGCCCTGGTGCTGGGCGACGGCGTCGACCTGCGACCGGCGCGCCGAGGGGATGGCGACGTCGTCGCGGAACTCACCCTGGCGGCGCCGAATGCCCTCGACATGGCCTGGCTGGCCACCGGCGGCCGCCGCTTCGGCGGTGTCTCCGGCGACGCCACCGGCCAGGGACCGTATTCGGTGTGGAGCGGTGGCCGCGTGCGCGATGACGGACACTGCGAGCTCGACCTCGCCGGCGCGAGTCTGCGCGTCGGCGTTTCCCAGGGCGTGCGGCCGCTGTCGCGGCCGGTGCCGGTGGAACGCGTGCAAGGCCACGACCTGCAAGCCTTGGGCGGCATAGAGGCGCTGGCCAGCCTGGCGCGGGAACTGCCCCTCAGCCTGCGCGCGCCGGAGCGCATGCCCACCCACCTGATCATGGCCGGGCTGCCCTACGGCGAGCGCGAGCACGCCGTCGAGGAAGGCCGCTTTCACCTGCTGCCAGTGGTGGCCGCCAACCCGGCCGACAAATCCGTCACCGTCGCCGGCCAGCTGGCGCCGGGCATGGATCTGTTCTGGGCTCTGCGCCAGCCGCAGGCGGCGGAGCACGACATGGACCTCATGCTCGCGCGCCTGGCCGGCGAACGCGCCGACCCTCCCGCCTTCGCCCTGATGTTTCCCTGTATGGGCCGCGGCCCCTATTTCTACGGCGGCGAGGACCGCGACATCCTCGCCCTGAAGCGGCGCTTTCCCGGCATGCCCTGCGCCGGCTTCTACGGCAACGGCGAGATCGCCCACCTCGACGGCGGCAATCGCCTGCTGCAATACAGCGTGGTGCTGGCATTGGGTGACGCCCATGTTTGATCCCAGCCGCGACCAGGCCCGCCAGTTCTTCTTCGACGCCTGGGCGAAGTTCCGCGCCGGCCAACCGTTGACCGACCTGGAAGCCATGGCGGCGGAGCACATCGGCCGCCACCCGGAATACCACGCCGTGCTGGAACAGCCGGAGCGCCACCGCGACCGCGACTGGCTGCCGGAAATGGGCCAGACCAATCCCTTCCTGCACCTGTCCATGCATCTGGCCATCGCCGAGCAGTTGTCGATCGACCAGCCTGCCGGCGTCAAGGTCCGCTACCAAGCCCTGGTCACCCGCCTGGGCGACGGGCACGCCGCCCAGCACGCGGTCATGGACTGCCTGGCGGAAATGCTCTGGCAGGCCCAGCGTTACCAACGCCCCCCCGACGGCGAGGCCTACCTGCGCTGCCTGGCCGACAAAGCCGGATTACCATTCGGCTGACCCCTTCACCCTTCACCCTCTTCATGTCCTTCCTGAAACGCGAGCGCATCGGCGAAGAGTGGGCCAACCTCCTCGCCTGCAACCTCTGGCTCTACCAGTTCCTGCCCTTCCTGAAGTGGCGGCACCGGGTGAACCGTGCCAGCCTGAAGGACGACGGCATCGCCGGCCTCACCGGCGCCCTCATCGTCCTGCCGCAGGCAGTGGCCTTCGCCGCCATCGCCGGCCTGCCGCTGGAGTATGGCCTTTACGCGGCCATGGTGCCGACCATCATCGCCGCCCTGTTCGGCTCCTCCTGGCACCTGGTGTCCGGCCCCACCACGGCGATTTCCATCGTCGTCTTCGCCTCGGTGTCACCTTACGCCGAACCGGGCTCGCCGGAATACATCGGCATGGTGCTCACCCTCACCTTCCTCACCGGCCTGTTCCAGCTCATCCTCGGCCTGGCCCGGATGGGGGCGCTGGTCAACTTCATCTCGCACACCGTGGTCATCGGCTTCACCGCCGGCGCCGCGCTGCTCATCGTCGCCAGCCAGGTGAAGAACTTCTTCGGCCTCGACATCGCGCGGGGAACTCCGGCCTACGAGGTGCTGGGGCAACTACTCACCCACCTGCGCGACCTCAATCCCTACGTCACCACGGTGGCGGTGGTGTCGCTGATCGCCGGCCTGCTGGCGCGCAGGTACCTGAAGAAGGTGCCCTACCTGATCGTCGCCATGATCGCCGGGGGACTGGTCGCGGCGGTGCTGGACCGGCAGTTCGGCAACGAGGTTACCGGCATCGGCCATGTCGGCGCCCTGGTGGCCGGCCTGCCGCCCCTGTCGGCGCCGGACTTCTCCCTGTCCGCCCTGCAAAACACCTTCTTCTCCGCCCTGGCGGTCACCGTCCTGGCGCTCACCGAGGCGGTGTCGATCTCCCGCTCCATCGCCGCCAAGTCGCAGCAACACATCAATGGCAACCAGGAGTTCGTCGGTCAGGGCCTCTCCAACCTGTTCGGCGGTTTCTTCTCCGCCTACGCCTCCAGCGGTTCCTTCAACCGCAGCGGCGTCAACTACGAATCGGGCGCCCGCACTCCCCTGGCGGCGGTGTTCTCCTCGCTGTTCCTGCTGCTCATCCTGTTCCTGGTGGCGCCGCTGGCCGCCCACCTGCCGGTCCCGGCCATGGCGGCGGCGCTGTTCCTGGTGGCCTGGAACCTCATCGACTTCCACCATATCGGCGCCATCCTCAAGGCCCACCGACAGGAAGCCGTGGTGCTGGGGGTGACGTTCTTCGGCACGGTCATCGACCTGGAGAAGGGCATCTTCTTCGGCATCGTCGCCTCCCTCATCTTCTACCTGCAGGGCACCTCGCGGCCCGCCATCCGTCCGCTGCTGCCCGACACCAAGGACCAGGCCAATCCGCGCCGCAAGTTCGTGGTGGAGACCGGGGCCGAGCCGGACTGCCCGCAACTCAAGCTGCTGCGCGTCGAGGGCTCCATCTTCTTCGGCGCCGTCGACCACATCCAGCAGGCCTTCGCCGCGGTCGACGAGCACGTGCCCACTCAGAAACATCTGCTGCTGTTCGCCCGCGGCATCAACACCATCGACCTGGCCGGAGCCGAGTTGCTGGCCCACGAGGCCCGACGACGGCGCAGTTTGGGCGGCGGCCTCTATCTCTGCGGCCTGCGCGATGCCACGCGCGACATGCTGAAGCAGGGTGGCTATCAGTCCGAGATCGGTTCCGACCATGTCTTCGCGCACAAGCCG
The DNA here is from genome assembly GCA_016873935.1 of Betaproteobacteria bacterium. Classification (GTDB taxonomy): domain Bacteria; phylum Pseudomonadota; class Gammaproteobacteria; order Burkholderiales; family Thiobacillaceae; genus PFJX01. The sequence continues at coordinate 14,620 of VGVT01000035.1, read as the reverse complement.
GAGGCCATCGCCGCCATCTATGCGCGCCTCGACCCGGAGCGCTGCCGTGGCTGCGCGGCACGCATCTTCCGCGAGTGCCGCGAACGTCTGCCCAACGGCGAGAAACGCCCGGCCGCAGACGTCGAGCGCTTCATCGAGCAGACCGAGGACGTCAGCCCCGCCAGCGCGGGCTTCAAGCGCCTCACCGAGATCGTCACCCGCACCGGCGACGACGGCAGCACCGGACTGGCCGACGGCAGCCGCCTGGCCAAGCACGCGCCGCGCATCGAGGCCATCGGCGCGGTGGACGAACTCAACAGCCAGATCGGCGTGCTGCTCGACGCCAGCCTGCCCGCCGAGCTGCGGCCCCTGCTGATCGACATCCAGCACGACCTCTTCAACCTGGGCGCCGAACTGGCCTGGCCCGAGGTCAGCCAGATCCACGAGGCGGACGTGCTGCGCCTGGACCAGGCCATCGCCACCTACAACGCCGGCCTGCCTGCCCTCACCGAATTCGTGCTGCCCGGCGGCAGCCCGGCGGCGGCGCAGGCCCACGTCTGCCGCACGGTCTGCCGGCGCGCGGAGCGGCGCCTGACCGCGCTGGCGGAAAGCGAACTGCTGTCGCCCAAGCTGGGCCAGTACCTGAACCGCCTGTCCGACCTGCTGTTCGTGCTCTCGCGCCGCATCAACCGCGTGCTCGGCCAGGCCGAGCCGACCTGGCGCGGCCCCGGCGCGCGCGGCTGAGGAGTCAAGCCGTTATCAGGCGCCCGGCGTCAGCCACAACAGGCTGTCGAAGCGGCCGCCCTCGCCCTGCTCGACGCGGATGCGAGCCATCGCCGCGGAGCCGATCTGCAGGCGGTAGGCATGCGCGGGCGGCAGGCCGAGAACATGGCAGATGACCATGCGCATGACGCCGGCGTGGGCCACCAGCAGCACATGCCGGCCGGCGTGCAGGCATAGCAGATCCTCGTAAGCCGCCGCCACACGGGCCTGGAAATCGGCCAGATGCTCGGCGCCGCGCGGACGCCGCGCCACGGGATCCAGCTTGAAGGCGAACACGCAGCCGGGCTGATCGCGTTCCAGTTCCGCCGCGGTGCGGCCTTCCCAGACACCGAAACCCACTTCAGCCAGGCGCGGCTCCACGGTCAGCGGCAGACCGGTCTCATCCGCCATGCGCGTGGCGAAAGCCAGGCAGCGGCTCAGCGGCGAGGAAACGATGGCCTGCCAGGGCCGCGCCCCGGCGGTGGCGCCAGCCATCTGCGCCCAGCCCCGGTCGGACAGGGGATCGTCGGTCTGGCCCCGATAGCGCTTGCCGCCCACGGGTTCGCCATGGCGCAGGAAATCCAGGGTGGTGAGCACGGCCGGCATGGCGGCTCAGCGAGCCCGCAGCATACGCTCCACCTCGCGGCACAGGGCGTCCACCTCCAGCACGGCCAGGGCGGCGCGGCTGCCGAGGGCGTGGATGGTGGCGCCGAGGGCGGCGCACTGACGATAGGCGGTACGGCTCTTGAGACTGGCCGCCAGCATCGGGATGCCGAACTCGGGCAGCATGCCGAGCACCTCCCGCGCCAGCAGGGTGTTGGGCTGCATCTGGTTGACCACCAGGCGCGCCTGTAGCTCCGGATTCTTGTGGCGGGCGTGGGCAATTGCCTCGCGGATGCGCACGGAAGCCCACAGGTCGAGGGGCGAGGGAATCACCGGCACCAGGGCGAGATGCGCGGCTTTCAGGGCGCTGCCGGTCACCGGCGCGGCGGCCGCGGGCGGGCTGTCGATGACGATATAGTCGAACTCATCCTGGCGTTTACGCAGGGCCTTGTGCAGCTTGCCCTCCTCGCCGGAGACATCTTCCACCTCGGCGGGGAAACCCTCGCCCATGCCGGCCCAGTGCACTGCGGTGTTCTGCGGGTCGGCGTCAGCGACCAGCACCCGCTTGCGGCGGTCGGCCAGGCCCCCCGCCAGCAACATGGCGAGGGTGGTCTTGCCCGCCCCGCCCTTCTGGTTCACCACGGCGATGATCTTCGCGCTCATGTTCTTACTCCATAGGATCAGCCCGGCATGGTAGCGCCGAGATACGGCGAATGCAGCCTCGCGGGTATAATTCGCCCGTTCGAAATCTCGGGACCGCGACATGGGCTTTCTCGCCGGCAAGAAGATCCTCATCACGGGCATGATCAGCAACCGCTCCATCGCCTACGGCGTGGCCAAGGCCTGCCATCGCGAGGGCGCGGAACTGGCCTTCACCTACCAGGGCGACAAGGTGCGCGAGCGCGTACTGGGCCTGGCCGGGGATTTCTCCGCGCAACCCCTGGTTTTCCCATGCGACGTCGCCAGCGACGAAGAAATCGCCACCCTGTTCGGCGAACTCGCCCGGCATTGGGACGGACTCGACGGCCTGCTGCACTCCATCGCCTTCTCGCCGAAGGAGGCGCTGGCCGGCAACTACCAGGATTTCGTCACGCGCGAGAACTTCCGCATCGCGCACGACATTTCCAGCTATTCCTTCACCGCCATGGCCAAGGCGGCCCTGCCCATGATGCAGGGCCGGCCCGCCTCGCTGCTGACCCTGTCCTACCTGGGCGCGGTGCGCTACGTGCCGCATTACAACGTCATGGGTCTGGCCAAGGCCAGCCTGGAGGCCAGCGTCTATTACCTGGCCGCCGGCCTGGGGCCGCAGGGCATCCGCGTCAACGGCCTGTCCGCCGGCCCCATCAAGACCCTGGCGGCCGCCGGCATCGCCGATTTCAACAAGCTGCTGGCCTGGGGCGAAAAGCATTCGCCCCTGCGCCGCAACGTCACCATCGAGGAGGTGGGCAACACCGCCGCCTTCCTGCTGTCCGACCTCGCCAGCGGCGTCACCGGCGAGATCACCTACGTCGACGCGGGCTTCAACTGCACCGCCGGCCTGGCGGTGGAAGAGTAGAGGCGCTGCGGCTTCTGCCAACAAAAAAAGCCGGACGAGTCCGGCTTTTTTGTTGGCGGTTCGAAGATTACTCCGCCTTCGCGTCCAGCGACGTCTGCGCGATCTTGATGCTGGCTTTCGCCTTGGCGCTTTCCAGGTAGGCGCGCATTTCCTCCTGGGCCAGCAGCCGGCGCAGATCGACACGAATCTTCTCGGCCTGCTCGGCGGCGGGCTCGACGGGCAGCACACGACTGACGCGGTAGAGGCGATAGCCCTCGGGCGACTCGACCCCCACGTGCGCAGGCAACTTGTCCGCGCGCGCGGCGAAAATGGCGCGTACCGCAGCGGATTGCAGTTCCAGGGGGCGCATCCGCGACACCGTCATCGGCGCCGAGAAGCTCACGTCCGCCTGTCCCGCCTGCACTGCCGCGAGAGCCTTGCTACCCGCCTCGACGGCCAGCTTGCCGGCTGCCGCGCGGGTGAGCCGCGCGCGGATGTCGGCGGCGACCTCGGCCAGGGGCAGCAGACCGGGCGGGCGATGCTCCAGCACGCGGGCCGCCACCAGCGTGTTGGCCGCGACCTCGGTGGCCTCCGTATTCTGGCGCTTGCGCAGGGCATCGTCGCTGAACAGGGCCTCCATCAGGCGCGGGTTGCCCAGAATGGCGGGCTGGGCAGTCTGTCCCTTGGCGATCCAGCCGCTTTCCTCCAACTTCAGGCCGAATTCCTTGGCGGCCGACTCGAGACTGTCAGGCTGCTCGTACACCAGATTGCTGAAGCGTTCGGCGGAATCCATGAAGCGGCGCTGCGCTTCCTCTTGCCGCAGTTCGCGGCGGATGTCTTCCTTGACCACCTCGAAGCCCAGCTTGGCACCACCCACCACGCCGTCCAGACGGATGATGTGGTAACCGAACTGGCTCTCCACCAGGCCGCGAATCTCGCCCGGCTTCATGCCCCAGACCGCGTCGGCGAAGGGTTTGACCATCATCTCGCGGCTGAAGGCGCCAAGATCGCCCCCCTTCGCGCCGGAGCCGGGGTCCTGCGAATGTTTGCGCGCCAGTTCGGCGAACTTGCCGGGCTGATCGCGCAGTTCGGCCAGCAGCAGTTCGGCCTTGTCCCGCGCCGTTTGCCGGGATTTCTCGTCGGCGCCGGCGTCGACCTTGATGAGGATGTGCGCGGCGCGGCGCTGCTCGGGTTCGGCGTAGCGCGCGGCATTGGCCTCGTAGTGCGCGCGCGCCTGGGCCTCGCTGACCGTCACCGCGGATTCCAGCTGTGCCTGGGACAGCACCAGGAATTGCACGCGCACCTGATCCGGCGTGGTGTAGTCCTGCTGGCGCGCCTGGTAGTCGGCCTCGATGGCCGCGTCGTCGATCTTCACGACGCCGCTATAGGTTTTCGCGTCGAAGGCGGCTTCCCGTACTTCGCGCTGTTCGGCGAGGAGCCGGGCCATGCGCTCGGACACCGGCTTGGGCACCAGAGCGCCTTCACCGTAGCCGATCTGCACCTGCCGCAGCAGCAAATCCTGGCTGATCATGGCGATCAGTTCGCCCTGGCTCAGGCCGCGGTTGCGCAGCCAGGCATCCATGCGCGTCTGCGAAAATGCGCCGTTCTCCTGGAAGATTTCCAGACCGCCGAGCACGGCCTGGATTTGCGGCTCCAGGATGGAAAAGCCGGCCTTGCCCGCCGCCAGCGACAGCACGCGGGTGTTCACCAGCTGATCCATGACCATCTTGCGCAGGGCGCCCTCCTCCACCCGGCCGCCCAGGGCTTCCCGCTGCTCCTGCAGGGTGTTGGCGAATTCACGCTGGGTGATGGGCTGATCGTCGATCTCCGCGGCCGGCGGTTCCTGTCCGCCGCCGGAGAAGTAGGAGTCGATGCCCCAGAAGGCGAAGGGAATGATGAGCAGGCCCAGGATCACTTTGGCGATCCAGCCCTGGGCGCGTTCGCGAATGGCTTCTAGCATGGCGGTGCAATCACTCGGTCATGGGCTTTGCAACCCGTAACAAAAAAAAAGGCGAACTCGCGTTCGCCTTTGAGGTGTTGGCGGAGTGGACGGGACTCGAACCCGCGACCCCCGGCGTGACAGGCCGGTATTCTAACCGACTGAACTACCACTCCTTGTACTGCTTATGACTACTTGAAACTGCTAACCCTGGCTGGTGGGTGCTGACGGGGTCGAACCGCCGACATTCGCCTTGTAAGGGCGACGCTCTACCAACTGAGCTAAGCACCCGTCAGAAAGACCGCTAGTTTACAGCGTCTTTCAGCGCTTTGCCAGCACGGAATTTCGGTACTTTCGCGGCTTTGATCTTGATGGTGGCTCCTGTGCGGGGGTTGCGGCCGGAACGGGCGGCGCGCTTGCCCACGTAGAAGGAACCAAAACCCACCAGAGTGACCATCTCGCCTTTCTTCAAGGCCTTTTTCACAGCGTCCATGGCGCCATCGAGGGCACGTCCCGCTGCAGCCTTGGAAATATCGGCGGAGGCGGCGATGGCATCGATCAATTCGGATTTGTTCACAGAGTCCCCCTTTCAGTGGATGAAGGCACGCAGGCGCAAGCCTGCGCGGGGTTTTATAGAACCCGGCAAACCCAGTGTCAAGCGCCTTCTGGCCGGAAAGCCCCGTCAATGCTTGATTACGGCGGGGGGCTCGGTGGCCGGCGGAAGCGGTGCGGGGGTCTCTGCCGCGACCGTCGCCTCGGCGATGGGTTCGGGCATGCGCTCCAGGGTCGCTTCCAGCACCTGCTCGATCCACTTCACCGGCTGAATCTCCAGGCGGTTCTTGATGTTGTCCGGGATCTCCACGAGGTCCTTGACGTTGCCTTCGGGGATCAACACCTTCTTGATACCGCCGCGATGCGCCGCCAGCAGTTTCTCCTTGAGGCCGCCGATAGGCAGCACCTCGCCGCGCAGGGTGATCTCGCCGGTCATGGCCACGTCGCAGCGCACCGGGATGCCGGCGAACACCGAGACCATGGCGGTGGTGATGGCCGCGCCGGCGGAAGGACCGTCCTTGGGCGTGGCACCCTCCGGCATGTGGATGTGCATGTCGTTCTTCTCGAAGGCATCGGCGGCGATGCCCAGGGCGGTGGCCCGGCTGCGCATGACCGTGCGCGCTGCCTCGATGGATTCCTTCATGACGTCGCCGAGTTGGCCGGTGCGGGTGATGTTGCCCTTGCCGGGCATCATGGAAGCCTCGATGGTAAGCAGTTCCCCGCCCACCTCGGTCCAGGCCAGGCCGGTGACCTGGCCGATCTGGTTGTTCTTCTCCGCCATGCCGTAGGTGTAGCGCTGCACGCCGAGGTACTTGTCGAGGTTCTTGGCGGTGACACTGATCTTGCCCTTGGCCTTCTTCAGGGTCTGGGCGGTGACCGCCTTGCGGCAGATCTTGGAGATTTCGCGCTCCAGGCTGCGCACGCCGGATTCCCGCGTGTAGTAACGCACGATGTCGCGCAGGGCGCTTTCGGCCACATGCAACTCGGTGTCCTTGAGACCGTTGTTCTTCATCTGCTTGGGCAGCAGATAGCGCTGGGCGATGCTGATCTTCTCGTCCTCGGTGTAGCCGGACAGACGGATCACCTCCATGCGGTCGAGCAGCGGAGCCGGAATATTGAGGGAGTTCGCGGTAGCCACGAACATCACGTCGGAGAGGTCGTAGTCGACTTCCACGTAGTGGTCCTGGAAGGTGTGGTTCTGCTCGGGATCCAGCACCTCCAGCAGGGCGGAGGACGGGTCTCCGCGGAAGTCCTGGCCCATCTTGTCGACTTCGTCGAGCAGGAACAGCGGATTGCGCACGCCCACCTTGGTCAGGCTTTGCAGGATCTTGCCGGGCATGGAGCCGATGTAGGTGCGCCGGTGGCCGCGAATCTCCGCCTCGTCACGCACGCCGCCGAGCGCCATGCGCACGAACTTGCGGTTCGTCGCGCGGGCGATGGACTGGCCGAGGGAGGTCTTGCCCACGCCGGGCGGCCCCACCAGACAGAGGATGGGGGCCTTCAGCTTGTCGACGCGCTGCTGCACGGCCAGGTATTCGACGATGCGTTCCTTCACCTTCTCCAGGCCGTAGTGATCGGTGTCGAGCACCTCCTGGGCGTTGTCCAGGCTCTTGCTGATCTTGGTCTTCTTCTTCCAGGGCAGGTTGATGAGGGTCTCGATGTAGGTGCGCACCACGGTGGCCTCGGCCGACATGGGCGACATCATCTTCAGTTTCTTCAGCTCGGCCTCGGCCTTCTTGGTGGCCTCGCGCGACATGTGGGCGGCCTTGACGCGCTTGTCGAGCTCGTCCAGATCCTGGCTTTCGTCGACATCGCCGAGTTCCTTCTGGATGGCCTTGACCTGTTCGTTCAGGTAGTACTCGCGCTGGCTCTTCTCCATCTGGCGCTTGACGCGGCCGCGGATGCGCTTTTCCACCTGGAGGATGTCGATCTCGGTCTCCATGAAGCCCATCAGATGGTCCAGGCGGGCCTTCAGGTCGGTCATTTCCAGGATGGCCTGCTTCTGCTCCAGCTTCAGAGGCAGGTGGGCGGCGATGGTGTCGGTGAGCCGGCCGGCGTCGTCGATGCCGGCCAGCGAGGCCAGGATCTCGGGCGGAATCTTCTTGTTCAGCTTGACGTAGTTGTCGAACTGGGCCAGCAGGGCGCGGCGCATGGCCTCGATCTCGGAATCCTCGGCGCCGGTTTCCGGCAGTGGCTCGCCACGCGCCATGTAGTGCGAACCCTCGTCGATGAATTCCTCGACCTGGACGCGCTGGTTGCCTTCCACCAGCACCTTCACGGTGCCGTCCGGCAGCTTCAGCATCTGCAAGATGCTGGCGATGGCGCCGATTTCGTAGAGATCCTCGAAGGCGGGCTCGTCCTTGGCGGCCGACTTCTGCGCCACCAGCATGATGTGCTTGCCCGCGTCCATGGCGGTTTCCAGCGCCTTGATGGACTTCGGCCGGCCCACGAACAGGGGGATGACCATGTGCGGGAACACGACCACGTCGCGCAGCGGCAGCAGCGGCAGGGTGACGGCTTCGGTGAAATGGGTGGTCTGGCTCATGACGTTCTCCGGCGGATGCTCCGCCTCCTCGGTTCGAGCTACATGACGCCGCCGGGGCAAATTTCAACCCGGCGGTATAAACGGTTTTTCAGCCGGCGGCCTTGGCCTGCTCGGCGTACAGCAACAACGGCTTCGACTCGCCGCTGATGGATTTCTCGTCGACCACCACCTTGCTCACGTCCTGCATGCTTGGCAGTTCGTACATGATGTCGAGCAGGGACTGTTCGATGATGGAGCGCAGACCGCGCGCGCCGGTCTTGCGCTTGAGCGCGCGCTTGGCGATGGCGGCGAGGGCCTCGTCGCGGAATTCGAGGTCGGCGCCTTCCATCTTGAACAGCTTCTGGAACTGCTTGACCAGGGCGTTCCTGGGCTCGGTGAGGATCTGCACCAAGGCTTTTTCGTCGAGTTCCTCGAGGGTGGCGATGACCGGCAGGCGACCGACGAACTCGGGAATGAGGCCGTACTTGATGAGGTCTTCCGGCTCCACCATCTTGAACACCTCGCCGACGTCCTTGCTGTTGTCCTTGGACTTCACCTCGGCGCCGAAACCGATGCCGGATTTCTCGGTGCGGTTGCGGATCACCTTGTCGAGGCCGCTGAAGGCGCCGCCGACGATGAACAGGATGTTGGTGGTGTCGACCTGGATGTATTCCTGGTTCGGGTGCTTGCGCCCGCCCTGCGGCGGAATCGAGGCGACGGTGCCCTCGATCAGCTTCAGCAGGGCCTGCTGCACGCCCTCGCCGGACACGTCGCGGGTGATGGAGGGGTTTTCCGAGCGGCGCGAAATCTTGTCGATCTCGTCGATGTAGACGATGCCGTTCTTCGCCTTCTCGACGTCGTAGTCGCACTTCTGCAGGAGCTTCTGGATGATGTTCTCGACGTCCTCGCCGACGTAGCCGGCCTCGGTCAGGGTGGTGGCGTCGGAGATGACGAAGGGCACGTTGAGCAGGCGGGCCAGGGTCTGCGCCAGCAGGGTCTTGCCGGAGCCGGTGGGGCCGATGAGCAGAATGTTGCTCTTCGCCAGCTCGACCTCGTCCTCCTTGTTGCCACCCGGATTGCGCAGGCGCTTGTAATGGTTGTAGACGGCCACCGCCAGGGCCTTCTTGGCGAGGGACTGGCCGATCACGTACTGATCCAGCACCGCGCTGATTTCCTGCGGCGTCGGCAGTTTGTCGCCGCTCTCCTTCTCCGGATCCTTGCCGACATCCTCGCGGATGATGTCGATGCACAGGTCCACGCATTCGTCGCAGATGAACACCGACGGACCGGCGATGAGCTTGCGCACCTCGTGCTGGCTCTTGCCGCAGAAGGAGCAGTAGAGAAGTTTTTCGTCGCGGTCCGCCATGTTCACAATCCCGTGGTTAATACCCGATTATTTAACTCAAGTTTACGCGGCGTCGTTGCGATTGGCCAGCACTTTATCGGCCAGCCCATACGCCACGGATTGCTCCGCGCTCATGAAGTTGTCGCGCTCGGTGTCCCGCTCGATGGTCTCGATGGACTGGCCGGTGTGGTCGGCGAGGAGCTGATTCAGCTTCTGCTTGAGGTAGAGGATTTCCTTGGCGTGGATCTCGATGTCCGTGGCCTGGCCCTGGAAGCCGCCCAGGGGCTGGTGGATCATCACCCGCGAATTGGGCAGCACGAAGCGCTTGCCCTTGGCGCCCGCCGACAGCAGGAAGGCGCCCATGCTGGCGGCCTGGCCCACGCACAGGGTGGAGACGTCCGGCTTGATGAAGCGCATGGTGTCGTAGATGCCCATGCCGGCGGTGATGGAGCCGCCGGGGGAGTTGATGTACAGGTAGATGTCCTTGTCCGGGTTTTCCGACTCGAGGAACAGCAACTGGGCCACCACCAGGTTGGCGCTCATGTCGTTGACCGGCCCCACCAGGAAGACCACCCGCTCCTTCAGCAAGCGGGAGTAGATGTCGTAGGCGCGCTCGCCGCGCCCGCTCTGCTCGATGACCATGGGGATGTACCCCAGGCCGGAAGGTTCCTGCGTCCAGTGGCTCATCAGGCGGTTCCCATCAGTTTTTCCAGCGGGGTCGTCTCATCGGTGACCTGGGCCCGCTCCAGCACCCATTGCACCACGTTCTCTTCCAGCACCAGGGCGCGCGCCTCCTTGAGGCGGGAAGCGTCCTGATAGTACCAGCCCACCACCTCGGCAGGGTCCTCGTAGCTCTGCGCGAACTCGTCCACCATGGCGCGCACCTGATCCTCGCTGGCGGTGATCTTCTGCTCACGGATCAGCGCCTCCATCAGCAGGCCCAGGGCGACGCGGCGCTTGGCCTGCGGCTCGAAGATGTCGTCACCCAGCTTGATGTCCTGTTCCTTCAGGCCGCGCGCCTTCAGGTCGTTGAAGGCCTTTTCCTTGAGGCCCTGCTGTTCCATGGCCACCAGGCTGCCGGGCACGTCGAACGGCGTGGTTTCCAGCAGGCCGTTCAACACCTGCTCCTTGACCTTGGCCAGCACCCGGCGCTTCGCCTCGCGCGCCAGGTTGCCGCGGATCTCCTCGCGCAGCTTGGTCACGCCGCCCTCGTGGATGCCCAGGCTTTGCGCCATGGCCTCGTCCACTTCCGGCAGCACCGCCTCGTGCACCGACTTCAGGGTGGCCTCGAAGCTGGCGGTCTTGCCCGCCAGTTCCTTGGCGAAGTAATCGGCGGGAAAGCTGACCTCGAAGGTCTTGCTCTCGCCTGCCTTCATGCCCGCCAGGCTGCCCTCGAAATCCTTCAGGGTGCGGCCTTCGCCGAGAATCACCGGAAAATCCTTGGCCTCGCCACCGGGGAACAGCTCACCGCCGATCCTGCCCTGGTAGTCCACGTGGACGCGGTCGCCCTCGCACGCAGCGCGCTCGACCGCGTGGTACTGCACGCGCTGCTTGCGCAGCACATCGAGGGTGCGGTCGACGTCGGCATCGCTGACCTCGACCACGGGACGGCTCACCTTGATCTGCGACAGGTCACCGACCTGGATTTCCGGGAACACCTCGAAGGTGGCGACGAAAGCGCCGTTTTCTCCGGGCGCGAAACGCGGGTAGCCGGCCACGGCCAGCTTGCCGGCCTGCACGGCCTCGCCAAACTCGCGGTTGAGGGCCTCGCCCATCACCTCGCCACGAATCTCGTTGGCATAGCGCGCCGCCACCAGCTTCATGGGCGCCTTGCCGGGACGGAAACCGTCCATGCGCACGGTGCGGGCTACCTTCCCCAGGCGCTTGCGCACTTCCGCCTCCACCTCCTCCTGGCTGAGGTTGAGGGTGACACGGCGGTTGAGTCCTTCCAGAGTTTCCACGGTTGCAGTCATAAGGTTTTCCTTGAACGATCAATATTCATGCCAACTAATCTTTTCGCCGGGTTGCACCCCGGGCCGCGTTCCGCGAACGCTCCAGTCGCGCGCGGCGTGTGCGAAACACGACAATCGCCACGCGCCTGCCTTGAATGCAACCCGGACTGGTGCGAAAGGGGGGACTCGAACCCCCACAGGTTTCCCCGCTGGAACCTAAATCCAGTGCGTCTACCAATTCCGCCACTTTCGCGAAAACGGCCAAGTGTAAACTACGCGCCCCCTCACCGCCAGCCGCGAGACGCAGCGACCAAGAGGCAACCCTTTGTTTTTATTGGTATCCGTTCGATGAATACGGCCCACCTGGTGAATGCCGGGCATTACGAGAATTTCCCCGTGGCCTCGGTCTTCCTGCCCGCCCGGCTGCGCCCGGCGGTGCGCGCCATCTACGCCTTCGCCCGCAGCGCCGACGACTTCGCCGACGAGGGCGAGCATGCGGCGGCATGGCGTCTGGCCCGGCTGGCGGAATACCACGCCCACCTGCATGCCCTGGAACGGGGCGAGGATGTCGATCACCCCGTGTTCCGGGAACTCGCTCCCCACATCCGGGCGCACAGCCTGCCCTATCCCCTGTTCCACGACCTGCTCGCCGCCTTCGAGCAGGATTGCGTGAAAACCCGCTACGCCCATTTCGGCGAAGTCATGGACTACTGCCGCCGTTCCGCCAACCCCATCGGCCGCTTGTTGCTGAAGCTCTACGGCGACGAGGACGTGAAGCACCAGGCCTGGTCCGACGGCATCTGCTCCGCCCTGCAACTCATCAACTTCCTGCAGGATGTGGCGGTGGATTACCAGAAGGGCCGCATCTACCTGCCGCAGGATGAACTGGCGAAATTCGGCATCAGCGAGCGCCAGATCGCCGAAGGCCGGGTGGACGCGCTCTGGCAACAGTTCATGAAGGGCCAGATCGAGCGCGCCCGGCGCATGCTGCAGGCCGGCGCCCCCCTGGGCCGCGCGCTGAAGGGACGCATCGGCCTGGAGATGCGCCTCATCATCCTGGGTGGCGAACGCATCCTCTATCAACTGCACGCAAGCCGAGGCGACATGTTCCATCAGCGTCCCAAACTGGGCTGGAAGGATGGCGCCGTCATGCTCCGCCGCGCCCTCTTCCCCGGCGGTGGCCGCGCGGCACGGGGCTCGTCCTGCGCCAGCGGTGGCTGTGGGCACTAGGCAGCATGGACGCGCACGCCTATTGCCAGGAGAAGGCCGCCGCCAGCGGTTCGAGTTTCTATTACAGCTTCCGCTTCCTGCCGCCCGAGCGGCGCCGGGCCATCACCGCTTTCTACGCCTTCTGCCGGGAGGTGGACGACGTCGCCGACGAATGCCGCGATGCGGGCCTGGCGCGGGCCAAGCTGGCCTGGTGGCGGGACGAGGTGGCGCGACTGTACGCGGGCCGGCCGGAGCATCCGGCGACGCGGGCGCTGGCCGAGGCCATCGGTCCGTTCCACCTGCCCGAGGATGCCTTCGGCCAGATCATCGACGGCATGGAGATGGATCTGGGCACGGTGCGCTACGCCGACTTCAAGCAGCTCAACCTCTACTGCCACCGCGCCGCCGGCGTGGTGGGGGAAGTCGCGGCCCTGATCTTCGGCAGCACGCTCGACAAACCTGTCGACCGCGCCACCCTGAAGTACGCGAACCGTCTGGGGCTGGCCTTCCAGCTCACCAACATCATCCGCGACGTCGGCGAGGATGCCCGCCGAAACCGCATCTACCTGCCCCAGGATGAGTTGGCTGAACATGGCGTAACGGAAGCCGACGTGCTCGCAGGCCGCATGACCGAGAACTTCCGGCGGCTCATGGAATTCCAGTACCAGCGCGCCACCCGAACCTACGCCGAGGCCCTGGCCCTGCTGCCGGAAGCCGACCGCAAGGCGCAGCGTCCCGGCCTCGTCATGGCGGCGATCTACCGCGCCCTGCTGGAGGAGATCCGCGCCGACGGCTTCCGTGTGCTCGACCAGCGCACCGCCCTGACGCCCCTGCGCAAACTGTGGATCGCCTGGCGGACCTGGGTGACGGCGTGATCACCCCGGCGGGCGAAAACCCCGTCGCCATCGTCGGCGGCGGCTGGGCGGGCCTGGCCTGCGCCGTGGAACTGGCCGCCGCCGGCGTGCCCGTGCAGCTGTTCGAGGCCGCAAAGCAGCTGGGCGGCCGCGCCCGCCGCGTCGATTGGCAGGGCATCCCCATCGACAACGGCCAACACCTGATGGTCGGCGCCTACCGCGAGGCCCTGGGCCTCATGGGTCGACTGGGCACGCACAACTTCCTGGAGCGGCGCCCGCTGGAATTGCGCGTGCCCGGCTTCGTGCTGCGCCTGCCGCGCCTGCCGGCGCCGCTCAACCTGGCCGCCGGCCTCGTCCTCGCGCGCGGGCTGAGTTGGCGCGACAAGCTGGCGGCGGCAAGGCTCATGCATGACCTGAAGGAACGCGCCTTCCGCCTGGCTCGCGACGAGGCCGCCGCCGACTTCCTGCGCCACCAGCAACAACCGGCGAATCTGGTGGAGCGACTGTGGGGACCGATCTGCATCGCGGCGCTCAACACGCCGGTGGAGATCGCCTCGGCGCAGGTGTTCTGCAACGTGCTGCGCGACAGCCTGGCGGGCGACCGGGCCGACAGCGACCTGGTCCTCAACCGGGCCGACCTCGGCCTGCTGCTGCCGGACGCGGCGGCGGCCTTCATCGCCGGCAAGGGCGGACGCGTGGAGACCGGCTGCAAGGTCGAATTCCTCGCCCGCCAGCAGGGCGGCTTCCGCCTGGCGGGGCCGGACGTCCTCGCCGAGCGGGTGGTGGTGGCGGCGCATCCTGCCCGCCTGCCCGACCTGCTCGGCCGGCTGGCCGGCGCCGAGCCGGTGCTGGAGCAACTTGATGGCCTCGCCTGGCAGCCCATCCTTACGCTCTGGCTGCATTTCGCCACGCCGCCGCGTTTCCCCTTTCCCATGCTCGGCCTGGGCGGCGGCCAGGCTCCCTGGGCGTTTGAACGCAACGACCTGCATGCGGGCCTGGTGGCCATCGTGGTGAGCGCCGAGGGCCCGCATCTGGCGAAACCGGCCGAGACCCTGCGCGACGAATACCTGGATCTGCTGGCCGCGCAACTCGGTCCCCTGCCGACTCTGCTGGGCTGGAAGAGCATCGTCGAGAAGCGCGCCACCTTCGCCTGCGTGCCGCGCCTGCGCCGTCCCGACAACGCCACGCCCGTCCCCGGCCTCTACCTGGCCGGCGACTACACCGCCGGGGATTACCCGGCCACCCTCGAAGGCGCGGTCCGTAGCGGCATAAAATCCGCCAGACTGATCCTGGAAACCCTCACCTGACCCGCCCCCTTCCCCCTTCCCCCTTCCCCCTTCCCCCTTCACCCTTCCCCCTTCACCCTT
>VGVT01000034.1 GCA_016873935.1 Betaproteobacteria bacterium | reverse complement strand
GCCATGGAATGACCATGGCCGGCGCGTCGCGCCTTGCATCCATCCGTTCCTGGCCTCAACGCGGGGCATGATCCCTACTAAAATAGGCTCTTAGGCGGCGATCGCCGCCAGCTCGGCCAGGTCCCAACGCGGCCGCACGGCAAAACGGCCGTCCGCGCCCGGCAGGCCGGCGGCCAGACGCAATCCACCGGCGAAGGCGATCATGGCGCCGTTGTCGGTGCACAGGTCCAAGGGCGGGTAAAACACGGTGAGCTGACGTTGCGCCATCTCGGCGTCGAGCCGGGCGCGCAGGGCGCGGTTCGCCCCCACGCCGCCCGCCACCACCAGCCGCCGCAAACCGGTCTTCTTCAATGCCGCCAGGCATTTGCCCGCCAGCACGTCGACCACTGCGGCCTGGAAGCCGGCGGCGATGTCCGCCTGGTTGTCCAGTCCCGCCTTCTTCACCAGGGTCAGCACCGCGGTCTTCAGGCCGGAGAAGCTGAACTCCAGGTCGCCGGAATGCAGCATGGGCCGGGGCAGCTCGAAGCGGTAGGGATGACCGGTATCGGCCAGTCTGGACAAGGCGGGGCCACCGGGATAACCCAGGCCGAGCAGTTGCGCGGTCTTGTCGAAGGCCTCGCCAGCGGCGTCGTCGACGGTCTCGCCCAGCAGCGCGTAGCGTCCCACCCCGTCCACCCGCATGAGTTGGGTATGGCCGCCAGACACCAGCAGGGCGACGAAGGGGAACTCGGGCCGCGGATTCGCCAGCAGGGGCGAGAGCAGATGGCCTTCCAGATGATGGATGCCGAGTGCGGGAATACGCAGCGCCGCCGCCAGGGCATTGGCGAAGCCGGCCCCCACCAGCAGGGCTCCTGCCAGGCCCGGTCCCTGGGTGTAGGCGACGGCATCGAGGTCGTCCAGGGCCAGTCCCGCCTGCTTCAGCACGGTCCGGGTGAGGGGGATGACGCGGCGGATGTGGTCGCGCGAGGCCAGTTCCGGCACCACGCCGCCGTATTCGGCGTGCATGGCCACCTGCGAGTGGACGGCATGGGCCAGCATACCGGCCTCGGTGTCGAACACGGCGAGGCCGGTTTCATCGCAGGAGGACTCGACGCCGAGGATTTTCATGAGCTTGCCTGCGCCTGTTGGCGCGGGGTTACGGGTAAAGGTCTGAATTGTATTGAAACGACACGCGGTCCCGGTATAGAATCCGCCACCTTTTTTGGTCCCTCCCACATTCACAGGTAGCAGGAACGAGACATGCCCAGCGTTCGAGTCAAGGAAAACGAGCCGTTTGAAGTCGCCATGCGCCGCTTCAAGCGCACCATCGAGAAAACCGGTCTGCTGACGGAACTGCGTGCACGCGAGTTCTACGAGAAGCCGACCCAGGAACGCAAGCGCAAGCTGGCCGCTGCCGTGAAGCGTCATCACAAGCGCCTGCGCAGCCAGACCCTGCCGCCCAAGATGTACTGATCGGCTGCTTCAGCCGCTTCAAGCCACGGGCCTGTTGTACAGGCCCGTTTGCATTTTTTCCATGCATTGCTGTTGTTCGATCCGGAATCGCCATGACGCTCAAGGAACGCATCACCGAAGACATGAAGACCGCCATGCGCGCCAAGGATACGGCCCGCCTGTCCGCCGTGCGCCTGCTGCTCGCCGCCATCAAGCAGCGGGAGGTGGACGAGCGCATCCAGTTGGACGACGCCGCCGTCACTGCTGTCATCGAGAAACTCCTGAAGCAGCGCAAGGATTCCGCCACCCAGTACGAGGCCGCGAACCGCATGGATCTGGCGGACCAGGAGAAATTCGAGATCGGCGTGCTCTCCGCCTACATGCCCCAGCCCCTGTCGGCCGAGGAAGTGGCCGCCCTGGTCAAGCAGGCGGTGGCCGAGACTGCCGCCACCTCCGCCAAGGACATGGGCAAGGTCATGGCCTGGCTGAAGCCCCGGCTTGCCGGCCGCGCCGACATGACCAGCGTCTCCGGCCAAGTCAAGGCCGCCCTGGGCTGATCCACCGACTAGAATCCTGGGCATGATCCCCCAGGATTTCATCCAGCAGTTGCTTGACCGCACCGACATCGTCGCGGTCGTCGAGCGTTACGTCCCCCTCAAGAAGGCCGGCGCCAACTACCAGGCCCGCTGTCCCTTCCACAACGAGAAATCCCCCTCTTTCTCGGTGAGCCCCACCAAGCATTTCTATCACTGCTTCGGCTGTGGCGCGCACGGCACCGCCATCACTTTCCTCATGGAGCACGCCGGTTACAGCTTCGTCGAGGCGGTGAAGGAACTCGCTGGGCAGGTCGGCTTGCAGGTGCCCGACGACGGCAGCCGGCAGGCACCGGAGGAGGAAACCCGGCGCGACAAGCTCTACGAGCGCATGGAGGTGGCCGGCCGCCACTACCGCCAGGCCCTGAAATCCGCCGAGCCGGCCATCGCCTACCTGAAAAAGCGCGGCGTCACCGGCGAGACCGCAGCCCGCTTCGCCCTGGGCTACGCCGCCGACGACTGGCAGCCGCTCGCCGCCGCCTTCGCCGACTACCAGGACCCGCTGCTGGTGGAAGCCGGCCTCGTCATCGCCAACGAGGGCAAGCGCTACGACCGCTTTCGCGATCGCGTCATGTTCCCCATCCGCAACGAGCGCGGCAAGGTCATCGCCTTCGGCGGCCGGGTCATGGGCGCGGGCGAGCCGAAGTACCTGAATTCCCCGGAAACCCCGCTGTTCCACAAGGGCCGGGAACTCTACGGCCTGCACGAACACCGCCGCGCCATCCAGGGCGAGAACCGGGTGCTGGTGGTGGAGGGCTACATGGACGTGGTGATGCTGGACCAATACGGGGTGCAGAACGCGGTGGCCACCCTGGGCACCGCCATCACCCCGGACCACCTCACCCGCCTCCTGCGCCTGGTGGACGAGATCGTCTTCGCCTTCGACGGCGACAACGCCGGCCGCAAGGCCGCCTGGCGCGCCCTGGAGAACAGCCTGCCGCAGGTCCGCGACGGCAAGCTGCTCAGCTTCCTGTTTCTGCCCGAGGGCGAGGATCCGGACAGCTTCGTCCAGGCCCAGGGGGCGGAAGCCTTCCGCAAGCTATGCGACAAGGCCACGCCCCTGTCGGATTTCCTGTTCGCCGAACTCGGCGCCCAGACCGACCTGTCCTCCCAGGAAGGCAAGGTGCGCCTCGCCACCCTGGCCAAGCCCCATCTCGCCAAGCTCACCCAGGCGCCCCTGCTGGCGCGGGCGCTGCACCGGCGGCTGGGCGAACTGAGCGGGCTCGACACCCCAGGCCCGGCCCGCGCCGCCCGATTTTCCGGCAAGCCGGCTGGACGCGCGCAGCCGGCGGGCCGGGCAGCCGTGCAGCCCAGCCTGTGGCGGGTCCTTCTGCAAGCCGTCCTGGACAACCCGTCGCGCGCCGCGCGCCTGTCCGATCTGCCCGACAGCGGCGATATCGACGCCCAGGCGCTGGCCTCCGTGGCCGCCTTGCTGCGTGAACATCCGGAACTCAGCCGGCCCGCCCTGCTCGAGCACTTTCGCGGAAAACCCGAACAGGCCCCTCTTGAATCCGCCAATTCCGCAACCATGAACTGGGGGGCGGAGGAAGATGTGGAAGCCGATTTCCAGGGCGCCCTGAAATCCCTGCTGGCACAGGCCGGCGGCAGCACGGTGCGCGAATTGTCGGCGCGCAAACCCAGTGAACTCAGCGCGCAGGAGAAAGCCCGCCTGCTGGCTTCCCTGAAAAACCGGAAACCTGCCTGAGCAAAGCGGGTCGAACTCGGAGCCTATTTCAGTAGGCTCTTAGCACCAGCCCCGGACCGGGCACCCAAGTTCATGTATAATATTGCGTTTTTCCGCAGTTTCTCACGGAGCGATTCCAACAATGGCGACCAAGACTCCCAAGCAGAGCGCCCCGGCTGACAAAAGCCCCGGCAAGGCCCCCGGCCGTCCGCCCGGCAAGAAAAAGGATGCCGCCGGCAAAGCCGCCCTGCTCGCCCAGGCGATCACCCAGCAGGACAGCAAGCTCGACGTGGAGGCGCGCCGCACCCGCCTGAAGAACCTGATCATGCTGGGCAAGGAACGGGGCTACCTGACCTATGCCGAGGTGAATGACCACCTGCCCGACGAGATGCTCGACGCCGAGCAGATCGAGAGCGTCATCAGCATGATCAACGACATGGGCATCCAGGTCTTCGATCAGGCGCCCGCCGCCGAGGAACTGCTGATGTCGGAGACTCCGGCGCCGGTGGCCGACGAGGACGCCGCTGAGGAAGCGGAAGCAGCCCTGTCCAGCGTCGACGCCGAATTCGGCCGCACCACCGACCCGGTGCGCATGTACATGCGCGAGATGGGCACCAAGGACCTGCTCACGCGCGAGGGTGAGATCGAAATCGCCAAGCGCATCGAGGAAGGCCTCAAGCACATGGTGCAGGCCATTTCCGCCTGCCCGCTCACCATCACCCAGATCCTGGAATTGGCCAGCAAGGTCGAACGCGACGAACTCAAGATCGATGACCTGGTGGACGGCCTCATGGACAGCTCCGGCGAGGACATCGTCATGGAGAGCGCCGCCGAAGAACCCGAGGGCGACGACGAGGAGGAGGACGAAGCCGCCAGCGCCGCCATCACCGCCGCCAACCTGGCCCAGCTCAAGGCCGACGCACTGGAGCGCTTCACCGTCATCCGCAAGTGCCATGACAAGATGAGGCCGGCCCTGAACAAATACGGCTTCGCCAGCAAGCAATACCAGAAGCTGCTCGACGACGTCTCCGCCATGCTGCTGGGCATCCGCTTCACCGCCCGCCAGGTGGACGCCCTGTGCGACAGTGTGCGCGGCATCGTCGAGGAAGTGCGCGGGCACGAGCGCGCCATCATGGACATGGCCGTGAACAAGTCCGGCATGCCGCGCGCCCACTTCATCAAGACCTTCCCCGGCCTCGAGGGCGATGCGGCCTGGCTGTCCCAGGAACTGGCCGGCAAGGCGCCTTATGTCGAGCAACTGGCGCGCCACCAGTACACCATCATGGAGCGCCAGGACAAGCTCAGATCCTTGCAGGAAAAGGCCGGCATCCCGGTCAAGGCGCTGAAGGACATCAACAAGAAGATGTCCACCGGCGAAGCCAAGGCCCGCCGCGCCAAGCGCGAGATGATCGAGGCCAACCTGCGTCTGGTCATCTCCATCGCCAAGAAATACACCAATCGCGGCCTGCAATTCCTCGATCTGATCCAGGAAGGCAACATCGGCCTGATGAAGGCGGTGGACAAGTTCGAATACCGCCGCGGCTACAAGTTCTCGACCTACGCCACCTGGTGGATCCGCCAGGCCATCACCCGTTCCATCGCCGACCAGGCGCGCACCATCCGCATCCCGGTGCACATGATCGAGACCATCAACAAGATGAACCGCATCAGCCGCCAGATCCTGCAGGAGACCGGCCTGGAACCGGATCCGGCCACGCTGGCGGAAAAGATGGAGATGCCCGAGGACAAGATCCGCAAGATCATGAAGATCTCCAAGGAGCCCATCTCCATGGAGACCCCCATCGGCGACGACGAGGATTCCCACCTGGGCGATTTCATCGAGGACCAGTCCACTCTGTCCCCGGCCGAATCCGCCCTCTACTCCAGCCTGCAATTCGTCACCCAGGAAATTCTCGACAGCCTGACGCCGCGCGAGGCCAAGGTCCTGCGCATGCGTTTCGGCATCGAGATGAACACCGACCATACCCTGGAGGAAGTGGGCAAGCAGTTCGACGTCACCCGCGAACGCATCCGCCAGATCGAGGCCAAGGCCCTGCGCAAGCTGCGCCACCCGTCCCGTTCCGAGCGCCTGCGCAGCTTTCTCGATTGACCGTTGTATGGGGAGGCCAGTCCGCCCCGCCGGGCCTGTAGCTCAGTTGGTCAGAGCAGAGGACTCATAATCCTTTGGTCCAGGGTTCAAGTCCCTGCGGGCCCACCAATCCCCCCACCGCCATGCCGAAGACCACGAAACCCACTTCCGCCAATCAGGAGCTTTTCCCGGCGGAGAACGCGCCCAAGGATTTCGAGGGGGCCATGCGCGAGCTTGAACAGCTCGTCGAGAAGCTGGAGGCCGGTCAACTCTCCCTCGAGGAATCCCTGGCCGGCTACAAGCGCGGCATGCTGCTCTCGCAATACTGTCAACGTACCCTCGACGAAGCCGAACAGCAGGTGAAGATTCTGGAGAACGGCGTGCTGAAGGATTTCGATCCGGAAAACCGGGATGGCTGATTTCGCCGCCTGGTCCCGCGCCGTGCAGACGCGCATGGAAAGCGCCCTGGATCGGGCGCTGCCGGCGGAGTCCCTGGCCCCGCAAGGACTGCACGCCGCCATGCGCTATGTCGCTCTCGGTGGCGGCAAGCGGGTGCGACCCATGCTGGCCTTCGCCGCCGGCGAAGCGGCCGGAGCCGATGCCGACCACGTCGAGCCGGCCGCCTGCGCGGTGGAACTCATCCACGTCTATTCGCTGACCCACGACGACCTGCCCTGCATGGATGATGACGATCTGCGCCGGGGCAAGCCCACCTGCCACGTGCGCTTCGACGAGGCCACCGCCCTGCTCGTGGGCGATGCCCTGCAAAGCCTCGCCTTCGACGTGCTGGCCCGGCCGCTGCCCGGGCTGTATGGCGAAACGCGCGTGGAAATGCTCGGCCTGCTGGCACGCGCCTCCGGATCCCGCGGCATGGCCGGCGGCCAGGCGGTGGACCTCGACAGCACCGGCAAGACCCTGGATCTGGCCGAACTGGAATTCATGCATATCCACAAGACCGGGGCGCTGATCCAGGCCGCGGTGCTGCTCGGCGCCCTTTCCGCCGGGCCGCTGGCCGCGGACGCCCGCGCCGGCCTGGAACGTTATGCCCGCTGCGTCGGTCTCGCCTTCCAGGTCATGGATGACGTGCTCGACGCGGAAACCGATACCGCCACCCTGGGCAAGACCGCCGGCAAGGATGCCGCCCAGGGCAAGGCCACCTATCTCACCCTGATGTCGGCCCGCGATGCCCGTGGCTACGCGGCCGAACTGATCGCCGACGCCGAACGCGCCATCGAGCCCTTCGGACCTGCCGCCCGCCGCCTGTCCGAGATCGCGCGTTTCATCGTCGAGCGCCGCTACTGATGCGAAAGTCCCCATGAGCCTGCTGGAAAACCTGCACAGCCCCGCCGACCTCAAGAGCATGGGCCGCGCCGACCTGAAAGCCCTGGCCGGCGAACTGCGCGCCTTCGTCATCGACAGCGTTTCGAAGACCGGCGGCCATCTCGCTTCCAACCTGGGCGTCGTGGAGCTTACCCTGGCCCTGCACCACGTCTTCGACACCCCGGCCGATCGCATCGTCTGGGACGTCGGCCATCAGACCTACGTGCACAAGATACTCACCGGTCGCCGCGAGCGCATGCACACCCTGCGCCAGACCGACGGCCTGTCGGGCTTCCCCAAGCGCGAGGAAAGCGAGTACGACGCCTTCGTCGCCGGCCATTCCAGCACCTCGATCTCCGCCGCCCTCGGCATGGCCGTCGCCGCCCGGCTGAAGGGTGAGGAGCGTCGCGTGGTGGCGGTCATCGGCGACGGCGCCATGACCGCCGGCATGGCCTTCGAGGCCCTGAACAACGCCGGCGCCATGGACGCCAACCTGCTGGTGATCCTCAACGACAACGACATGTCGATCAGCGCCAACGTCGGCGCCCTCAACGCCTACCTGACCAAGCTGATGTCTGGTCGCCTCTACAACAACCTGCGCAGCACCGGCGAGCGCCTCCTTTCCAATCTGCCGCCCATCCACCAACTGGCGCGGCGGGCCGAGGAACACCTGAAGGGCATGGTGACCCCCAGCACCCTGTTCGAGGAGTTCGGCTTCAATTACCTGGGTCCGATCGACGGCCACGACCTGGACGCGCTGATTCCGACACTGGCCAACATCCGCCAGCTCAAGGGCCCGCAATTCCTGCACATCATCACGCAGAAGGGGCGCGGCTATAACCCGGCCGAGGCCAATCCCTGCCTGTACCACGGCGTCGGCAAGTTCAAGATCGAAGTGGGCGTCGAAGCCAAGGCCGCCAGCAAGCCCAGCTACACCGAGGTGTTCGGCCAGTGGCTGTCCGACATGGCGGCAACCGACGAGCGCCTGGTGGGTATCACCCCGGCCATGTGCGAGGGTTCCGGACTCAACGATTTCGCCGCGCGCTTCCCCGACCGCTACTTCGACGTCGGCATCGCCGAGCAGCACGCCCTCACCTTCGCCGCGGGTCTCGCCTGCGAGGGCCGCAAACCGGTAGTGGCGATCTACTCGACCTTCCTGCAGCGCGCCTACGACCAGCTCATCCACGACATCGCCCTGCAGAAGCTGCCGGTGCTGCTGGCCATCGACCGCGCCGGCCTGGTCGGCGCCGACGGTCCCACGCACGCCGGCGCCTTCGATCTCTCCTTCCTGCGCTGCGTGCCCAATCTGCTCATCGCCACGCCCTCCGACGAGGACGAATGCCGCCGTCTGCTCAGCACCGCGTTCCAGCATGACGGCCCCAGCGCGGTGCGCTATCCGCGCGGCACCGGACCGGGCGCCGCCATCGATCCCGGCCTGGAGACGCTGCCCATCGGCCGCGGCGTGCTCCGTCGCGAGGGCCGCGACATCGCCATCCTGGCTTTCGGCAGCATGCTGACGCCCGCCCTCGCCGCGGCCGACAAACTGGATGCCAGCGTCGCCGACATGCGCTTCGTCAAACCCCTGGATCGCGATTTGCTGCGCCGGCTCACCGAAACCCACAGTCATTTGGTGACCGTCGAGGAGAACGTGGTCATGGGCGGCGCCGGCGCAGCCGTCGCCGAAGCCCTCGCCGAGATGGGCGTTTGTCGGCCGATCCTGCACCTGGGCCTGCCCGACCGTTTCGTCGAGCATGGCGATCCGGCCGAACTGCTGCGGCGTTGTGGCCTGGACGCGGCCGGCGTGGAAGCCGCCATCCGCGCGTTCGCTATTACCTGATCTATTTACTCAACTATTGCAGCAGTTTATACTGCGTCCAACTCCATTCAGGAATTCGCCATGAGCACCTGCGAAGCGGTCTGCAATACCGCCAACCCCTGCCCCACTCCGGCCATCGCCGACGTGCAGAATTATCCCGACTCGCGCCAGATCGCCATCGACAAGGTCGGCATCAAGGCCATCCGCCACCCGGTGCGGGTCCTCGACAAGACCGGCGGCGCCCAGCACACCATCGCCAGCTTCGGCATGTACGTCTATCTGCCGCATCACTTCAAGGGCACCCACATGTCCCGCTTCATCGAGATCCTCAACGGCAACGAGCGGGAATTCTCGGTGGAATCCTTCGAGGACGTGCTGCGCCTGATGGTGAAGAAGCTGGAGGCGGAGTCCGGCCACATCGAGATGAACTTCCCCTACTTCGTCAACAAGAAGGCTCCCGTGTCCGGGGTGCAGAGCCTGATGGACTACGACGTCACCTTCATCGGCGAAATCAAGAACGGCGAGTACCTGCAAACCATGAAGGTGCTGGTGCCCTGTACCAGCTTGTGCCCCTGCTCCAAGAAGATTTCCGAGTACGGCGCCCACAACCAGCGCTCGCACGTCACCATCACCGTGCGCACCAATGCCTTCGTCTGGATCGAGGACATCATCAAGATCGCCGAGGACAATGCCTCCAGCCAGCTCTACGGCCTGCTCAAGCGGCCCGACGAGAAATTCGTGACCGAGCGCGCCTACGAAAATCCCAAGTTCGTCGAAGACCTGGTGCGCGACGTCGCGGCGGCGCTGAACCGGGATGCGCGCATCGATGCGTACGTAGTCGAGGCCGAAAACTTCGAAAGTATCCACAACCACTCCGCCTACGCACTGATCGAGAACGACAAGACCCCGCAGGCCTGAGCTGCGACCCGTATCGCATTGCTCCAGGGCTCGCATCCCCGCCAGCCGGGGCCTCCGCCTGGTTCTCGCATCAGGCGCATAATGCGCGGCATCTCCCACGCCAGACCGCGCCGCATGAAGCCCATCGCCATCTTCCGCCACGCCGCAAGTGAAGGCCCGGGTCATTTCGCCCGGGTCATCGAAGCCCGCCAGTTGCCGTGGCGGCTCATCGCCATCGACGCCGGCGATGCCGTGCCCGCCACGCCCGATGGCTTCTCCGGGCTGGTCTTCATGGGCGGACCGATGAGCGTGAACGACCCTCTGCCTTGGATCCCGCCGCTGCTGGAACTGATCCGTGCGGCGGTGGCGCGCGACATCCCGGTGCTCGGCCACTGCCTCGGCGGACAACTCATCGCCAAGGCCCTGGGCGGCGTGGTCGGCCGCAACCCGGTGCAGGAGATCGGCTGGGGCGAGGTGCGCGTGGCCGACTCGCCTGAGGCGCGCGCCTGGTTCGGCGACATGCCTTCCTTCCAGGCCTTTCACTGGCACGGTGAAACCTTCTCCCTGCCGCCCGGCGCGGTCCACCTGCTGTCCAGCCCGCACTGCGCCAACCAGGCCTATGCCCTGGGCAAGCACTTAGGGCTGCAATGCCACGTGGAGATGACCGAGGCCATGATCCAGGAATGGTGCGAGGTGGGCGCCGACGAACTCGCCGCCGCGCGCGGCCCGGCGGTGCAAAGCGCGGAGCGGATGCAAAGCCAGGCGGCCACCCACCTGCCCGCCCTGCAACGTTGCGCCGAAGGGGTCTACGCTCAGTGGTTGCTGGGCCTGCGCGCATGAGCGTCCCCGTCCGACCGTCCCAAGGAGGAGTGCAGCCTCCCCTCGGGAGGGTGAGGCGGGGGTATCGCGAAGTACAGCTTCGCGCCCGCCTAACGGGCTGGCTGTGCAAAGCCAGCCCTCCGTCGCGCAGCGACAGGAGGGGAGTCCAGTGGGCGAGATGACCATCTCCCTGCCCCACCTGCGCAGCCTGATCGGGCTGCGCGTGCATCACCGGGGCGAGGTCTGCGTGGTGGTGGAAGTACTGGAATCTCCCCCCGCCCTGGTGCTCGAACCGGAATCCGCCGCCACACTTTTGGTCGACCAGCATGGCCAGCCCTGGGAATACGGCCGCGAGAGCCGCGTGCTGCATGTGCTCAGCGACGACCGCAGCGGTCTCAGCGACGAATTGCTCGAACTTGATCTGATCGATTGACGCGCGAGCCCGGGCAACGCAGCATACGGGGCAAACCACGCGCGAGGAGACCCGCGATGCGCGCCGGCGCGCAGTCCGCAACATCGAGTGACCGACATCACGGCTCGGTCCATCCTTTCCTCTCCTGCCCGGGACGTGCACGGGCGGCTCGGCCCACCTCCCGCTCCAGCACGTGAAAACACCCTCCGCCCTGGTCCCCGTGGTCGCCGGTTTCGGCGTCATCCTGCTTTTGCTGCTGTCGGTCGCCGCCGTCGGAGTCACCCATATCCACCGCCTCAGCGACCAGCTCACCGCCATCGTCTCCGAGCGCAACCAGAAGGCCTCCTTCGCGACCGGCATGCACGGCCTGCATCAGGCCCGCCACCAGTCCCTGCTGCTGGCCGCGAATCTGGAAGACCCCTTTGCGCGTGACGAGGAGTTGATGCGTTTTGCGCAGATGGCGGGCGCCTTCATCCAGGTCCGCGACCAGTTTCTCGCCCTGCCCCTGGATGCTGAGGAACTGAACCTCTGGCAGAACACCCGTGACGACTTGCGCAAGGTCGAGGAGATCACCGGGGAGATCATCGACCTGCTGCGGCGCGATGCCCTGCAAGCCGCACGCGATCGCATCCGCGACGTGCTGCGCCCGCACCAGGAAAGCATGATGCGGGGCTGGAAAGCGCTGCTGGACATGCAACGCGCGAAAAACGAGGCGGCCATGCGCGACGCCGTGGCCGCCCGCGACCGCGCCAAGAGTTTGGCCATGGCCCTCTCCGCCGCCGCCATGCTGGTGGGAATCAGCATCGCGGTGTTCGTGGTTCGTCTCAGCCGGCGCCTTGAGAAAGCCCTGTTCGAGGCCAAGGAGCGCGCCCAGGTCACCCTGCGCGCCATTGGCGACGGCGTGCTGCGCTTCGACCGCGATGGCGTGCTGCGCTACCTCAACCCGGCGATGGGTCATCTGCTCGGCGTCGATGCCGAGACATCGCAGGGCAGGCCCTTCACCCAGGTCCTGCATCTGTCGGAACGCGGCACGCGGGCGGATCTCGCCGCCCGCCTGTTGGCGGAAACCCTGCAAGGCAGCGGCTTCGATCTGCCGGAGGCGGCCGTGCTGACCAGCGGCTTCGGACTGGAGCACGAAGTGGCGGGTCGTTGTTCTCCAATTCATGACGAGCGCGGCAAAATCGGCGGCGGCGTGCTGGTGCTGCGCGATGTCAGCGAACAGCGCGAACTGAGCCGCAAGCTTGCCTGGCAGGCGGAGCACGACGCGCTCACCGGCCTGCAGAACCGGCGCGCCTTCGAGGATCGCGTGTCGCGCATCCTCGTCAGCCGCCGTGCCGGCGACCTGCCTTTATCCCTGCTGTTCATCGACCTCGACTACTTCAAGAACGTCAACGACAGCGCCGGCCACGCCGCTGGCGACGAACTGTTGCGCCGCATCGCAGCACTCATGCTGTGCCGCATCCGCGAGAGCGACTTCCTCGCCCGCATGGGCGGCGACGAATTCGGCCTGCTGCTTACGGCCTGTCCCCACGACATGGCGGAGCACATCGCCGCCAGCCTGCGGGATGGCATCGCCGGCCTGCGTCTGGACTGGAACGGCCACAGCCACCAGGTCGGCGCGAGTATCGGCGTGGTGCACGTACCGCCGCACTGGGCCTCGCTCGACGAATGCCTGGCGGCCGCCGACGCCGCCTGCTACAAAGCCAAGCAAAGCGGGCGCAACGCCATCGTCGTGCACGCAAACGGAGAGTGACCATGGAACACATCCTGCAACGCCTGAAGGACCTGCTCGCCACCCTCGACGCGGCGGCCCCCTGGCTCGCGCCGCTGGCTTTGCGCCTGCTACTGGCCAAGGAATTCTGGGACGCGGGCGTGGAAAAACTCCATGGCCAGAACTGGTTCGGCGACGTTCGCGACAGCTTTCCCTTCCCCTTCAACCTTGTGCCGGCCGAACTGAGTTGGCAACTCGCCACCTGGTTCGAGTTGCTCGGCGCCGTCGCCCTGGTGCTGGGGCTGGCCACCCGCTTCTTCGCCGTTTCCCTGTCCATCCTCACCCTGGTGGCCATCTACTCGATGCACGCCGGCCTCGGCTACACCATCAGCGAGGGCGGCTGGAAACTGCCGCTGATCTATCTCGTCCTGTTCCTGCCCCTGATCCTCGCCGGCCCCGGCAAGCTCAGTCTCGACCATTGGCTGCGCGCGCATTACCTGCGCGCCGAACGCCGCCTCTGGTCATGAGGGTGCTCGCCGGCGACATCGGCGGCACCCACTGTCGCCTGGCCATCGCCGAGGCCGGTCGGGATGGTGTCGACATCCTGCGCGCGGCCCGTTATGCCAGCCGCGGGCATGCCGACCTGGAAGCCATCCTCACCGACTTCCTGGGCGCGGAGTCGGCGCCGGAAGCCTGCTGCCTGGCCGTGGCCGGCCCCACCGACGGCCGTCGCGCGCGCTTCACCAACCTCGACTGGAACGTCGACGCGTCCGTCCTGGCGGCCCGCTTCGGCTTCCGCAACACCCTCCTGGTGAACGACTTCGCCGCCGTCGGCTGGGGTCTCGACGGCCTCCGCGCGGAGCAGCTCGCGCCGCTGCAGGCCGGCGATGCCGTCGCCAACGCGCCGCGGCTCGCCCTCGGCGCCGGCACCGGCCTGGGCGTCTGCCTGTGCGTCTGGCGCGACGGCGGCTATCGCCCGCTCGCCTCGGAAGGCGGCCACATCGGCTTCGCCCCGCTCGACGCCACGCAGGACCGGCTGCTCGCCCATCTGCGCCGCGCGCACGGACGCGTTTCGGTGGAGCGCATCCTGTCCGGGCCGGGCATCGTCGAGCTGTACCGCTTCTGTCTGGCGGAAGTCGGCCGCGTCGATTCACCCCTGCTGCACGAGACGCATCCCGCACCGGCCATCACCGCCGCCGGCCTGACCGGCGACGACGCGGCCGCCGCGCATGTCTTGCGCCTGTTCGCGCAAATCCTCGGCCAGACCGCCGGCGACCTGGCCCTGGCGGCGCGCGCCGAAGGCGGTGTCTTTCTGGCCGGCGGCATCGCCCCGCAAGTCCTGCCGGCGCTGCGCAACGGCGACTTCCTGCGCGGATTTCACGCCAAGGGACGTTTCGCCGAGTGGACGCGGAGCCTGCCGGTGGCGGTGGTGCTGGACGCCGACATCGGCCTGCGCGGCGCCGCGCGGGCGGCCATGCTGGAAACCACCTCCACCTAAGCCGCAGCTGAAATCGCGCACCATCCCTCATCGAACGTCAGGGCGAACAGCCCCAGGCGGCGCATCACGGTCGGCGGCCGTAATCCCGGAAACGCTCGATCGCCTCGTCCATTTCGGCGCCGCTCAGCAGCACCGGCCCGCCCGCCTGCAGGCAACGCAGGTACTGGCCGCTGAGGGCCTCCACTTCCACCGCCAGGGCCAGCGCGTCGGCCAGGTTGCCGCCCCAGGCGAGCAGGCCGTGGTTGGCCATAAGGCAGGCGCGCCGGCCTTGCAGGGCTTGCAGCACCGCGTCGGACAGCGCCTGGGTGCCGAAGGTGGCGTAGCGGGCGCAGCGGATGTCGGCGCCGCCCGCCATTGCCACCATGTAGTGGAAGGCGGGGAGGTCGCGGCGCAGGCAGGCCAGGGCCACGGCGAAAGGGGAATGGGCGTGGACGATGGCGCCGGCCTCGGCAAAGGCGGCATAGATGTCGCGGTGGAAGCGCCATTCGCTGGAAGGCTGCATGCCTTCCGGCGCGGCACCGTCCAGGTCCACCGGTACCATGTCGGCGGCGGCCAGCGTGCTCATGTCACGTCCCGAGGGCGTGATCAGGAAGCCGCCGGGTGAGCGGGCGCTCACATTTCCGGAAGCGCCCTGGTTGAGCCCGACTTCCACGCTGCGGCGGGCATACACCGCGACCAGGGCGGGCAGATCGGAGGGATTCGGCGTCATGCGCGCTCCGGGAAAAGAGCCGCCAGGGCTTGCCGGCTGGCGGCGCACACCCCCCGCTCGGTGATGAGGCCGCTGACCAGGCGGGCGGGAGTGACGTCGAAGGCCGGATTGGCGCAGGCGCTGCCGGCGGGGATCAGGCGAACGCTGAGCAGGCTGCCGTCGGGCGCCAGGCCCTGGATGCGGGCCACCTCCTCGGCGTCGCGCTCCTCGATGGGAATGTCGCCGCCCTCCGCCAGGCGGAAGTCGATGCTGGGTCCCGGCGCGGCGACGTAGAACGGCACGCCGTTGTCGAAGGCGGCGAGGGCCTTGAGATAGGTACCGATCTTGTTGGCGACGTCGCCGTTGGCCGCGACCCGGTCGGTGCCGACGATGCACAGGTCGACGCGGCCGTGCTGCATCAGGTGGCCGCCGGCGTTGTCGGCGATGACCGTGTGCGGAATGCCGGCCTGCGCCAGTTCCCAGGCGGTGAGGCTGGCGCCCTGGTTGCGCGGCCGCGTCTCGTCGACCCAGACGTGCAGCGGAATGCCGGCCTCGGCGGCTGCGAAGACAGGCGCCAGGGCGGTCCCCCAGTCGACGGTGGCGAGCCAGCCGGCGTTGCAGTGGGTGAGCACGTTGACCACGCCGTCGCGGCGGGCGGCGCGGATCAGTTCCAGGCCGTGGCGGCCGATGGCGCGGTTCTGCTCGACGTCTTCCTCGCAGATCGCCGCCGCCTCGGCCCAGGCCGCCGGTGAGCGCTCGCTCACCGGGCGGGCCAGCAGCTGCTTGAGCATGCGCTCCACACCCCAGCGCAGATTGACCGCGGTGGGACGCGTGGCGACGAGGAAATCGCCGGTCCGCCGCAGCCCCGCGTCGGAGGCGTCCCGATCCGCCGCCAGGGCCATGCCGTAGGCCGCCGTGGCGCCGATCAGCGGCGCGCCGCGCACGCGCATGACGGCGATCGCCTCCGCCGCGTCTTCCGGCGTGGCCAGTACGCACGTCACGAAGGCATGCGGCAGGCGGGTCTGGTCGATGATTTCCACCCGGCGCGCGCCGGCCTCGAGCAGGGAGCGGATGCTGCGGGTGGGTGTCCCTTCGACGAGCATGTTTGGGTTCCGGATGGCGGCGATCGGGCCGGATTATCGGCCTTGCAATACAATCCGACCATGCCCGCCGTTCCTCCGCCCGCTCCCCTGCTCGCCGCCCTCAATGCCCTGCTGGTCACCCAGCCCGCGGCGCGGGCGCGACTGGCCGGGCACGCCGGCAAGGCGGTCCGCCTGGCCCTGCCCGGCATCAACCTGGACCTGGGCGTCGATGCGGAGGGTGGCTTCACGGCCGCGCCTGCGGAAGGCGAAGCCGCCCTGCATCTCACCCCCGACCCCGCCGCGCTGCCGCGCTGGCTCGGCGGCGGCACGCTGAACGAACTGTTCCGCGCCGAGGGCGACGGCGTGCTGGCCGCCGACCTGGCGCGGGCTCTGGCCGATTTCGACTGGGTGCTGGCCCTGCGCCCCAGGCTGGGCGACATCGCCGCCAGCCGGGTGGATGCCTTCCTGCGCGGCTTCGCCCCCTGGCGCGACGCCACCCTGCAATCCGCTGGCCGCAACCTGGCGGAATACGCAGTGCACGAGGCCGGCCTGCTGGCCGACCCGCAAGCCATCCGCGCCTTCGTCGCCGAGGTGGACACCCTGCGCGAAGCCAGCGACCGGCTGCAGGCACGCCTGCGGCATCTCGAAGCCCGGCGCCGCGGCTGATGTACCTCCTCCGCCTCCTGCGCATCCTGCTCACCGCCGCGCGCTTCGGCCTCGACGAGTTCTTCCTCGGCCACGAGCGCGTGCGCCTGGTGCGCTTCGCCGTGTCGGCGCTGTTCTTCTGGCGCGACCTGTCGCGGCCGCGCGGCGAGCGTCTGCGCCTGGCCCTGGAATCGCTGGGGCCCATCTTCGTCAAGTTCGGCCAGATGCTGTCCACCCGGCGCGACATGATTGCCGCCGACATCGCAGACGAACTCGCCCGCCTGCAGGACCGCGTGCCGCCCATCGCCGGCGACCAGGCCCTGGCGGTCATCCGCCGCGCCTATGGCCGCGAGGCGGCGGAAGTGTTCGCCGAATTCGAGCCGGTGCCGGTGGCCTCGGCCTCCGTCGCCCAGGTGCACCGCGCCCGCCTGGTCAGTGGCGAAGCGGTGGCGGTGAAAGTGCTGCGCCCGGGAATCCAGGCGGTCATCGGCCATGACGTGCAGATCCTGTACGCCATCGCCGGCCTCATCGAGCGCCTCTGGTGGGACGGCAAGCGGCTGAAGCCGCGGGAGGTGGTGCACGAATTCGCCAAGCATCTCGACGACGAGCTGGATCTGGTGCGGGAAGCGGCCAACTGCTCGCAGTTGCACCGCAACTTCGCCGGCTCCGGCGCGCTCCAGGTGCCGGAGGTGTTCTGGGACTACTGCACGTCGGAGGTCATGGTCATGACCTGGATGGACGGCACGCCCATCTCCCAGCTCGACGAATTGCGCCGGCGCGGCGTCGACATCCCGCGCCTGGCCCGGTCAGGGGTGGAAATCTTCTTCACCCAGGTATTCCGCGACGGTTTCTTCCACGCCGACATGCACCCGGGCAACGTCCTCGTCACCGACAACGGCGAGTACATCGCCCTCGACTTCGGCATCATGGGCACCCTCAACGAGGGCGACAAGAACTACCTGGCGCAGAACTTCCTCGCCTTCTTCCGGCGCGACTACAAGAAGGTGGCACAGGCCCACCTCGACGCCGGCTGGGTGCCGCCGGAAACCCGCGCCGACGAATTCGAGGCCGCCATCCGTTCGGTATGCGAGCCGGTGTTCGACCGCCCCCTCAAGGAAATCGCCTTCGGCAAGGTGCTGCTGCGCCTGTTCCAGACCTCGCGCCGCTTCGGCATGGAAATCCAGCCGCAACTGGTGATGCTGCAGAAGACCCTGCTCAACATCGAGGGCCTGGGCCGCCAGCTCGACCCGGAACTCGACCTGTGGTCCACCGCCAAGCCTTATCTGGAACGCTGGATGAGCGAGCAGATCGGCTGGCGCGGCTGGCTGCGCACCTTCCGGGAGGAGGCGCCGTACTGGGGCACCGTGCTGCCGCAGCTGCCGCGCCTGGCGCACCGCGCCCTGCGCGCCGACCGCCTGGAAAAGATCGAGGATGGCCTCGCCGACCTGCTGCGCCTGCAGCAGGTGCGCAACCGCCGGCTGCTGGCCATCGCCGCCCTGCTGGCCGTGCTGGCCGTGCTGGCCCTGCTCAACCTGCCCGGCCTGCGCTGACGCCGGCTCAGCCCCTCGGGTCCGGCACGAAGCCGCCGGGGAAGGGCCGGGGTTCCGGCCAGGCGGGTTGCGGCCTGGGCAGGATGCCGCGCGCCGCCAGGTTGTCCCGGCTGTCGTAGCGCAGGCTGAGGATCTCGGCGGGCGCGCTGCTGGCCCGCTCGAAGCCGGTGTAGCGGGTGGGCGCGTACTCCCGCTCGCCGTGCCCGGTGCCCAGCCGTTCCGCCTGGCGCATCGCCTTCGCCCCCGGTGCGGCGGTGGCGGAAGCATCGGCGGCGGCCTCCGCCGCCCGGCTCTCGCCGCGCGCGCCCGGCACGGCCTGCGCCAGATCGGGCGTCACCGGCCTGGGCCGTGACTTCTCGCGGAACACCGCCGCGCCGATGACGCCGACGTGGTCCGGCCGCTCGGTGCGGGCCGCGTAGGAATCCGGCAGGGCGGTGAAATAGAACTGGGCAATGTCGCTCAGGCTCTTGCGCCAGCCGGCGATCTCCGCGCGCCCCCAGGGATCCAGCACGTAGCCCGACTGGTTGGGCGCCGCCGTCTCGCCGCTGACGGCGTTGACCCCGTCCACCGACAACACCACCAGCACGCGCTCGCCGGTACGGTTCACCAACCGCACCGCGTAGCGTTCGGCGGGATGGCCCGCGACCCAGTGCTGGCCGCGGTGACGATAGGTCTCCAGGGTCTGGCCGCTGGCCCGGTCGACGATTTCCATATCCAGAAGGCGCCCCGCCTGGGCGGGCAGGCTGGCGGCGAGAAGGGTGAGGGCAAGCAGTCGTTTCAGCATGATGGTCTCCTGAGTGGGGGGAAGGACATCCGCGTAAACGACGGTCGCTGGGAAATGGGGTTAAACAACGACACGGCTCGGCGTACTGTTGCCTGCGGCCGACATGAAGCGGCGGGTGCGGGAGGGCGGCTTCGCAACCACCACGCCCAACCGGGCGATGCAGGACCAACGCGCACTCGACACCGGCCTGCACCGGTGTGACGGGCAATCCTGTTGCCGGCAGCCATGGACAACGGCTCTGCCAGGTGCCTTTCCCGGTTTATTGCGTCCCACCGGGAACCAGCACTCCCCGCAAATCTTCCGGAACCGGAAAGTCCGGGTGGCGCTCGCGCAATGCCTGCAGAGACTTCCGCGCCTCCTCCAGCCGCCCCTCCCGCAGCAGTTGGCGGATGCGTTGCAGCCAGGGCTCCGGCGCCTCGGCCGCCGGGCTCGCGGCCTTGAGCCGGGCCATGCCCGGGCTGACGGCGGGGGCGGGGGATCTGGCCGTGGCGGGGGCGGCCGCTTCCAACCGTTCAGCCTGATCGGCCGCGGCCTTGGCCGCCGCAGGGGGCGGGCTGGCCATGGTGGGTTGGGGAACGGAGGCTGTCTCGGCCGGGAAAGGGCGCGGTTCGATTGCGGCACCCGCCCGAGCCGAAGCTTCCCGGGAAGCGACTGCCTGGGCGGTAGGAGCTGGCGCAGCGGCCGGCGCGGGTTCGGCCACCTCGCGTCTCTCTGCCTGCGGCCGCTCGGCGGTGGCGCTCGGTTTCGCCCGTTCTGCCGGCTCGGGCTGCTCCACCACGTCGGCCACGGCGGCGGGTGGTGAAGGCGGGGCGGCTTGGCCGCCGGCTTGCGGCGGCAGGGGCGCCACCTCGCGCAGGGTCTCCGGCGCTTCCCGCTGCAGGCTGAACAACAGGGCGATACCCAGCACCAGCACGGCGGTGGTGGCCATCGGCGCGGCCCAGGCGAACCGGCGGCGGCGAGGGGCGGCAGCCACGGCGCGGCGGGCGGCGTCGAGGATGGCGGCATCCAGCGCCGGGGGAGGTTCCGGATGCTCGGCGGCGCGGTAGGCTGCGCTCAGTCGGGGATCGTGTTCGTCCATCTCAGCCCTCCTGCTCTCTCAAGTCGCCCAGGCAGCGGCGCAGCCGGGCCAGGGCGTAGCGCAGCCGGCTTTTCGCGGTTTCCCGCCCGACGCCGCTGGCGTTGGCAATTTCCTCCAGGCTCATGCCGCTTTCCTCGGCCATCAGAAACACTTCACGCTGCGGCGGCGGTAGAGCCTCCAGGCAATCGAGGATGCGCTCGGCCGCCTGCCGTCGATCAAGCATGGCGGGGGGTGTTTCCCAAGCCGGCGCCGGCGGGTCGGCAGCGGCATCGTCGACCTCCGCCTCGCGGGTGTCGGCAAATTTGACAGTGCTCCGGCCGCGTTCCCGGTAATGGTCCACCAGCCGGTTGTGGGCGATGCGGAACAGCCAGGTGGAGAACTTCGCCGCCACCTCGTAATGCGCCCGCGCGTTCACCACCCGCAACCAGACGTCCTGGAACAGCTCGTCCGCGCTGTCCCGCGCCTGGTGCGCCAGATAGCGGTACAGACGGCCACGCCAGCGCCCATACAAGGCCGCGAACGCCGCGGCGTCGCCGTCGCGGTAGGCCAGCATGAGGCTCTCGTCGGTGCGGTGATCGGACATGGTTAATCGCGTAAACGCGCGCGGCGCGGAAAAGGGTTATGGGATTCTATGGGGAGAGTCGCGCATAGACCTGGGTGATGTGATGCATGCATGCGCATGGCTACATTCGTCCTGAAATCGCCGATAATCGCGGCGTTTTCCGTGATGGCCTGCGCCCGGCAGACCATCAGGCACGATACCTGACCAGTTCTTCAAGAGGTTTTCATGCTGCTCGGCTTCGTCATCCTCTACCTGATCCTCTCCATCGGCGTCGGCATGTATGCCGCCACGCGCGTCAAGAACACCGAGGACTATTTCTCGGCGGGCCGTTCGCTGCCCATGTTCATCGTCATCGCCATGGTGTTCGCCACCTGGTTCGGCGCCGAGACGGTGCTGGGCATTCCCGCCACCTTCATGGAAGAGAACCTGGGCGGCACCATCTCCGATCCCTTCGGCGCCTCGCTGGCGCTGATCCTGTTCGGCCTGTTCATCGCGCGGCCGCTTTATCGCATGCGCCTGCTGACCATCGGCGACTTCTACCGGCGGCGCTACAACCGGCCTGTGGAGGTGGCGATGTCGCTGGCCATCGCCTTGTCCTACCTGGGCTGGGTGTCGGCGCAGGTGGTGGCCCTGGGCCTGGTCTTCAACGTGCTTTCCGCCGGCGAGATCACGCAGGCCCAGGGCATCCTCATCGGCGCCTCGGTGGTGCTGCTCTACACCCTGTTCGGCGGCATGTGGTCGGTGGCGCTTACCACTTTCCTGCAGATGACGGTGATCGTCGTCGGCCTGCTGTGGATCGCCTGGCTGGTCGGCGCCATGCCGGAGGTGAACGGGGTGGCGCCGGTGATCGAGCACGCGGCGGCGGCGGGCAAGTTCGAGTTCTGGCCGGAACTGGAATGGGTGGCCATCGTCACCTTCGTCGCCGGCCTGCTCACCATGGGCTTCGGCTCGGTGCCCCAGCAGGACGTGTTCCAGCGCGCCAACAGTTCCAAGAACGAGAACGTGGCGGTGTGGGGCACGGTGATCGGCGGCGTCGCCTACCTGCTGTTCGCCGCGGTGCCGCTCTATCTCACCTACGCCGCCACCCTGGTCGATCCGGCCCTGACCGGTTCCCTGCTGCAAGAGGACGCGCAACGCGTGCTGCCCGGCTTCGTCGCCGCCCACCTGCCGCTGGTGGCGCAGATCATCTTCTTCGGCGCCCTGCTGTCAGTGATCATGTCCACCGCCTCGGGCACCCTGCTGGCGCCCTCGGTGACCATTTCCGAGAACATCCTCAAGGGCTTCCTGTCCGAGCGGAACCTGGAGGATCGCCACTTCCTCGCCATCACCCGCGGCGTCGTGGTGGTGTTCACCGTCGGCGTGGTGCTCTATTCGCTGTGGTCGCTGCAACACGAAACCAGCATCCACAGCATGGTGGAGAACGCCTACAAGGTCACTCTGGCCACCGCCTTCGTGCCGCTGGTGGCGGGCCTGTTCTGGAAGCGCGCCAACAACGCCGGCGCCGGCCTGTCCATCTTGTTGGGACTGTTCACCTGGCTGGCCATGGAACTCTTCGCCCCCGAGGCCGCGCTGCCGCCGCAGTTCGCCGGCTTCCTGATGTCCTGCTCCGGCATGCTGCTGGGTTCGCTGCTGCTCGGGCGCAAGCCGGCGTCCTGAATTACAATGCGCGCCCGACCCGGCAATGCCCGGCGCCATCCCCACAGCCTAAGACCGCCTGTAAGCTCGCATGGCCACTGCTCCCGATAGCGACCGACTCCCGGCCCTGGAGGAAGACGCCGATCTGCCGGGCGATGATGCCTCCGCCGGCGCGTCCCCGGCGGGAACGCGCTGTCCGCATTGCGGCAGCGAGGACGTGCGCGTCTCGCACCGCCACGCCAGCCATGCCGGGCACGTCACCTACCGCTGCCGTACCTGCAAGCGCCATTTCCGGGTGGCGGCGGCGAAAGACCACAAGAAACTGCTGACCGGCCTGGCGGTGGCCGGCGCCGTGCTGGTGGCCGTGGTGTTCGGGCTGCTGGATCCGGATGATCCTCCGGCGGGCGCCGGTGGCGCAGCCCATATCAGCGCGGACGACCAGGAGCGGCTGAAAGATTTCGAGGCCGCAGCCAAGCGTGGCGACCTGGAGGCGCAGTCCGAACTCGGCCGCATCCGCTGGCAGCGCGCCGAATACCCCGAGGCCCTGCCTTGGCTGTATGCCGCCGCCGGCCGCGAGCACGCCGAGGCCGAATACCTGCTGGGCATGGCGCACCTGCAGGGACGCGGCACGGTGCAGAACTACCGCGCCGCGCTGGAACAGTTCACCAAGGCCGCCGAGCACGGCCAGCTCGACGCCCAGTACCAGCTCGGCATCTTCCACCGCGACGGCCTGGCCACCAGCGCCAGCAAGGAAACCGCCTATCTCTGGTTCAACCTGGCCGCCGCGCGCGGCCATGCGGACGCCCTGGTGATGCGTGACCGTCTGGCGGCGGTGATGAACGGCGAAGAGTTGCTGCGCGCCCAGGCGTCGAGCGAGGAGGCGCTACGCCGCCTCGTCAATACGGCGGTCGCGCCGGCGGAAGCCGCACCAACGCAAGCCAACGCCCCCGTCGAGACGCCCCCTGCGCAGGCGAAACCCGCCCAGGCCACGTCCGCACAATAGCCGGATCGCGCCGACACGCCTTGAGCCGCAGCCATCGGCATGCCAGCATGACGCGCAAGACCAAGCTGCCTCCATGCTCCCCTCTCCGCCCCGCGCCAGCCTCTACCTCGCCCTGTACACGCTGCTGATCGCCTTCGGCAGCCTGTATTCGGCCGAGTTGCCGCACGACCTGGGGGAATGGTCGCTCGCTTACCTGTTCGAGCCGCTGCCGCCCTACATCACGCGCACCGACATCACCACCAATCTGCTTGCCTACACCCCTTTCGGCTATCTGCTCGCCCTGACCCTGGCCAGGCCGCAGCGACGGCGCCGCGCCATCGTCCTCGCCACGCTCGGCGGCCTGGCCCTGAGCGTGTTGCTGGAAAGCCTGCAGGGCCTGCTCTCCGACCGCATCGCCTCGAATCTGGATATCACGCTGAATATCCTCGGCACCCTCGCCGGCGCCCTGCTCACCCTGCACCACAACCGCTGGCGCCGCGCCGGCCAGGCCCTGCGGCGCTGGCGGCGAGGCTGGTTCCGCGCTGAATGGTGGGCGGGCGCCGGGCTGGGCCTGCTGCTGCTGTGTGGCTTCGCGCAGTTTTCCCTGCTGCCCTTCCCCGGCGCCGGCTGGCTGAGCCTGCACCTGCGTGCCTTCGACCTGCCCCTGGAGGACATCGGCCAGTTCAACCTGGCTTGGTTCGCCGCGGTGTTCCTGGAGATGGCCGCCGTCGGCGCCTTCGCCGCCTGCCTGCTGAAACCGGGGCGCTACGTGCCGGCCATGCTGCTGCTGTTCGTTGCCGGCTTCGCCATGAAACTGCTGGCCGCCACCCTGCTGCTGAAACTGCGCGCGGTGGGCGGCGTGCTCTCCCTGGAAAGCCTGGCCGCCTTCCTGCTCGCCTTCTGGTTCCTGCTGGTGCCCCTTGTATCCAGGCAGCGCCACGCCGTCGCCCTCGCCCTGCTCGTCGCCATCCTGGCGCTGCGCGGATGGCAGGCCGACTACCTGCTGTGGCCCATCGCCAGCGTGTTCAATCTGGTCGGCCTGGCCAAGGCGGCGGCGTCGTTCTGGCCCTATCTGGCGATCGCGGTGCTGGCTGCGGTCTGGCTGGATCGTCGCGCCCTCTCCGCGCCGCCACGCGCGGACGCGCGCCACTCATAACCCGCACCGAGCAGCAGCAGGGCCACCAGCAGGGTGGCCAGGCGGGGGGCGTCGAGCAGGCTGTCGAACAGGCCGACGGTGAGCAGGCCCGCGAGCGAGGCCAGCCAGGTCCAGGCCAGGCGGTGGCCGCCCCAGGCCGCGCGGGCCAGGCGCCGGAAGGCGAGCAGGCTGAGGCCGACGAAGCCGATCAGGCCCAGCCAGCCCATCTCGAACAGCACGTGCACCCAGACGTGTTGATGCGCGCCGAAGATTGACCATGTAAACGCGGTTATGCGCGTTGAATTTTGACCAGGGTGTTCAACCTACCCTGCCTGTTTTGTGGGCGGGGGTTTAAGAGGTGATCACCATGGCCATGTT
>VGVT01000033.1 GCA_016873935.1 Betaproteobacteria bacterium | reverse complement strand
CAGGAGGGGAGAACACTTGAACAGCGTGAATCCAACCGTTTCAACCCCGGGCCGGGGCGGCTTTGAAAAAATGACCGCCAGGAACGCGAGGGGGGAACAGAAACGGGTTTTTCTACAGCGTCGTTAGGCGGCGAAGCCGGAACACAGCTTACGGTTCGACGTTGCGGTGTGTAAACTGTTACACAAGGAGGGCTACACATGGCCACAAACCTTGCTCTGGATCCCGATCTCCTTGACCGGGTTGTCGCTGTCAGCGGTGAGCCCACCAAGAAGGCGGCAGTGACGCTTGCGCTCAAGGAGTTCATTGCCAGGCGCGAGCAGAGGCGCGTTGCGGAGCTGTTCGGGAAGCTGGAGTGGGACGCTACCTATGACTACAAGGCGGAGCGCTCCCGGTCGTGACGATCCTTGTTGACACGAGCGTTTGGTCCCTGGCATTCAGGCGCGACGGCTCGACCGAATCCAAGGAAGTCATCGCGCTGCGCGAAGCGCTGAATGGTGCGGACGCAGTGGTGACCACCGGCTTGGTCCTGCAGGAGCTTCTACAAGGTTTCAGTGGGCCGAGGGACAAGGTGGCCGTCATTGAGCGATTCGGGGCCTTGCCATTGATCCAACCTGACAGGCAGGACCACATCGCCGCCGCTGATGTCCGCAACGTGTGCCGCAGAAGTGGCGTTCAAGTTGGCACCATCGACGC
Organism: Betaproteobacteria bacterium; assembly: GCA_016873935.1. Classification (GTDB taxonomy): domain Bacteria; phylum Pseudomonadota; class Gammaproteobacteria; order Burkholderiales; family Thiobacillaceae; genus PFJX01. Next base: position 24,920 of record VGVT01000033.1, on the reverse strand, counting down.
CTTGCTCATCCAGCTCTGTGGGCGCTACGAGCTCACGCTTTTGTCAACGGACAAGGACTTCGCCAACGCAGCACCGTACGTTCCGTTCAAGCTCTGGGGCAATGGGTGAAATCGCCGCCTACAAGTCGTTCCAGCGGACGCGCCAAAGCGCGCCGATGAACTCGAACGTTCAGCGTCCGGGTTCAGTAGTGGAACCAAAGCTGATCACCTACAGCTTGCCCAGCCATTGCCACCGCAAGGAATTCACATGAAACACGCCTTCCACCTCCCCCTCGTCTTTGCCGTTTCGCTAAGGAAGCGCTGAATTATTCTCTTGTTGTCATTGCGAGCGTAGCGCGGCAATCCAGTTTGTCATGAAAATCAACAAGTTCTGGATCGCCACGTCGCTGCGCTCCTCGCGATGACGGGATTAATCAGTATCTCCCTAACCGCCTGCGGCCAGCAGACAAGCGCGCCCACCGCCAGCCAGGAAACGCCGGATGCCGCGCAGCGGCAGATTGCCATGGAGTCCGATGACGGCGAGCGGACCTACAAGCAGGTCTGCATGGCCTGCCACGCGTCCGGTGTCGCCGGCGCTCCGAAGACCGGCGACGCCGAGGGTTGGGCCAAGCTGCTCGAAGAAGGGCAGGCGACCGTCACCGCGCATGGCTGGGTCGGCGTGCGCGGCATGCCGGCCAAGGGTGGCCGCGCCGATCTCGCCCTGCGGGACTTCGCGCGCGCCACGGCCTGGATGGCGCGCAGCGCCGGCGGCGATTGGCCGAATCCGGACGATGCGATGCTGGCGGCGATCCGCGATGAGGAAGTCAAGCGCATCGCGGAATTGCAGGCGCGTCCCTGAACCGCGACCCACCCATCCTCGTTGGCGCGACATAAGTCGACCTCGGCTAGCCCGCGAACGTCGGCGACTCCAGGGCTTCACCCCTCCGACGCTATTTCCCCGCCGCCACCCACACGCCGTCCCAATCGCCGGGCGGCGGAGTCTCACAAAAAACGCGGATGCGCTCCAGGAACACCCGGCTGGGACCGTCGTCCGGGCTCTGTTTCAGGCACTCGTTGAAGGCCTGTTCGGCGCCGTCCCAGTCGCGCGCGCGGTAGCGGGCCAGGGCCGCTTCGAAGGAAGTGGCGAGGGCCTCGGCGGCGGCATCGCCGCGACGGCCGAGCAGTTCGTGCACCCGCTCGGATTCTTCGCGACCCATCACGCGCAGGAGGTCGAGCTCGCGGAAGACGAAGGTGTCGCTGGCGAGCTTGCGGGTGGCTTCGCTGACCAGGATGCGGCTGTCATAGAACTTGTTGGCCTGTTCCAGGCGCGAGGCGAGGTTCACGGTGTCGCCGATGACGGTGTAGCCGCGCGCGGTCTCCGAGCCGATGTTGCCGACCAGCACTTCGCCGCTGGCGATACCCATGCGCGCTTGCACCTCGGGCAGGCCGTGGCGGATGCCGAGCAGGTTGGGCAGGTCGGCGCGGAAGTCTTCGAGGCGGTTGCGCTGGTCCAGGGCCGCCTCGCAGCACAGGCTGGCGTGCGAGGCTTCGTCGGTGAAGGGCTGGCCCCAGAAGGCCATGATGGAATCGCCGATGTACTTGTCGATGATGCCCTGGCGGGCGCGGATGACCTCGGCCATGAGGGCGAAGTAGCGGTTGAGGAAGCGCACCGCGGCGTCCGGGGTGAGGCCCTCGCATAGCCGCGTGAAACCGGCCAGATCGGAGAAGAACACGCTCATCTCGTGGCGCTCGCCGCCCTCGGCGGGCAGGCGCTTGTCGAGCAGGCCGCGGACGATGCGCGGATCGACGTACTGGCCGAAGGTGGCCTTGATCTGTTCCTTCTCGCGCAGGCCCAGCACCATGTGGTTGAAGGAATCGGCCAGGGTGGCGAGCTCGTCGCGCGTCTGCACCAGGATCTCCACCTGCAAGTCGCCGTCCTCCACCGACTGGGTGCCCTTGAGCAGGTGGCGGATGGGCTCCACCAGCGAGCGGCTGACCAGCCAGGCGAAGATGAGGCCGACGACGGTGGCGATGGCGGTGATCAGCCAGTTCAGCCGCACCGACTTCTCCTCTTCCGCCTTGGCGCGGGCGGCGGTGTCGCTGGTGAGCTGGTTGAGCAGGTCGATGGCCTTGCCGATCTCGCCGTCGAGCTTGTCCTTCTCGCGCAGCAGGTTCTCGCGCACCAGTTCGGCGGAACGCCGGGTGCCCTCCTCCACCTCGATCTGGTAGAGGCGGAAGGTGCGGTGGAAATCCTGACGCGCGGTCTGCACGGCCGGAAGTTGCCTGCCGAGCACGGCCAGGGTGACGCGGTCCAGTTCCAGTCCGCGGTCGGCCTCCGCCTCGCCCAGCATGCGCAGGGAGGAATCGACGATCTGGTCGGCGTTGACGCCGCGGTCGTCGAAGCCGCGCGATTCGCGGGCCAGGAAGTCCGCGTCGGGCTTGGCCGCCTGCATGCCCAGCAACACCCGCTCCATGTGCACCATCTGCTGGCGTACCAGGATTTCCACGCTGGCCACCTGCTGTTGCAACGGCAGGTAGTAGTCGGACAGCGCCCGCACCTGGTTGTTGAGCTGGCGCGAGTTGAGCACCGACAACCAGGTCACGATCACCATGAGGGCCAGCAGGACCAGGGTGATGCCGAAGATTTTCAGGCGGATGGGGCGGCGCATGGGGGGAGAGTGGTGAGTAGCGAGTGGTGAGTGGTGAAGGGTGAAGGGTGAAGTGCACAGACTGCAACTTGGGGGGGGCGGCGTCAACACGTCCGGCACCGGCGAGCGCTTGCCAAGCTGGCGGGCACGTTCGACACTGGAATCATGTTCTCCTTCCTGCGCAGTCCGCCGCTCGCCCTGCTGCCGCCACCCGTGGCGCGCGTCCTGCGCGGCATTCCCGGCCTGATCGTCCTCGCCGTGCTCGCCATGGCCCTGGGCGAGCCCATGCGCGCCCATTCCGACGCGCTGGTCACCGCCGCCGCGCCCCTGGGCATCCTGTCGCTGCAATTCGCCTGCGGCGCGGGCGCCGCCCAGGCCATCCTGGCGAGCTGGGATGCGCCAATGTTGGCGGACGCCCGTCTCAGCCTGTACTGGGACATGGCCTTCGCCCCGGCCTACGGCCTCGCCCTGGCCGCCCTCAGCGAACGCCTGGCGGCGGGCGCCGGCCGGCGCCGAAGCGCCGCCGGCGGTCATGTCACCGCCTGGCTGCCGCTGCTGGCGGCGGCCGCCGACCTGCTGGAAAACGCCCTGCACCTGCTGTTGCTCGCCAGCAACCCAACCGCCCTCGCCTTCCCGGCCTGCGCCGCCGCTTTGCTCAAATGGGCGCTGCTGGCCACCTGGCTGGGGATCGTGCTGACCGGCCTGTTCGGCCGCCGGCGCTAGCTTTCATGCAGTGGGCAGACCGCACCCCCGATGATGAATAACAAGGTGCATAGGACCCGTAGGGTGGATAAGCGAAGCGCATCCACCTTCCACGCGAGCAATGGTGGATGCGCTTCGCTTATCCACCCTACTGCTGGCTGGCTACTGAAATAGGCTCTAAGACGTCACGGATTGATTCGTCATCCCCGCGCATATCCTGAAGGGCATCAAGGCGGGGATCCAGGCCGTTGATTTTCTGGGACCCCGCCTACGCGGGAACGACGAGATTGGTATGAATCAGCAGTGACCTTAATGCCCATTTCAGCTAGGCGCGAACGTTCCAGACTTGGCGGGACGTCGCCGTTTCGGGGCATAATGCCCCGTTCGCCATCACGTTTGCCCGCACACTCCCGGCCAGCCCCTCCATGCGCGCCCAGGATCCCGCCCCCCAGGACCCCTCCTCCCGCTACGCCGCCAAGGACGTCGTGGCCTGGCTGGGCGATTGGGTGGTGACCAAGGGCCGCGGCTATCTGGACGCCGTCGAGGACCTGCGCGTCGAGGCAGAAACCATCACCGCCGCCGTCAAGGGCACGCGGCCACGCCCCTACCGCGTCGACATCCGCTTCCAGCCCGCCCAGTCCGGCGACCTGCGTCCCCGCTTCTACTGCTCGTGCCCGGTCGGCGGCCACTGCAAGCACGCGGCGGCGGTTCTGCTGAAGGCCTTGGAGGAACGCGAGCAACCGGACCAGGTGCGGCCCGAGGTGCTGAACTGGGTGCAGGAACTGCGCCGACTAGCCGACACCCCCAAGGAGGTCAAGCGCGCCAAGGCGGCGCCCAGCTTCCGTCTGTTCTACCTGCTGGACGGCCCCGACGCGCGCGGCGACTACCGCGTCAACTGCTACAAGGCGCGCACCGACACGCTGGGCCGTCCCACCGGAGCCCTGCAGCACTGGATCGGCTTCGAGCGGGCGCTGACCACGCCGCCGCAGTTCGTCGATGAAGAGGACCTGTTCATCCTGCGCCTGCTCTGGAACCATCACCCGCGCGAGCGCCACGGCGATGCCCTGGCCATCGACGGTCATCAGGGCGATGAGGTGCTGCGCCGCATGCTGGCCACCAGCCGCTGGCTGATGGACCGCGAGACGCGGCTGCCCTGGCGGTTGGGCGCGGAGCGCAACGCCACCCTGGCCTGGCGGCCGGACGCGCGCGGACGCCTGCACGCGCGCCTTAGCAGCCGGCCGGAATCGGCCCGCGCGATTCCGCTGGATCCGCCCTGGTACCTGGACCCGCTGGCCGGCGAGACCGGAGTGCTGCGCACCCAGGTGCCGCCGCATCTGGTCAGGCAGTTGCTCACCGGCCCCGCCCTCTCGCCCTCGGAGGCCCAGGTGGTGGCCGCCACCCTGGCCGAAGTCGCCCCCGACCTGCCGGCGCCGGCCCTGGACAGCGACGCCTTCCGCCTGGTCGAAGCGCCCCTCGCGCCCATCCTGCAGGTGGTCACCGCCCACATCTACGGCCTGTCCGGCTATCGCGACTACAGCGACGAATGGAACCGCCGCCTGTTCGATTACGCGGTGCCGGTGTTCCGCTATGGCGAGCATCGCTTCGGCCTCGATGAGAAACGCGAATTCGCCACCCTCGCCAGCGGCGAAACCGTGCGCGTGCGCCGCGACGCGGTGGCCGAGGCCCGCCTGATCGAATGCCTGGCGGAACTCGGTTTCACGCAGATTCCCCCGCACGTGATCTATGCCGCCCGCCCGCTGCCCAGGCCCAGCTTCGGACTGGCCAGCGAGGCCGACTGGGAGGACTTCAAATCCACCCTGCTGCCGCGCCTGCGCGAGGCCGGCTGGGAAGTGGAACTGCCCGCCGATTTCCGCCACGAGTACGTGGACGTCGAGGACTGGCAGGCGGAGATCGGCGAATCCGCGCCGGGCTGGTTCGACCTGTCCATGGGCATCGTCGTCGAAGGCCGACGCCTGGCCCTGGCGCCGCTGCTGGTGGGGCTGTTCAACCGCGAGCCGCGCTGGCTGGATCTGCGCGCCCTGGAAGCCATTCCCGACCAGGCCACCGTCGCCCTGGACGGGCCCGACGGCCGTCGCATCCGCGTCAAGGCGGAACGCCTGAAGCCACTGGCGCGCACGTTGCTGGATCTGTTCGACGGCGGCGTGCAGCAGGACGGCCGCATCCGCGTCGCCCGCCTGGACGCGCCGCGCCTGGCGGAACTGGCCGAGTCGGGCCGCTGGCGCTTGCGCGGCATGGATGCCGTGCGCCAGTTGGCGGACCGCCTGCTGCGCACCGGCGGCGTCAAGCCGGTGCCGACGCCGCCCGGATTCGCCCTGGAACTGCGGCCCTACCAGCAGGAAGGCCTGGCCTGGCTGCAATACCTGCGCGAGCAGGATCTTTCCGGCATCCTGGCCGACGACATGGGTCTGGGCAAGACCGCGCAGACCCTCGCCCACCTGCTCGCGGAAAAGGAGGCCGGCCGCCTGGACAGGCCGGCCCTGGTGGTGCTGCCCACCTCCCTCATCTTCAACTGGAAGCACGAGGCCGCGCGCTTCGCGCCGGGCCTCAGGGTGCTCTCCCTGCACGGCAAGGACCGTCACGCCCAGTTCGAGCACATCGCCGAACACGACGTCGCGCTCACCACCTACCCCCTGCTCTGGCGCGACCACGAGGCGCTGGAGAAGCAGGACTACCACCTGCTCATCCTCGACGAGGCGCAGACCGTGAAGAACGCCGGCAGCCAGGCCGCCCAGGTGGTGCGCCGGCTCAAGGCTCGGCACCGGCTGTGCCTGACCGGCACGCCGCTGGAGAACCACCTGGGCGAGTTGTGGGCGCAGTTCGACTTCCTGCTGCCCGGCTTTCTCGGCGACGCCAAGTCCTTCGCCCGCGCCTGGCGCACGCCCATCGAGAAACATGGCGACAACGCCCGCCGCGCGCTGCTGGCGCGGCGCCTGCGGCCCTTCATCCTGCGCCGGCGCAAGGAGGAGGTGGCGCGCGAGCTGCCGCCCAAGACCACCATCCTGCGCACCGTCGAACTGGAGGGCGGCCAGCGCGACCTCTACGAGACCGTGCGCAGCGCCATGGACGCGCGGGTGCGCGAGGCCATCGCCGACCTCGGCCTCAACCGCAGCCGCATCGTCATCCTCGACGCCCTGCTCAAGCTGCGCCAGGTCTGTTGCGACCCGCGCCTGCTGAAGGCGGAAAGCGCGCGCAACGTCGGCGAACGCGCCAAGCTCGACCTGCTCATGGCGATGCTGCCGGAACTGGTCGAGGAAGGCCGGCGCGTGCTGCTGTTCTCGCAGTTCACCAGCATGCTCGACCTGATCCGCGCGGAACTGGACCAGGCCGGCCTGGGTTACGTGGAGCTCACCGGCGCCACCCAGGACCGGGAAACCCCGATCCGCCGCTTCCAGGACGGCGAGGTGCCCATCTTCCTGGTCAGCCTCAAAGCCGGCGGCGTCGGCCTCAACCTGACCGCCGCCGACACCGTCATCCACTACGACCCGTGGTGGAACCCGGCGGTGGAGAACCAGGCCACCGACCGCGCCCACCGCCTCGGCCAGACCAAGCCGGTGTTCGTCTACAAGCTCATCGTCGCCGGCAGCATCGAGGAGAAGATCCTCGCCCTGCAGGAGAAGAAGGCCGAGCTGGCCGCCGGCATCCTGTCCGAGGATGCCCAGGGCATGGACAAGTTCGGCGAGGCGGACCTGGCGGCCTTGCTGGCGCCGTTGCCGTGATGGAGGAGCCGCAAGTGGCGAGTGGCAAGTAGCGAGTCGCCCCCACTCGCCACTCGCTACTCGCTACTCGCTACTCGCTACTCGCCAGACAATGATCCGCCTGCAGAAACTCACCCTCATCCGCGGCACCAAGCCCCTGCTGGAAGCGGCCGATCTCACCCTCAATCCGGGCGAGAAGGTGGGCCTCATCGGCGCCAACGGCTCCGGCAAATCCAGCCTGTTCGCCCTGCTGCGCGGCGAGCTGCACGCGGACGCGGGCGACCTGGACTTCCCCGCCCGCTGGCGCATCGCCTACGTGGCCCAGGAAACCCCGGCCCTGGAACGCTGCGCCCTGGACTACGCCATCGACGGCGACACCACACTGCGCCGCCTGGAACAGGAGTTGGCAGCCGCCGAGGTGGCCCATGACGGCCACCGCATCGGCGAGCTCCACGCCGCCCTGTCCGACGCGGATGCCTACACGGTGCGCTCGCGCGCCGAGCAACTGCTGGCCGGCCTGGGCTTCGCGCGGGAGCAACTGGCCCGGCCGGTGGCCAGCTTTTCCGGGGGCTGGCGCATGCGCCTCAACCTTGCCCAGGCCCTGATGTGCCCCTCGGACCTGCTGCTGCTGGACGAACCCACCAACCACCTCGACCTCGACGCCATCCTCTGGCTGGAGGACTGGCTCAAGCGCTATGCGGGCACCCTGATCATCATCTCCCACGACCGGGATTTCCTGGACGGGGTGGTCAACGTCATCGCCCACATCGACCAGAAGAAGCTCGTGCGCTACGGCGGCAACTATTCCGCCTTCGAACAGCAGCGCGCCATCCACCTGGCCCTGTCGCAGGCCGCCTACGAAAAGCAGGCGCGCGAACGGGCGCATCTGCAATCCTTCATCGACCGCTTCAAGGCCAAGGCCACCAAGGCGAAGCAGGCGCAAAGCCGCATGAAGATGCTGGCGAAGATGGAGGATCTGGCTCCCATCCACGCCGCCGCCGCCTTCAGCTTCGAGTTCCGGGAACCGGAGCGGGCACCGAATCCGTTGCTGGTGCTGGAGGAGGTGACGGCGGGGTATCTACTCCCCTCTCCCGCCGGGAGAGGGGCGGGGGGTGAGGGAACAACGGTTTCACGTCCACAATCGCCGCTCCCTCACCCCAACCCTCTCCCGGCGGGAGAGGGAGCCAAACCCATCCTTTCCCACATCAACCTCACCCTCCAAGCCGGCCAGCGCATCGGTCTGCTGGGCGTCAACGGCGCCGGCAAGTCCACCCTGATCAAGACCCTGGTGGGGGAACTGCCGCCCTTGTCCGGCACGGTCACCCTGGGCAAAGGCCTGGCCATCGGCTATTTCGCCCAGCATCAGGTGGAGATGCTGCGCCACGACCAGTCTCCGCTCTGGCACCTGCAAAAACTCGCCCCCAGCGCGCGGGAGCAGGATCTGCGCAACTTCCTCGGCGGCTTCAACTTCGCCGGCGACATGGCCACCGCCGTCATCGCTCCCTTCTCCGGCGGCGAGAAGGCGCGCCTGGCCCTGGCCCTCATTGTCTGGCAGCGCCCCAACCTGCTGCTTCTGGACGAACCCACCAACCACCTGGACCTGGAAACCCGCGAAGCCCTGACCGTCGCCCTGGCCCAGTTCGAGGGCACCCTGGTGCTGGTCTCGCACGACCGCCACCTGCTGCGCGCCACCACGGATGAATTCCTCATCGTCGCCGACGGCGGCCTGAAACCCTTCGACGGCGACCTCGACGACTATCGCGACTGGCTGTTCAAGACCAAGCTGGCGAAGCCGGAAGCGCCCGCCTCCCCCCCCGAAGCCAAACCTGAACCGACGCGGGAGAGTGGCGATCGCAAGGAGCAGAAGCGCCAGGAGGCCGAAGCCCGCCAGCGCCTGTCCGCGCGGCGCAAGCCCTTCGAGGCCCGCATCAAGCGCCTGGAGGAATTGATGGACCGCCTCAACACCCGCAAGTCCGCCCTGGACGCGCAACTGGCGGATGCCGCCATCTATGCCGACGCCCACAAGGAAGCCTTGAAGCAGGCCTTGTTCGAGCAGGCGCAGACCACCAAGGAATTGGAAGACCTGGAGGCGGAATGGCTGGAGCAGCAGGCTGCCCTGGAGGCCTTGGGGTAAATTCGCAGGAACTTGGCTAACTTAGCCAAGTTCAATAGACTGCCGTCATTCCTTTCCCCGCGAGGCACCCATGCAAGTCAACATGCTCGAAGCCAAGAACCAGCTGTCCAAGCTGGTGAAAGCAGCCCTGGCCGGCGAGGAAGTCATCATCGCCAACCACGGGGTGCCGGCGGTGCGTCTGGTGGCGGTGGCACCCACCCACCGCACTGTGGGCTGGGGCAACCTGGCTGTTGAGCCGGAAGTCATCGATGCTGCCTTCAACCAGGAACTGGATGAACAGATTGCGGTGGAACTCAACAACAGCCATCTCTTTCCCGAATCCTGATGCGCCGCCTGCTGCTGGATACCCATGTAGCCCTCTGGTGGCTCACGGCCCATCCGCGTCTGGACGAGGCCACGCGAACGATAATCGCCGAGTCCGAGTGCCTGCTTTCGGTTGTTTCCGTCTGGGAAGTCGCAATCAAATTCAAGCTTGGCAAACTCCCCGTGGCCCCCAATGCACTGCTAGCCGCCACTCGATCCGCCCACATCGGTCTGCTGGCTGTCACAGCCGAGCACGCAGTGGCCACGGTCGCGCTGCCATTGCTGCATGGCGACCCATTCGATCGTTTGCTGCTCGCCCAGGCTGGGCACGAACATTTGCAATTCCTGACCGCTGACCGTGTGTTCGACGGCTACGGCGGCGACCTGCTTTTCATCTGAACCCACACGAGATTCCCGATGGCCCAATACGTCATGTCCATGCTCCGCGTGAGCAAGATCGTCCCCCCCAAGCGCCAGATCATCAAGGACATCTCCCTGTCCTTCTTCCCCGGCGCCAAGATCGGCCTCCTGGGCCTGAACGGTTCCGGCAAGTCCACCGTGCTGAAGATCATGGCCGGCGTCGACAAGGATTACGACGGCGAGGTGCAGCGCCTGGCCGGGATATCCATGGGTTATCTGCCCCAGGAGCCGCAACTCGACCCCGAGAAAAGCGTGCGCGATGAAGTGGAAGCCGCGCTGGGCGAAGTCATGCAGGCCAAGCAGAAACTGGAAGAGGTGTACGCCGCCTACGCGGAAGCCGATGCCGATTTCGACCAGCTCGCCGAGGAGCAGGCGCGGCTGGAAGCCATCATCGCCGCCTCCGGCGCCGACGCCGAGCACCAGATCGAGATCGCCGCCGACGCCCTGCGCCTGCCGCCCTGGGAGGCGCTCATCAAGAACCTCTCCGGCGGCGAGAAGCGCCGCGTGGCCCTGGCCAAGCTGCTGCTGTCGAAGCCGGACATGCTGCTGCTGGACGAACCCACCAACCACCTCGACGCGGAATCGGTGGAATGGCTGGAACAGTTCCTGGTGCGCTTCCCCGGCACCGTCATCGCCGTCACCCACGACCGCTACTTCCTCGACAACGCCGCCGAGTGGATTCTCGAACTGGACCGCGGCCACGGCATTCCCTGGAAGGGCAACTATTCGAGCTGGCTGGAACAGAAGGAAGCCCGCCTGGAAACCGAGAACAAGCAGATCGACGCCCACATGAAGGCCATGAAGCAGGAGCTGGAATGGGTGCGGCAGAACCCCAAGGCGCGCCAGGCCAAGTCCAAGGCGCGCCTGGCCCGCTTCGAGGAGATGAACACCTTCGAATACCAGAAGCGCAACGAGACCCAGGAAATCTTCATCCCGCCAGGCGAGCGCCTGGGCGACAAGGTCATCGAGTTCAACGGCGTCAGCAAATCCTTCGGCGACCGCCTGCTCATCGACAATTTGTCATTCAGCATCCCGCCCGGCGCCATCGTCGGCATCATCGGCCCCAACGGCGCCGGCAAATCCACCCTGTTCCGCATGATCCAGGGCCGGGAGCAGCCGGACACCGGCGCCATCGACATCGGTCCCACGGTGAAGATTTCCTCCGTGGACCAGAGCCGCGAGGGCCTGGAGAACGACAAGACCGTGTTCGACGCCGTCGCCCAGGGCGCCGACATCCTCACCGTCGGCAAGTTCGAGATGCCCTCCCGCGCCTATCTGGGCCGCTTCAACTTCAAGGGCGCCGACCAGGGCAAGCAGGTGGGCAACCTCTCCGGCGGCGAGCGGGGCCGCCTGCACCTGGCCAAGACCCTGATCCAGGGCGGCAACGTGCTGCTGCTGGACGAGCCCTCCAACGACCTCGACGTGGAAACCCTGCGCGCCCTGGAAGACGCCCTGCTGGAATTCGCCGGCTGCGTGCTGGTGATCAGCCACGACCGCTGGTTCCTGGACCGCATCGCCACCCACATCCTGGCCTGCGAGGGCGACTCGCACTGGGAGTTCTTCGCCGGCAACTACCAGGAATACGAGGCGGACAAGAAGCGGCGCCTGGGCGAGGAAGGGGCGAAGCCGAAGCGGATTCGCTACAAGCCCATCAGCCGCTGAGCATGGGCCAGTAAGCCAAGGTGATCCCCCAATCCCTCATCGGCTTCGACCCGAACCCGGAGCGGCTGAAGCGGGCTCTGCCCGCCGTGGCCTTCTTCGCGGGCTTTTTGTGGGACGCGCTGACCCTGGGCCGTTCGGTCGCGCCGCTGGACCTGTGGATCCTGTCCGCCTATCTGGCCGGGGCGGGCGCGCTGCTGTGGTGGCTGGGCCGCCGCCAGCATACCCTCGCCGCGCTGCCCGCCGAGCCGGAGCCGGCGGTGGCGGCACCGCCCTGGTGGCGGGAATCCGGTCCCTACTTCCTGCTCCAGTTCCTGTTCGGCGGCCTGTTCTCCGCCCTGTTCATCTTCTACTTCAAGAGCTCCGGCTATCTGCTCGCCACCCTGTGGGCGCTGGCGCTGGGCGGGCTGCTGGTGGCCAACGAGTTTCTGGAGGACCGCTACCGCCGCTTCACCCTGGCCTGGGCGCTGTTCGGGCTGTGCGCCATGCTGCTGCTGAATTTCGTGGTGCCGCACGTGGTGGGGAGCATTGCGGTGATCTGGTTCATGCTCAGCACCCTGGCCGGCGCGGGCCTGGCGCACGGGCTGTACCTGCGGACGCCCGGCCGGCCGGGCCGCATCGTCCCGGTCTGGGCCATCGCCGCCACCCTGCTGCTGGCCTATTTCGCCAACCTCATCCCCCCCGTGCCGCTGGTGAAGAAAGACATGTCGGTGGGCCATGCCCTGACCAAGGCGGAAGGCACCTATGTGCTGCGCCAGGAGAAAACGCCCTGGTGGGTGTTCTGGCGCAGGGTTTCGAAGGTCGTGCACACAAGACAGGGGGAAGCCGTCTATTGCGTGTCCGCGGTGTTCGCCCCGCGCGGTCTGCAAACCCGCCTCTATCACCGCTGGTCGCGCCACGACCCGGAGCGGGGCTGGGTCACCACCTCGCACATCGGCTTCGAACTGGCGGGCGGCCGCGAAGGCGGCTACCGGGGCTACACCTGGAAACGCAATCTGGCGCCCGGGGAATGGAAGGTGGCGGTGGAGACTGAGAACGGGCGCACGGTGGCCGTGCATCGCTTCGAGGTGGCGGCGGAGCCCCTGGCCGAGGACGCCGCCATGCTGGAGAAGACGTTCTGAACTCCCCCATGCGCGGGCCCGACTTCACCTCCTACCAGTTGCACATCGCGGTCCGCGAACCGCTGCGCCTTGCGGTGGGCCGTCTCGGCAACTTCGAGTTTCCCGCCGGACGCTATGTCTACACCGGCTCGGCGCGGCGCAATTTCCGGGCGCGCGTGCAACGCCACCTGCGCCAGGTCAAGACCCTGCGCTGGCACATCGACTACCTGCTGGCCGCGCCGGGAGTCGAGGTCGTCGCGGTGATGCCTTCGAATGCCCCGGAATGCGAGCTCAACCAGGTCACCGGCGGCCGCATCGCCGCCGTCGGCTTCGGTGCCTCGGACTGCCGGCGCGGCTGCGTCAGCCATCTGAAATACCTGGGTTGGTAACGGCGGCATCGGGGTGGGGGAATAATGCTCCCGCGACCCCGCGGACTGTGGCTGAAAGGCCCGCCCGGCGGCCTCGCGACGCTGGCCGAGCCCCGCAAATCATGACAGCGCAAGGTCCAGCCGGCATGCTAGGACGGTTCCCGATTTCATCAACGCCACTCGTAAAAGGTTCACCATCATGCATCGCTCCCACTCCCTCCTCGCCGCCGGTCTGCTCCTGGTCCTGGGCGGTTGCGCCAGCCAGCAGGCTGCCGTCGATCCCACCGCTTCCGCGGATGCGCGCCTGAACAACGTCGAAGGCATCGCCACCCTGGCCCTGGAACGCAATCAGGCCAACCAGGCCCGACTCGGCGAGCTCGACCGCAAGCTAGACGGCCTCAGCCGCGACCTCCAGCGCCTGGCCGAAAGCGTGACCGCTCAGGATGCCCGCCAGCGCGAGCTGGTCGAGCGCCTGGCCCGCCAGGGACAGGAAGCCGGCCAGCAAGCGCGCGCCGCCGCGAGTAGCCAGTTGGAGCGCATGGACGGGGTGGAACGGCAATTGCGCGATCTCGCCAGCGAAGCCCGCGACCAGGCGGCCCGCACCGCCGCCCTGCAGGCCAGCCTGCCCGGCCTGCGCGACCAGGCCGCTCAGGCTGCGGCCAGCGTCGCGGCTGGCCGTGCCGACGATCTGGCCGCCCGCCTCGCCCGCCTGGAAAAGCGCCTGGAGGAAGTGGCCGGCATGGCTCAGGACGCCCTCGACGCCACCGGTCTTGGCCAGCGCCGCATCGTCGGCAAGGTGGTGCACAGCGTCACCCTCACCGACGACAAGACCCTGTTCCCCATCAACTCGCCGGTCATGGGCGACAAGGACATGGCCAAGCTCGACGAGCTGGCGGCCCGCGTGAAGGCGATGGGCACCTGGTTCCACTTGCAGATCCAGGGCCACACCGACGGCTTCGGATCGGAGGACTACAACTACGAACTGGGCCGCGCCCGCGCCGAGGTGGTGAAGAACTACCTCAACGAGAAAGGCGGCATTCCCCTGCTGCGCATGTCGGTCATCTCCTACGGCGCCGCCGAGGCTGCCCAGCAAACCGGCAAGAACAACCGCCGCATCGTCGTGCACGTGTTGCAGTAATTCGCGCCTTCACGCCCGGCGCGCGGCCGCAGCGGGCGCGCCGGCGGGCCGGAACAGGCGGCCCTCGGCATGCAGGAAGCGGATGAAGAATTCGAACAGCACCAGGCGGGTGGTCTGCACGAACACCAGCAGCCCTTCCAGCGCCACGCCGAAGACGTTGCCCAGCAGAATGATCAACGCCCAGCTCCAGGCCGAGCCGGCAGCGTCCGCCAAGGTCATGACCGCCAGCGACAGGGCCGCGTGCGCCAGGGCGAAGGCGCCGACGCGCAGGAAGGAGAGGGTGTTCATGAGCAGCTCGAAGGCGCTCAGCAGCAGGGCGCCCGCCGCTTCCAGCAGCGCCTGGCCGCGCGCCCCGGCCGGCGCCGCCAGCCCGTTGCCGAGGAAATACAGCGGCGGCACGCACAGCGCCAGCCAGACCACGCGCGGCTCCAGCCAGACCGCCGGCAGGGCCAGATAGAGCAGCAGCACCGGGCCTTCCCGCAACAGCCAGGCGCGCGTCTCGCCGCTCCAGCGCGCCTCGATGCCGGCGAAGAGCAGCCCCAGCAGCATGAGGCCGTAGCCGAACACCAGGGGGATGGCGAGCACGCGCAGGGGATCGTCGAGGGCACGCATCCATAGGGGTGGCAAGAGGTCGTGGAAACCGAACACCTCGCCGAACAGCAGGCCGAAGGCCATGGCCGCGACCCCGCAGGGCAGCAGGAACCGCGCGCGCGGCCAGCGGCGCCAGACGAGCAGCGCGAACAGCGCCAGGACCAGGCCGTGACCGACGTCCGGAAACATGTAACCGAACAGCAGGGGAACGATGACCGGCAACAGACCGGAGGGATCCACCGTCAGCCGGTCCGGTGTGCCCCACATCACCAGGAAGGGCTGGAACGGCCGCGCCCACCAGTTGTCCAGGGTTTCCACCGGCGCGATCGCGCGCGTCGGCGGCTGCGGCAGGCGCAGCACGGCGTCGATGCCGGCGTCCCGCAAGGCCTGGCGCAGCCGGAGCGGATCCTTCGCCGTGGTCCAGCCGGTGACGTGGCAGAACGGGCCGCGCGTCAGGGTGCCGGAGGCGTGGCGCAGGTACCAGCGCAGGGTGTCCATGTTGGCGCGGTCCGCGGCGATCTCGTCGTCGCGCCGCAGGGCGCGCAACTCGGCCTCGATTTCCGCCAATTCGCTGTGGACGCCGCCGAGACGCGACACCACCTTGCGCGCCTGTTCCGCCTGTCCGCCGCTCAGCCAGGCGGGCAGGCCCATCTGCTCGCAGCCCCGCTCGACCACCCAGTGGCGGATGGCGTGGCGCTGATCCGGAGACCCGGCAACGTAGAGGAAGTCATGCTGCGCTCCGCGCACGATGACGTCGACGCCGGCTTCCGCTTCTGCCTCGGCGGCGCCGCCGCGCGGACAGGCGAACAGACATTTGCACAGGAAGCGGGTCTTGTGGAACAACTGGTCGAAATCGAGGCCGGCCTGGCGCATGGCCTGCAGACATTCCGCGAGCAGTTCCAGATGATGCAGCTCGGCGCGCAGATGCTCGGCGTGCGCCTTCAGGTAATCGACGCGCGCGCTCCACACGCGCAAGCGATGCAGGGCCTGGTTGGCCAGGCGCAGCGGATCCCCGATCAGGGCGCTGGCGCGCGCGCCGGCGCCGGGCAGATCGCGCGCCAGGCCGACCGCCAGCGTCCGATAGGACTCGACCAGGGCGCGCAGGCCTTCCTCGGCGACCGGCTCGGCCAGACGCGGATCGGTTTCCAGTTGCACCACGCCGGTCGATGCGAGCACCTCCGTCGCCCGCACGGTCTCATCGCGCGGAACGTAGGTCTCGAACCAGCGGGCCTGAACGGGACGGAACATGTCGGATCGCTTTCGGCACTCCAGGCTTTCAGCATAGGCACCGCGCCGGCACTTCAGTAATGCGGCGGGATTTCGGCGCGCGGATCGGACGCCTCCTCGGCCGGGCGCAGGGTCTGCATCTGCTCGTGCAGCAGGCGGATCTGGCGTTCCAGCAGATCGATGCGCTCCTGCTGGCGGAACACGGTGGTGTTGAGGGTATCGAGCAGATCCTCGGCGAAGCTCAGCTTGGCTTCCAGTTCGATGAGGCGGGCTTCCAT
The DNA here is from genome assembly GCA_016873935.1 of Betaproteobacteria bacterium. Classification (GTDB taxonomy): domain Bacteria; phylum Pseudomonadota; class Gammaproteobacteria; order Burkholderiales; family Thiobacillaceae; genus PFJX01. The sequence goes on along the minus strand of VGVT01000033.1, from coordinate 8,657 downwards.
GGGCGGGACGATGTCGTGGCGGCCCTTATAGCCTAGCGCCGTCTGGATTCCCTCGCGAATCGGCTTATGATGCCGGCTGCCGCGTCCATTCCCTCCCGGAGCAACGCATCGTGAGCCCGACCTCGATTCCATGGCGCAACCTGCTGCTGCTCGGCCTGCTGTTGGCGGCGCTGGCGCAGGGCATCCAGGCGATGCGGAGCGAGGCCGCCAAGGCGGTCTCCTTCGTCTTCACCGACCTCGACCAGCGCACCATCCGGCTGGCCGACTACCAGGGCAAATGGGTGCTGGTCAGCTTCTGGGCGCCCTGGTGCCCGCTCTGCAAGGTGCAGGTACCCAGTCTCAACCAGCTCAACCAGCGCCCCGATTTCCGCGTCATCGGCATCGCCCTGGATTACGGCGCCGACGAGGCCGCCATCCGCGGCGCCGTGGCCGCCAACCAGTTGCGCTTCGAGGCCCAGGTCGCCGGCGGCAGCCGCAAATCGCCGAACAGCGCCTTCCTGCAGGTGGGGCCGGTGGATTACTTCCCCACCTCCTACCTGTACGACCCCACCGGCGAGATCGTCATGTTCATTCCCGGCCAGATCCGCGTGTCGCGCCTGCTCACCTTCATGGATCAGTGGCTGGCGCAGCGCGGCGGCCGGCCGCCGGTCATCGCGGCGCGCACAGAGCGTCTCGCCGCCTTCCTGCGCGAGCGGCACGGCGAGGCCGGCACGCGCGCCTTCGACGACTGGAAGCGGCTGGTGGACGCCAACCTGGGCGCCGACACCGCGCAAAAGCTGGAGCGCGTCAACGAGTTCTTCAACCAGCGCATCCGTCACGCGGAAGATCGCGAGGTGTGGGGCCGCGACGACTACTGGGCGAGTCCCGGCGAGTTGCTGGGCGCGGGACGCGGCGACGGCGAGGACTTCGCCATCGCCAAGTATTTCACCCTGCTCGCGCTCAACGTGCCGCCGGAATCGCTGCGCCTGGTCTACGTCAGGCCGCGCGGCGAGACGCGCAAAGCGGCCGGAGCGGTGCACATCGTCCTCGCGCATTACGACAAGCCCGGCGCCGAGCCGACCATCCTCGACAACCTGCGGCCACGGCCGCTGCCCGCCGGCAAGCGCGGCGACCTGCAGCCGGTGTTCAGCTTCAACAGCTCGGGCGTCTGGGAGGAAACCGCAAGCGTCGCGGCGGGCGGCGATCCGCGCCGCCTGGCGAATTGGGAAGACGCGCTGCGGCGCGCGCGCGAACAGGGATTCGAATAGGAGGGAGCAGCATGTCCATGACCCGTCAACTCTGGTTGTCCATCCTCGGCAGCGTGCTCATCGCGCTGGTGGCCAGCGTGCTCGCCGCGCTGCTCAACGCCCGCGCCTATCTGGAAACCCAGCTCGCCATGAAGAACCAGGACAACGCCACCACCCTGGCGGTGGCCCTCAGCCAGGGCGGCGCCGGGCCGGAAGACGTGGTGCCGGCGGTCACGGCGCTGTTCGACAGCGGCCACTACGCCCTCCTCCAGGTCGTCGACGCGCGCGGCGGCGCCCTGGTGGACAAGGTGGCGCCGGCGGCGGACAGCGGCGCGCCGGACTGGTTCGTGCGCCTGCTGCCGCTGCGTTCCCTGCCCGGCCGCGCGGAGATCACCAGCGGCTGGCAACCGGTGGGCACGCTCACCCTGATGAGCGACGCCGGCTTCGCCTACCGCGCCTTGTGGGACACCGCCGTCGACATGAGCGCCTTCATCCTCGCCGCCGGCCTGCTCGCCGGCCTGCTCTCCAGCCTGGTCCTGCGCCGCATCACGCGGCCGCTGCAGGCGGTACTGGCACAGGCGGAGGCCATCAACCAGCACCGCTTCATCACCATGCCCGAGCCCAAGGTGCCGGAAATGAAGGCCCTGGCGGCGGCGATGAACGACACGGTGAACCGCCTGCGCATCGACTTCGAGGAAGACGCGCGCCGCTACGAGCGCATGCGCCTGCAGGCCAACTTCGACCCCCTCACCGGCCTCGCCAACCGCGTGCATTTCCTCGCCAGCCTGGACAGCGCACTGGATCAGCAAGGCACGCCCTTCGGCGCCCTGGCCATCGTCCGCCTGCGCAAGCTGGGCAAGATCAACCGCGCCCTCGGCCGCGAGGTGGCGAACGACCTGTTGCGGCGCATCGGCGCCCGCCTCGACGAGATGACGGGGCGTTGCGTCGGGACCATGCCCGGCCGCCTCAACGGCGCCGATTTCGCCCTGCTGCTGCCCGCCGGCTGTGACCCCCGGCGCCGGTGCTCAACGAATTGCTGCTCGATCTGCACGGCGCTCTCGACGGTCTGGCCGGCGATTACTCCACGGTCTACATCAGCCATGCCGCCTTCCAGCCGGGCGAGCCCGCCGACCATCTGCTGGCCCGTCTCGACCAGGCTCTGGCCCGCGCCGACGTCGCCGGCGGCAGCGCGGTAATCGAGGCCTCGCCGGAGAACGGCGCCGCGCCGCAGACCGGCGGCGAGGCCTGGCGCGCCGCCCTGCGTCAGGCCCTGGATACCGAGGATCACCTGCGCCTCGACGACTATCCCCTGCGCCTCGGCGACGGCCACCAGCGCCATCGCGAGGCTCCGCTGCGCCTGCGCTCCGACGACAGCGGCGAATGGCTCGCCGCCGGCCGCTTCGTGCCCATCTCCGACCGGCTCGGCCTGGTGCGCGAGCTCGACCTCAACACCCTGCGGCTGGCCATCGCCGAACTGGAAGCCGACGAGGAACTTTCCGGCCTGTGGATCAACCTCTCGGCCAAGGCCGTCGGCGACGCCGAGTTCCGCGTCCGCCTGCTCGACCTGCTGGGCAACCACCCGGCCTGTCGCGACCGGCTCTGGCTCGAAATCCCCGAGGCCGGCGGCCTCGCGCGCCTGGAGGCACTGCGCGAACTGAGCCGGGACCTGAAGCCGCTGGGCTGCCGCATCGGCCTCGAACACTACGGCCACCAGTTCAACCAGATCGGCCGGCTGTACGACCTCGGCCTCGATTTCCTGAAGGTGGACGCCAGCTTCATCCACGGCCTCGACGGCAATCCGGGCAATCAGGCCTTCCTCGCCGGCCTCCTGGAAATCGCCCATCGCATCGGCATGCTGGTGTTCGCCGAGGGCGTGGAACGCGAGCAGGAACTCGCCAAGGTGCTGGAACTGGGTTTCGACGGCACCTCCGGTGCGGCCGTCCGCTGAACCGGCCCTGGTCGGGATGCTTGCGTGACTTAGGTTACTCAGGGACCGCGGTCACGGAAGCGTTTTTCCGCGCGACGTACATTGCTCCCGCCTTTCAACCCATCAGGAGCAAATCATGGCGCATCGCCTCATCCACACCCTCGTCGCTGTTTCCCTCTCCGCCGCGCTGCTCGCCGGCTGCGCCCAGACCCCCGCCAAGCCGCAGGCCAGTCTCTATGACCGGCTCGGCGGCAAGGAAGCCATCACCGCGGTGGTGGATGCCCTGTCCGCCAACGTGGCGGCGGATGCGCGTATCAACCAGCGTTTCGCCAACGCCAACATCAAGCGCTTCAAGGCACAGATGGTGGACCTGCTCTGCGAGGCCTCCGGCGGCCCCTGCAAGTACAAGGGCATGGACATGAAGACCGCGCACACCGGCATGAAAATCAGTGAAGTGGAATTCATGGCGGTAGCGGAAAACGCATCCAAGACCCTGGACAGCTTCAAGGTACCCGCCGCCGAGAAGGCCGAGGTCATGAACCTGCTGGCCTCCATGCGCGACGACATCGTCAACCGCTGAGCAGTACCCCGCCGGCCTCAAGCCTCGGCCGGCGGCGGCGCGGCCAGCATGGCGCGGCGGCTGGCCGGCGTTTCCAGGCTGACGCGGCCGAGGGCGCCGTCGCGATAATCCTGCAGCAGCAGCAAGGCGGCGCGTTCCAGATCGGGCTCGCCGCCGCGCCCCTTGAGCAGGCAGCCGCGCCGGCGCGCCACCGCCTCCAGCACGCCGGGCGCGTCCAGCCCGGCCACCGCGAAACCGTAGCGGGCCGCGAGCAGACCTGGATAGCGCTCCAGCAGGATGCCGGCCAGGAACACCGCGACCTCTTCCTCGGGGACCGCGTTGCGGCCGATGGCATGGCTGGCCGCCAGCATGTAGCCGTCGGCGTCGTGCTCGATTTTCGGCCACATCAGGCCCGGGGTGTCCACCAGCACCAGGCGCGGCCCCAGCACCACGCGCTGCTGCGACTTGGTCACCGCCGGCTCGTCGCCGACGGCGGCGATGCGCCGCTTCACCAGCGCGTTCATGAGGGTCGACTTGCCGACGTTGGGGATGCCCATGATCATCATGCGCAGCGGCTTGGTGTTGTCGTCGCGATGCGGCGCCAGCGCCTGGCAGAGCGCGGGGATGCGATTCACCTCGGCGGGCTTGCGGGCGGACAGTGCCACCGCTTTGACGCCCGGCTCGCGGTTGAGGAATTCCAGCCACTCGCGGGTGGCCTCCGGGTCCGCCAGATCGGCCTTGTTGAGCAGCTTCAGGCAGGCGCGCTGCCGCGCCCGGCGCAGCTCCTCGATCATCGGATTGGCGCTGGCCGCTGGCAGGCGGGCGTCGAGGACCTCGATCACCACGTCGATGCCGGCCATGGTTTCGGCCGCCTTCTTGCGGGCCGAGGCCATGTGGCCGGGAAACCACTGGATGGGCATGGCGGTGGATGGTTTTTCGGGGCGGCGATTATCCCACCATGGCTAGGGCGGCTTGCGGATTTCTCCGTGTACTATCGCCTTCGCCGTCTCGGGCGGCGCCACCCCCAACCACTCAGCAAGGAATCCGACCATGCGCCAACTCCTCATCGCCGTCGCGTCCACCCTGTTCGCCATCAACATGGCCTTCGCCGCCGACGCCGGCTGTGAAGCCAAAGCGACCGAGAAGAAGCTGGCCGGGGCGGCCAAGACCAGCTTCATCAAGAAGTGTGAGGCCGACGCCAAGGGCGGCAGCAGTTGCGAAGCCCAGGCCGCCGAGAAGAAACTGGCCGGCGCCGCGAAAACCAGCTTCGTCAAGAAATGCGAGGCCGATGCCAAGCCTGCCGCGAAGGCGGCCGACTCGGGTTGCGAGGCCAAGGCCGCCGAGAAGAATCTGGCCGGCGCGGCCAAGACCAGCTTCATGAAGAAGTGCGAGGCCGACGCCAAGGCCGCTGCCAGGTAAGCCGGCAGCCTCCCGAAAACGGCCCGCTTTGCGGGCCGTCTTGTTTCATCCCGCCAGGGCCGCGCTGACCATGGCGCGGGCGTCGGCGACGATGCGCTGCAGGTGCTCGGCGCTGACGAAGCTCTCGGCGTAGAGCTTGTAGATGTCCTCGGTGCCCGAGGGCCGGGCGGCGAACCAGCCGTTGGCGGTGGTCACCTTGAGGCCGCCGATGGCGGCGCCGTTGCCGGGCGCCTGGGTGAGCTTCGCGCTGATGGCATCCCCCGCCAGGGTGCTGGCGGTGACCCGTTCCGGCGTCAGGTGCTTGAAGGCCGCCTTTTCTTCGCGGCTCACGGCGGAATCGATGCGCACATAGAACGGCGCGCCGTACTTGGCGGCCAGGTCCTGGTAGTACAGGCCAGGATCGCGGCCGGTGACGGCGGTGATCTCGGCGGCGAGCAGGCCGAGGATGAGGCCGTCCTTGTCGGTGGTCCACACCGTGCCGTCGCGGCGCAGGAAGGAGGCGCCGGCCGATTCCTCGCCGCCGAAGCAGAAGCCGCCTTCCAGCAGGCCGGCGGAAAACCACTTGAAGCCCACCGGCACTTCCAGGAACTTGCGCTCCAGGCCGTCCACCACCCGGTCGATCATGGCGCTGGACACCAGGGTCTTGCCCACCGCCGCCGAGGCGGGCCATTGCGGCCGGTGGGTGAGCAGGTAATGGATGGCCACCGCCAGATAATGGTTGGGGTTCATCAGCCCCACCGAGGGGGTGACGATGCCGTGCCGGTCGACGTCGGCGTCGTTGCCCCAGGCGATGTCGAAACGGTCCTTCAGGTCCACCAGGCCGGCCATGGCGTAGGGACTGGAGCAGTCCATGCGGATCTTGCCGTCGTGGTCCAGGGTCATGAAGGCGAAGGCCGGGTCCACCTTGTCGTTCACCACCCGGATGTCCAGGCCGTATTGCTCGGCGATGGGCTTCCAGTAGGCCACCGCCGCGCCGCCCATGGGATCGACGCCGATCCTCAGTTTCGCGTCGCGGATGGCCTGGAAGTCGATGACGTTGTCGAGGTCGGCGATGTAGGGCGCCATGAAGTCTTCGACGTGGGTATTCGGCGCCTGCAGGGCCTGTTCGCAGGCCATGCGCTTCACCCCGGCGCAGCCGGCGGCCATCAGCGCGTTGGCCCGGTTCTCGATCCAGCCGGTGGCGTCGGTGTCCGCCGGGCCGCCGTGCGGCGGGTTGTACTTGATGCCGCCGTCCTGCGGCGGATTGTGGGAGGGGGTGATGACGATGCCGTCGGCGCGCACGTTCGGATGGATGCGGTTCCAGGCCAGGATGGCGCGGGAGATGACCGGCGTGGGGGAATAGCCGCCGTCGCGCTGCAAGTGGGTTTCCACGCGGTTGGCCGCCAGCACCTCCAGGCAGGTGCGTTGTGCCGGTTCCGACAGGGCGTGGGTGTCCATGCCCAGGAACAGGGGGCCGGTGATGCCCTGCGCCTGGCGGTATTCGCACACCGCCTGGGAGATGGCCAGGATGTGCGCCTCGTTGAAGCTCTTCTTCAGCGCCGTGCCGCGGTGGCCGCTGGTGCCGAAGGCCACCCGCTGCGCCGGGTCGTTGGCGTCAGGCAGGTCGAAATAGGCCTGCAGCAGGGCGGGGACATCGATCAGGTCTTGGGCGGTGGCGGGCTGACCGGCGCGGGGGTGGGCCATGGTGGAACTCCGTTGTGGGTGCGTTGGATGGATCAACTGCAAATGGTAACGCCGGGGCCCCGGTCCTGGCATGTCGAAGCCGTTAAATGCACGCGCCCGGGCGCGATTTCGGCACCTGGGCTATGGTTCAGGTTTTAACCCCCACAGCCGGCAACCACCATGACCCCCCTCCGCCTCGGCATCCCCAAGGGCAGCCTGCAGGACACCACCCAGAAGCTCTTCATCCGCGCCGGCTACGACCTGCGCATCTCCGGCCGCTCCTACTATCCGGACATCGACGACGCGGAGATCCAGTGCATCCTCATCCGCCCGCAGGAGATGGCCCGCTACGTCGGCCACGGTATCCTCGACTGCGCCATCACCGGCCTGGACTGGATCCTGGAGACCGGCGCCGACGTCGCCGAACTCGCCGACCTGCGCGCGCCCTGGCCCAACTACGGCACGGTGCGCTGGGTGATGGCGGCGAAGGAGGATTCGCCCTTCCACAGCGTCGCCGACCTGCAAGGCAAGCGCATCGCCACCGAGGCGGTGGGCATGACCCGGCACTTTCTGGCCGCGCACGGCGTCGATGCCGAAGTCGAATTCTCCTGGGGCGCGACGGAAGTGAAGCCGCCCATCCTCGCCGACGCCATCGTCGACGTCTCCGAGACCGGCTCCTCGCTGCGCGCCAACGGCCTCAAGGTGCTGCACGTGGTACTGGAAAGCACGCCGCGCTTCATCGCCAATCACGACGCCCTCAACGACCCCTGGAAGCGGGACAAGATCGCGCGGGTGCTGATGCTGCTGGAGAGCGCCATCACCGCCGCCACCCGCGTGCTGCTATCGATGAACGCGCCACGCTCCGGCCTGGAGGACATCCTGCGCCTCCTGCCGGCGCTGGCCACGCCCACCCTGTCCACCCTGGCCGACCCGGAGTGGGTGGAACTCTCCACCGTGGTCGAGGAGAAGCAGGTGCGGGAACTGATCCCGCGCCTCTATGCCGCCGGAGCGCGCGGCATCATCGAACTACCCATCAACAAGATCGTTGAATGAGGCCGTACGCCCGGCTCAGGGCAAGCGCGTCGGCGGCACGCGCAGCGAGAAGGTGACCGGGCCGTCGTTGACCAGGGCCACCCGCATGTGCGCGCCATACTCCCCGGTCGCCACCGGCGCGTGCAGCGCGCGGGCGCGGGCGACGAGATGGTCGAACAGGCGACGCCCCTCCTCGGGCGCGGCAGCCGAGGAGAAACTCGGCCGCGCGCCTTTCTGGGTGTCGGCCGCCAGCGTGAACTGGGAGACCACCAAGAGGCCGCCGCCGACCTCGGCGAGGCTGCGGTTCATGCGCCCCGCGTCGTCGGGAAACACCCGATAGCCGAGCAGGCGTTCCAGCAGGCGCTCCGCCTGGGACTCCGCATCCCCCTTCTCCACCCCAACCAGCACCAGCAGGCCCGGCCCGATGGCGCCCACGCAGTCTTCTTCGACGCGCACGCTGGCTTCCAGGACTCTCTGCAGCAAACCGATCATTCCCGCACCTCCTTCAAGGCGGCGATGATCGGGCATATCGCACGCTTCGCGCCATCGCCGGCAATCACCGCCACGCTTTTCATGTCAGGCGGGATGGATCGGCCCTGTCGCGGACTTGCGCATGGGCAACCTCTACATTGGTACATTTGAATATTTGCATATTCGATTTATTTTCTATATAAAGACGTCCATATCTTGTTTGACTAAGATCAACCCAGATTGTCCATTAGCCATTTTTCGTGAATCTGGTGCAAGCTGCGATGGATCGCCATGGTGCTGTGGCGAAGCGGGTTCTAATGGATACCATTAGAGAAAGCCATTGTGGATCATATGGATAGGT
>VGVT01000032.1 GCA_016873935.1 Betaproteobacteria bacterium | reverse complement strand
ACGGCGCCGTTCTCGGCAATGTCCGGGGCCTTGACGCTGACGTCGCCACTGGCGGCGGCACCGCTACCGCCAATCGAGGCGAGCGCGGCATTGACGTCCTTGGCTTCGAAGCCAGCCTTGTTCCAGTTCGCCAGCGCCATGCCGGGCTTCAGCAGGCCAGCCATCACCGCCACACTCACCGCGGTGGTGGCGCCGGCTCCCTTCAGTACGTTCCTGCGCAGATTGTTCATGCAAATCTCCATAAACGTTAGTTCCAGGTTATGCCCGTTCCGGTCTCGCGACCGGCTACGATGACATTCAACGAGCGCTTAATTAAACGCCAATCAGACGCCCCGGGTGTACATGTACGTCTGATATTTTTTGACTAGTGCGTCCCTGTAATAAGGACGTCCGTCGAATTCGAACAATGACACGAACAAACACGTTTTGTCATGAGGCAAATCATGTTTCCGGACTATATAAGAAGCCCCTAATTCAGCTGCAGACGGACGCCGAAAGGCACCGGGGCCTTGCCCTTGACCAGCCACACCAACGGGATGCCCGGATCCCGTTCAGGAAAGGCGCCTTCCGCGTCGGTGAAATAGACCAGCAGATCGGGCCCCAGGTTCTCACACCGCAACCATTCGAATACCGGACGGAAATCCGTGCCGCCACCGCCCGACAGCGTCTCCGGCAGTTCCAGGGTTTGCCACATGGCGTAGCGCCAGGGTCCGGACGGATCGAGCTTGTCGTCGCAGGCGTGCAGGGTGACCTCGGCGCGCACCTGGGCCTTGAGGGCATCGACCTCGCCGAGGAATTCCCGCAGTTCCTCGCGCGTCACCGAGCCGCTGGTGTCCAGCACCACCACCACGTTGACGCCCTGGCTGTAGAGGCGCGGCATCAGCGCGTCGCCCTCGCGCCGCGAGGTGCGCTGGAAACTGTAGTCGTCGCGGGCCACGTTCATCATGTAGCGTGCGAGCAGGGCGCGCCAGGGCAATTGCGGCGACAGCAGCTCGTCCACCATCCGCTGCATGGACACCGACAGCTTGCCGGCTTGGCGCGCGGCCTGGGCGGCGGCGGCCAGCCGGCTTTTCCACTGCTCGTCGAGCTTGTCCGGGTTGGCGGGTGGCGGCGGCGGTTCCCGCTTCTCGGCGGACTGCCCGCTCTCGCCCTGCTCTTCGGCGGAGTTCGCTCCGGCTTCCCGGCCTTCGCTCGATTCGCCTTCGGACTCGCCCTGCTTGCCCTCTCCGTCGCTTTGTTCGCGTTCCTCGGGCTCGCCCTCGCCGCCCTCGTTGGGGCTGTTGTCGAACAGGTGGGTGTCCTGGGTTTCCTCCGGCGGATCCTCGTGCAGCAGCGGGTAGATCTCCTCCGCCGTCAGGCCCCGGTAGCTGGCGCTCATCAGGGCGTTGTCCGGCGGCTGCATGCGCTCCTCGTCGAGGATCATGTTCACCGCGTAGTCGCAGGCCACGTCCCAGCGGTGCTTCTGCCTGTGGTTGCGGCGGGCGAAGTGGGACAGGGCGCAGTGCATGGCCTCGTGCGCCAGCACGAACTGGGTCTGTTCCAGGGTCAGGCGGGCGATGTAGGCCGGGTTGAAGTAGAAGTTGCGGGCGTCGGTGGCGGTGGTCTTGCACCACTGGGCGTCCGCGGCCTTCAGCGGCAGATGCATGACCAGGGAACCCAGGAATGGCTTTTCCAGGATCAGCCGGGTTCGCGCGGCGGCGAGCTTGGTTTCGAGTTGCGCGAGGTCAGGCATCACCAGCCTCCGTGAGTGAAGTGGCATGGGGTAGCGACCTTTCCGGAGATTGGCGGCCGCATCGTCGACCCGGACACCTTGAATCCCCCCTGCCCCCCTTTTCCAAAGGGGGGAAAACCCTCGCCCGCCTCACGCCTCACGCCTCACACCGATGGCTTGAAGTCGTAGAGCATCAGTTCCGCGACGCTGTTGGCCCAATCAACGAACTCGGGCACGGCGAACAGGGGCTTGCCCACCGCCCGGTGCAGGTCGGTGACCAGCATGACGCCCATCTCCCGCTGCGGATAGCGGCGGGCGTACTTGAGAATGTTGGCGAGCTTGCCCACATCCCCCGCGGATTCCTTGGCCCGTCGCACCAGGGCCGCGGCGACGCCGTATTGCAGGTCGATGCCCTTGGGCACGTCGCCGACCGTGCCGTCGAGGATGCCGTCGATGTCCGGCAGGTTCTCCAGGTTGTCGATGAAGGCCTTCAGCTCGACGCCGCAGGCCTGGCCGACGCAGGCTTGCAGGGCATCGCCGAGCAGGTCCGGGCGCTCGCCGAACTTCAGCAGGGCGCGGTGCGCGTATTCCCAGGAACGCGGACTGGGAAAGGCCACCGGATTGTGGGCCGCGTCATAGTGGAACAGGAGGTCGGGGCGGAAACGCAGAAAGCCGAGGATGCGCGCGTCCATGCCGGCATTCAGCGCCCAGCTGACCCAGTCGTCCAGGTTGGGCTCCACCTCGTAGTGGGTGAAACGGTTGGCCAGCGGCGCCGGCATGGCGTAGGTGACGCCGCGGTCGCCCTGGCGGTTGCCGGCGGCGAAGATGGCCCAGCCGTCGGGAATGACGTACTCGCCCAGGCGCCGGTCGAGGATGAGCTGGTAGGCGGCGGCGGACACCGTGGGCGGGGCGGCGTTGATCTCGTCGAGGAAGAGGATGCCCGCCGGGCCGTGGCGCGTCGCGTCAGGCAGCATGGCGGGCACCGACCATTCGACGTTGTCACCCTTGCGGAAGGGGATGCCGCGCAGGTCGGTGGGTTCCATCTGCGACAGGCGCAGGTCGATGAGCGGCGCGCCATGACGCCGGGCGATGCCGGCGATGATCTGCGACTTGCCCACCCCCGGCGATCCCCAAAGCATGACCGGTGTGTGTTGTCCGTCCGCGCAGCTCATGAACTCACGGTCGAGGATGGTTTCGATATGGGAGGGACGCATGATTCGGTGTCTTCTTCAGGTTATACAAGCTCATCCTGGTAGGCGTCGCCGCCGGCCAGGGCTTCTTCCATGCGCGCCGCCACCAGGGCGGCCTGGATGCGATCCGCCTGCAGCAAGGGCGGCAGCAGATGGCGCACCCGCGCCAGCCAGTGCGGCTTCTCGCAGGCCTGGAGTTCCAGCCGGCGCCGGGTTGCCTCGCTCAGGCGCGGCCATAACAGCAGCAGCGGCGCGAGCCAGCGATGATAATCGTTGATAACCGACTGTTCCAGTCGACTATTCCATTTTTCCCGCACCAGCAGCTCCGGAAATGCCTCCGCCGCGACCGCTCGGCTTCGCCACTCGTACGGCAGTCGCACCCCCACGGCGCCGTGGCCAATGCCGTCCTGGCCACGCTGGAACCATTGCGCCATGGCGAAGGGGCGGGCGGTGTGATTCACCATCTTCGCCAGCATGTCGCGATGACCGCCGCCCGCGTTGGGAGCCAGCGCGTCGCGCTCCGCCAGGGCCGAGGCGCGAAAACCCGTGTAGGTCAGGGTGAAGGGGAACCATTCGGTTTCGATCCCCGCGCCGCCGCGAGGAGCGCCGCGTGCTGTCGACAGCAGCGCCAGCGGCATGCCCTGTTCCCGGTCCAGCAGCCACAGTTCCCAGAGGTCGAAGATGGGAAAAGGCAGGGTGGGACGCGACTCCAGGGCCACCAGCAGATCCTCGAGACCGCGCGGCTGGCCGAGCTTCATGCCGCGTCCCTCTTCCCAGACCCCCACCGGCCGTACCAGGCCGTAGCCGTCGTCGGCGCGAAGATGCCAGACGAGACCGTCGTGGCTGGAAGCGATGGCGCCGCCCACGTCGACATGCTGCACCACCCCCCGGTAGGGGTTCACGCGGCGCAGGGCGTAGTAGCTGGGGTACAAGTCTTCCATTCCCGGGGTGGCTTCGGCACCCCGTCAATTCAATTCGTTCGCGGCGTCGCTATCGCGCTCAACCCAGACTGCGCAGGCGCCGCCGGCCCTCGTCCAGAAGCTGGTCCATGAGTTCCTGGCCCGGACCGGAGAACGCGTCGTATTGATCCTCCAGGCGTTCCAGGACGTCCATCAGTTCGCTCCGGGTGGGCGAATTACGCATGTCGCGCACCAGGTTGAGCAGCCATTCGTCGTCGACCATGGGCTATGCCTCCTCTCGCTGTTGCTGCAAACTTCGCGCAATCCATCCCCCGCGTCAAACATGAATTTCTGTTCCCACTGCGGCGGTCCGGTGCGCCTGGAAGTTCCCGCCGGCGACAACCGGCCGCGCCACGTCTGCGAGCGCTGCGGCGCCATCCACTACCACAACCCCAAGGTGGTGGTGGGCTGCATCCCGGAATGGGAAGACAGGATCCTGCTCTGCCGGCGCGCCATCGAGCCGAAGTATGGCCTCTGGACCCTCCCCGCGGGCTTCATGGAGAACGGCGAGACCACCGCCGAGGGCGCCGCGCGCGAGACCCTGGAAGAGGCCGGCGCGCGCGTGGATATCCTCGACCTGTACAGCATGATCAGCCTGCCGGACATCAACCAGGTCTATCTGGTGTTCCGCGCCAAACTCCTGCACCTCGATTTCACGCACGGCGAGGAGAGCCTGGAGGCGCGGCTGTTCGCGGAACAGGAGATTCCCTGGGAGGACATGGCTTTTCGCACCATCCACCGCACCCTCATGCATTACTACGCCGACCGGCGCAATGGCAGCTATGCGCTGCATGTCAGCGACATCTTCCACAAACCCAGGTAGGGCTGCCGCCGCAGTAAGGCGGCGCACCCTCGCCGCGCTGGTCGCCGCGCTGGTCGCCGGGCTGGCCCTGGCATCGGCGCCTGCCATCGCGGCCGCCGGCCTCGACAAGGCGACCGCCGTGCCGCACCTCGGCGCGCGCGGCCAGGCCGGCTACCGCGATTTCCTGGCCGCCGAGCCGCATCGCGCCTTCGCCATCGCTCCCGGCGGCGGCTGGGGCTGGAGCCAGGCCGCGGCGAGCCCGGACGCCGCCCTGGAGCAGGCCCTGGCGGCCTGCCAGCAACACACCCGGCAGCGCTGCGTGCCTTACGCGCTGAATGCCGACACGGTCTTCGACGCCCGCGCCTGGCCGCGCCTTTGGCGTCCCTACGCCACCGCCGCCGAAGCGCGACGGGCAAGCGTGGGCACGGACCGTGGCCAGCGCTTTCCCGACTTGCTGCTCACCGCTCCAGACGGCAAGCCGCTGAAGCTGTCCGAGTTGCGCGGCAAGGTGGTGGTGCTGCATTTCTGGGCCACCTGGTGCCCGACCTGCCGCCTCGAACTGCCTCAGTTCGAGACCCTGCGGCGCGGCTTCGCCGGCCGGCGCGACATCGTTTTCCTGTTCACCCAGGCGCGCGAGCCGGCGGAGGTGTCGCGCAAGTGGCTGAAGCAGCAGGGGCTCGGTCTGGTCCTGCACGATTCCGGCGCGCGCGGCAGCCGCGACGAGCGTTTCCGCCTGGCCGACGGGCAGACCCTGGCGGATCGGCAGGTCGCCGCCGTCTTCCCCGCCACCTACGTGCTGGACCGGCACGGCGTGGTGGTGTTCGGCCTGAAAGGCTCGGCGGAGGACTGGGGCGAGTACGTTCCCTTCCTCAAGGATCTGCTGAGCCACGCGAAGTAAGCCCTTCCCTCGCGGGAAGGCTCAGTCCACTTTCTCCCAGCCGGTGATCATGGCCTTGATGTGCGCCAGCGGCGTGTGGCCGGTGGTGGTGAGATAGACGTGGGCGATGACGAAGAGCAGGAACACGAAGGCGGCCAGGGTATGGAAGAAGGCCACCCATTCCAGCGACAGGAAGGCGTCCCAGCCCCATTCGTTCCACTTGTCGTAGAACAGGTAGAACCAGCCCGTCACCCAGATCACCGGGCCGGCCACCGCCAGGATGCCCAGATAGGCCAGGCGCTGCAGGGGGTTGTGCTTGCGTTGCGGATTGACGTGGTAGGGGTGCGGCGCCTGCGTAAAGATACCGATGGCGTAGAACTTGATCATGTCCGTCACCTTGTCGAAGGTGGGGATGTATTGCCGCCATTCGCCGGTGGTGAAATGCCAGAAGATGGCGAAGCACCACAGTCCGACCAGGGTCCAGGCGGCGATGGTGTGGTAGTCCACCGCGTTCTCGAAGCCGAACAGCTTGTAGGAGCCGTGCACCTCGAAGCCGGTGACCAGCATGAACAGGATCAGGCCGGCCTGTGCCCAGTGCCAGAAGCGTTCGAAGCCCTTGAAGATGTAGATGCGTTCGCTCATTTGCCCTCTCCTTCACGCGCCTTGGCCTTGCGGCTGGCGAAGATGCGGCCGGCGCCATGGCCCAGCACGCCAAGCAGGGTGAGTCCGGCCAGGCTCCAGCCGGCCAGGTCCATCAAGGCGTTGCCGTGGCGGCCGGGGATGTACAGGCCCGGCACGTTGTCCAGGCGGCCCGGCGCGGCATGGCACTGCCGGCACGCCAGCGCGTCGGCCTTGGGCGCCACCATGTGGGTGATGGGCCAGGACATCTCGGTGCTGACGAAAGCGAACTTGCCGCTGTACTCGGCGCCGATCTCGCGCATGCCGTACTCGATGGCCTTGTCCCAGTTGAAGTTGCTCCACAGCGCGCTGTCGTCCTGGCCGTAGGTGTGGAACACCACCAGCTGGTTGTTGCCGATGTCGTAGGGCTGTTTGCCGACGAAGCGCTTGATCGGCCAGACCTTCGACTTGCCGTCGTCCGGACTGCCCTCGAAGCGGTTGATCTCGACCACCTTGCTCGGGTCCAGCTTGGTCTCGCGCAGGGTGTACTGGACCTCGCCGTTGAACCACACATAGGTGGGAATGACGTTGGATTCGTAGCTGAAATCGCCCTTGCGGCTGTCGTAGGACTCGTGCCCGCTGCTGTCCTTCAGCTTGAAGGGCTTGCCCTTCTCATCCATCTTGCCGGCGGTGGACCAGTCCCACTTCATCTTGGTGGGCTGGGCGCGCGCGAATTCCGGGATGTGGCAGGTCTGGCAGGCCAGCTTGGTCGCATGGCTGTTCAGGCGGTCGGCCTGGCGCGCCTTGTGCGGCTTGTCGCCGTGGCAGGACTCGCAGGTGGCGGGGTTGCCCTCGGCGCGGCCGCGCATGTGCATGCGGGCGGCGTCGGACTTGGCGACGGTGACCCCGTAGCGGCTGCCGGGCACGTCGTGGCCGGAAGTCATGTGGCAGGTGCCGCAGGTGAAGTTGAGGCCGTCCTTGGCCATGTGCACGTCCAGGTACTTGCCCGGTTTCTTCAGCGAGGTGTCGAGATCGCCGTGCTTCACCGCGTCGCCGCCGCCGCCGAGGAAGTGGCAGGCGCCGCAGGTGTCGCGGCTGCTCTTGCCGACCGCGCGCGCCACCTTGCCGAGATCCGGCGCCTTGGCGATGCGCCCCGACTTGGGCGGGAACTCCATGTCCTTGTAGGGCGGATGGCCGGCGAGGCCGGGAACCTTGCGGTAGGTGCCGGTGGTGTCATGGCAGACCAGGCAGTCCACGTTCTCCTGCGAAGTGAAGTCGAACTTCTCGTCCTTCCAGCCGTAACCCACGTGGCAGGCGGTACAGAACTCGTAGTTGGAGGGCACCGCCGTGCAGAAGTTGTTGATGACGTGCTTCTTGCCCAGGCGCTGCTGCGTCTCGGGATTGAGAAACTCCCAGGTCCAGTGCTTGCTCTTGTGCACCTGCTTGGCCGCCTCGGTATGGCAGGTCAGGCAGGCCCGCGTCACTTCCGGGCCGGATTTGAACGGCTGTTGCAGGACCTTGAAGGCGGCGTGGTCGGCGGTGGATTTCGCCGTGGCCCGCGCGGCGGACGCGGCCTCGGCATCGGTGGAGGCCCCGGCCGGCGGGGCGAGGACAAGCGTCAGCGCCAGCAGGGCGCCCAGGAAGGGATTGCGCATGTTTCCTCCGTGCAGGGATGGCGCGAACGAGGGATAAATACGGCGCGACGCGATCAGCAACCGCCGCCGCCACCACCGCCGCCGGTGGCCGGTCCGGCCGCGGCGGGCAGGATCATGGGCGGTGCCGGGGTGGAGGGATCGAACAACAGGAATTTCTTCTGGTCTTCCGCCACCTGGCTCATCACGTCGCCCACCAGCGGGCCGAACATCTTGCCCATCAGGCCGGCGTTCATGGTGCCGATGTAGATCTTGCCGTCATCCTTCTTGTACACGGAAACCTTGCAGGGCATGAGGATGGACAGGAAGCGCACCGTGTCCTCCTTGAGGATGGGCTTCGAATACTTGGTGCTGCACGCCTCGATCATCATCACCGGCAGCACGTTGCCGCCGTCCTTCTGCACCGCCTTGGCGGGGTTGCGCAAACCGGACAACTCCCAGCCGTTGCCGGTCTTCTGGATGTTGTGCTGGATGCGGGCGACGGTTTCCTCCATGCCGAAAGGACTCTGCGTCTCCGTGAACATCAGGCGGCTCATCATGCTGTAGGCCAGGCCCACGCATAGCAACAGGCCGAGTACGACACCACCGAGTACTTTCCACATGCTGTTCTCCTCTTCGCGCTGTTGAGCAACCGCCCGGATGGACGTGCGTGCATTTTGAATTAAATATTTCTATATCGCAATATTATTGATTGCTGATATACCTACAGGCCGCGGAAATACTCCAACGCCTCCGCCAGGCTGCCCACTCCCCTCACCTCCATGCCGGCGATACGGCCCTTGGGCAGGTTGCCGCGTGGACACAGGGCTTGGGTGAAGCCCAGCTTCGCCGCTTCCTTCAACCTTTCCTGGCCCCGCTGCACCGGGCGGATCTCCCCGGCCAGGCCGATCTCGCCGAACACGGCCAGCTTGTGCGGCAGGGGCTGGTTGCGCAGCGAGGAGACCACGGCCATGGCCACCGCCAGGTCCACCGCGGGCTCGGTGATCTTCACCCCGCCCACGGCATTCACGAACACGTCCTGGTCGTAGCAGGGCACGCCGCCGTGCCGGTGCAGCACCGCCAGCAGCATGGCCAGGCGGTTGCCGTCCAGGCCGACGGTGAGGCGGCGCGGGTTGGGGGCGTGGGCGGCGTCGACCAGGGCCTGGATTTCCACGAGCAGGGGGCGGGTGCCTTCCAGGGCCACCACCACGCAGGAACCCGGCGCCTCGCGTTCGTCCCGCTGCAGGAACAGGGCGGATGGGTTGGCGACGCCCTTCAGCCCCTTGTCGGTCATGGCGAACACGCCCAGCTCGTTGACCGCGCCGTACCGGTTCTTGAAGGCGCGGATGAGGCGGAAACTCGATCCCGTATCGCCCTCGAAATAGAGCACCGTGTCGACGATGTGCTCCAGCACGCGCGGGCCGGCCAGGGTGCCTTCCTTGGTGACGTGGCCCACCAGCAGGAGGGTGATGCCCATCTGCTTGGCCTGGCGGGTGAGTTCCTGGGCGCACTCGCGCACCTGGGCGACGCTGCCGGGCGCCGATTGCAACTGCTCGGTGTAGACGGTCTGGATCGAATCGATGACCGCCACCCGCGGCTGTTCGGCCTTCAGGGTGGCGAGGATGGCCTCCAGACGGATTTCCGTGAGCAGGGGTAGATCGGCCAACAGGCCCAGGCGGTTGCCGCGCAGGGCGATCTGCGCGGCGGATTCCTCGCCGCTGACGTACAGGGTTTTCGCGCGGGCGTGGATGTCGGCCAGGGCCTGCAGCAGCAGGGTGGATTTGCCGATGCCGGGATCGCCCCCCAGCAATACCACGCCACCACCGACCAGGCCGCCGCCGAGGACCCGGTCGAACTCGGCCAGCCCGGTGGCCAGGCGCGGCGTCTCCACCGCCTGCACAGCGGAAAGACGCACCACCTCACCGCTCGCGGCGAGGGCCTGGAAGCGTCGGGGCTTGGCCTCCTGGACCGATTCGGAAAGGGTATTCCAGGCCAGACAATGCGGGCACTGCCCCTGCCATTTGCTGGTCTGGCCGCCGCACTGGCCGCAGACGTAGAGGGTGGTCGCTTTCGCCATGCGCGGATTAGAACCCAGTCCCCGGCAAAAACAAAAAAAGCCCGGCGAACCGGGCTTGTTTCAACGCGGCAAGGACCTCAGTCCATGGCGCGGATGTTGGAGGCCTGCTTGCCCTTGGGGCCTTGTACCACCTCGAAGGAAACCTTCTGGTTTTCCTTCAGGGTCTTGAAGCCGGAGGACTGGATCGCGGAGAAGTGCGCGAAGAGATCTTCGCCGCCGCCATCGGGGGAAATGAAGCCGAAACCCTTGGTCTCGTTGAACCACTTAACGGTGCCTGTAGCCATGATGAATATCCAAAAAAAAGAAAAAGGTCACGCGAACCGCGGAACAGTTTGGAGACAGGCAGGTATCGGCAAACGACGACTGACGGAAACGCACTGGCAGGTTCAACGCGCGCGCATCATCTTTGTCGCCGCGGAGCAAGTCAAGAGGAATTTCAATGGCGCTGGCGGGGACGCCTTCATCCGACGCAGCCGTGGTGAACGCCGCGCCGGCCGATCCGCCTTGTCCAACGTCAAGGAAGGACGCCAGACGCGGGCGGAGGATGCGCCCCGTCCCATATACTGAAAGCGCGACATGAGCACCCTAGGCACCTACCTCACGCATGACCACCATGCCTGCGACGATCTCTTCGCCGCCGCCGAGAACGCGGTGGCGGCGGGCGACTGGCCGCACGCTCAGCAGGAGTTCGAACGTTTCGACGCCGGCATGCGCCGTCATTTCAGCATGGAGGAGGATGTCCTCTTCCCCGCTTTCGAGGCGCGCACCGGCATGAGCGGCGGCCCCACCTTCGTCATGCGCGAGGAACACCGGCAGATGAACAACCTGTTGGCGGAAATGGTCGCCGCCCTGGCCAGGCGCGATAGCCAGGCCTATCTCGGCCAGTCGGAAACCCTGCTGATGCTCATGCGCCAGCACAACATGAAGGAGGAGAACATCCTCTATCCCATGTCCGACCAGGCCCTGGCCGACCGGCAGAGCGAACTGTTGGCTGCCATGGAGGCCGTCACCGCGCCATGAGGAGGTGTGTCCGGGCATGAAGCAGGAGGTGCTGGTCGACGCCCGCTGGCTGCCGCCGCCCGAACCCATGGAAAAGGTGCTGCTGGCCCTCGACGCGCTGCGGCCCGGCCAGCGCATCCGCCTGCTGCTGCACCGGGAACCCTATCCCCTCTATGGCATGCTGGAAAACATGGGTTATCTGCACCGCACCCACATGATCGCCGACGGCTGCTTCGAGATCCTCATCGAAGCGCGCCAGACTTGATGCCGGGATGATCGCGCCCGGCCTCGCCCTCGAACAGGCACCGCCGTTTTCCGCGCCGCTGCGTTTCTTTCTCACGGCCCCCCTGTTCCTCGCCGTCGCCGGCCTGCTCGCGGCCTGGCAACCCGACTGGAGCGCCGATGTCCGCGTGCCCTTCGGACTCGCGCTGACCCATCTGCTCACCCTGGGCTTCCTCGGCATGGTGATGCTGGGCGCCCTCACCCAGATGCTGCCGGTAGTCGCCGGCGCGCCCGTGCCAGGCGTGCGCCGCGTCGCCGGCCTCGGTCACCTGGCCTTGCTGCTGGGCACGCCCCTGCTGGCCTGGGGTCTCGCCGGCGGCGGCGAGATGGCCCTGCTGGCGGCGGGCGCCTTGCTTGCCACCGGCCTGCTGCCGTTCCTGGGCGCGGCCAGCCTCAGCCTGCTGCGCGGCCGCGCCCTCGACACCTTGCGCGCCATGGCCCTGGCCCTGACGGCCCTCGCCGCCACCCTGGCCCTGACGGCCCTCGCCGCCACCCTGGCCTGCGGCCTGGCACTGCTGGGCTGGCTGGCCGGCCTGTGGCTGCCAGCCGACCCGGCAGCCTGGCTGAATGTCCACGTGCTGGCCGGAATGGCGGGCTGGATCGGCCTCCTCATCCTGGGCGTGGCCTGGCAGGTGGTGCCCATGCTGCAACTCACCCCCGCCTACCCGCCCCGCCTGACGCGGTTTCTCCTCGTCGCCGCCGGCACGGGCCTGCTGGCGTCATGGCTGCCGGCGGAGTCCATGCGCCTCGCCGGCAAACTCCTCCTTGCCCTGGCCGCCGTCGTCTTCGCCCTCACCACGCTGCGCCTGCAACAGCAGCGCAAGCGCAAGATCCCCGACGTGGCGCTGTCCTATTGGCGCCTGGGCATGGCCAACCTGATCCTGGCGGCGGCGCTGCTGCCGCTGGCCAACTCGCCGGCGCTGCAGGGCCTGACCGGCCTGCTGTTCCTGCTCGGCTTCGCGGTGTCGGTGGTGAATGGCATGCTCTGCAAGATCGTGCCCTTCCTGGCCTGGTTCCATCTGCAAGGCCAGCGCGGCATGCTGGCCAGCGGCCTGCCCAGCATGAAGGACTATCTGCCCGACGCCGCCTGCCGCGCGCAGTTCCGCCTGCATCTGGCGGCCCTCGCCTGCCTGCTGCCGGCGCCCTTTCTGCCCCTCATGGCGGCGCCGGGCGGCCTGCTGCTGGCCGCCTCCGCCATCCTACTGGGCTGGAACCTGACTCGCGCCGCGCAACGTTTCCATGCTTGCGGGGGCCGCTTCTGATCATTCCGCCGGCGGCTCCGGCCCCCTGCCGCTGGCTGGCCCCGGTTGAAAGGCTTATCATCCGGTTCCCGATTCACCTGCTGGGTTACCACCCGCCTCCTGCCTTGATTCCCGTCCGATTCCCCGGATCGCCCCTCGCCAAGGCACTACTCCCTGGAATGCCATGAAATGCGTGGATGATTTTCGCCTCCGTTTAGGCCGGCACGAGCTGGTGCCCATCATGATCGGCGGCATGGGTGTCGACATCTCCACCGTCGAACTGGCCCTGGAGGCCGCCCGCCTGGGCGGCGTCGGCCACATCTCCGACGCCATGGTGCCCACCGTCATCGACCGGCATTTCAAGACCCGTTTCGTCAAGGACAAGCTCAAGCTGTACAAGGCCAACGTCACCAACCTGGCCGACAAGTCCCTGGTGAAATTCCATCTCGGCGAACTCGATGAAGCCACGCGCATGCACGTGCGCCGCGCCATGGACGCCAAGCGTGGCCCTGGCATGGTGTTCATCAACTGCATGGAAAAGCTCACCATGAACGCGCCGAAAGAGACGCTCAAGGTGAGGCTCAACGCCGCCCTGGATGCCGGCATCGACGGCATCACCCTGGCCGCCGGCCTGCACCTGGGTTCCTTCGGCCTGATGGAGGAACACCCCCGCTTCCGCGACGCCCAGCTCGGCATCATCGTCTCCAGCCTGCGCGCCCTGCAGCTCTTCCTGCGCAAGAACGGCCGCACCGGGCGCCTGCCCGACTACGTCGTGGTCGAGGGCCCGCTGGCCGGCGGTCATCTGGGCTTCGGCATGGATTGGGCGGAGTACGATCTCGCCACCATCGTCGCCGAGATCCAGGCCTGGCTGAAGGCCGAGCAACTCGAAATCCCCCTCATCCCCGCCGGCGGCATCTTCACCGGCAGCGACGCCACCGCTTTCCTGGAACAGGGCGCCGGCGCCGTGCAGGTCGCCACCCGCTTCACCGTCACCCGTGAATGCGGCCTGCCCGATCCGGTCAAGCAGGAATACTTCAAGGCCGACGAGGACGACATCGAGGTCAACGGCATCTCCCCCACCGGCTATCCGATGCGCATGATCAAGAGCAGCCCGGGCATCGGCGCCGGCACCCATCCCAACTGCGAATCCTTCGGCTACCTGCTCGACGCCAACGGCCGCTGTGCCTACATCGACGCCTACAACCGCGAGGTAGCGGCGCATCCCGAGGCCAAGAAAATCAAGGTGATGGACAAGACCTGCCTGTGCACGCACATGCGCGACTTCGACATCTGGACCTGCGGCCAGTACACCTGGCGCCTCAAGGACACCTCGGTGAAGCAGGCCGACGGCGGCTACGCCCTGCTCAGCGCCGAACACGTGTTCCACGACTATCAGTTCAGCAAGGACGGCAAGATCCGGCTGCCCGGCTGAAGCCCACGGATCCGGTGAACCCGACGCCGTCCCGATTGCTTCCTTGTACCACGCCGCCCGGCCGCGGCCTGCGCGCGCTCCTCGCCCGCCTGGCCGTCCCGCTGCTCATCGCCGTCCCCACCGCCGTCCCCCAGGCCGTTGCCGCCGATCCGGGCAAGACGGAAGCGGTCCGCGTCGAGGCGCAGCCCGATACCTCCGAATGGCTGGCGCGCGCCCGCCTGCTGGAAAAGCGGCGCGACTGGCCCGGCCTGCTGTTGCTGGGCATGCATTGGACGCGGGTGGACATCGACAACCCGCTGGCCTGGTTCGTGCTCGGCCGCGCCCATCAGGAACTCCGCCAGCACGCCGAGGCCATCGCCGCCTACCAGCGCAACCTGCGCCTCGACCCAAGCGATTTCCACGCCCGCAACAACCTGGGCAACGCGCTGCGCGAAAGCCTGCGCCATCGCGACGCCCTGCTCGCCTACCGCGAAGCGGTGCGCGCCAATCCCCGCTATTTTCCGGCCTGGCAGAACATGGGCCGCACCTATTACGTGCTGAAGGGGCAGGCCGGCATCTTCGACGCGGTCGAGCAGGTGCGGCGCGTCAATCCGGAACTGGCGAGGGCCTGGTACAGCCTGGTGTTGAATCACTACCGCGGTCGCGAAGACATCGCCTCGCGCGAGGCGCTGGAATACCTGTCCCGCCTCAGCCCGGCTGAAGTCGATCAACTCTTCAACCTGCTGCTGGAACGGCTGCATTAACGTGAAAGTCGCGCGGCGACTTCTCGACGCTCCCCTCGCCCGCGGGCGGGAGCCCCCATTCGGGGATAAAAGGGGTTGGGGGGTGAGGCGGGGGTTTCGCGGGGCATGCTCCGCGCACGCCGAACGGGCCCGGAATGCAGTCCGGGGCGCGCCCTGCAAGGGAGGAAAACGGACATGACTTCATGTTTCGCGGCGTCTTCTCAAAGTCATGTCCGTTAGCCGGCCGTCCCCGACGATGACCTGGGACCTCTTCTGCCGCGTCATCGACAACTACGGCGATATCGGCGTGACCTGGCGGTTGGCCCGCCAGTTGGCGCGCGAACATGGCATCGAGGCGCGCCTGTGGGTGGACGACCTGCGCGCGTTCCGGCACATCCGCCCGGAAATCGACCCGAACGCCGACAGCCAGCGCCTGGACGGCGTCGAAATCCGCCGCTGGTCCTCGCTGCCGCCCGCGGAAGAACCCGGCGAGGTGGTCATCGAGGCCCTCGCCTGCGAACTGCCGGAGGACTTCATCGAACGCATGGCGGCGCGGCGGCGCAAACCATTGTGGATCAACCTCGAATACCTCACCGCCGAAGACTGGGCGCGCGGCGTGCACGGCCTGCCCTCGCCGCATCCGCGGCTGCCGCTCACCAAGTACTTCTTCATGCCCGGTTACACCGCCGACAGCGGCGGCCTGACGCGGGAAGCCTGGCTGCGCGACGAGCGCGAGGCCTTCCGCGCCGACCCGGCACGGCAGCAGGCATTCTGGCGCGGACTGGGACTGCCGGCGCGGCTGCCGGAGGAGACCCGGCTATCCCTGTTCAGCTACGAGAACGCCGCCCTGCCCGGCCTGCTGCAAGCCTGGGCGGGGGACACCCGGCCGGTGCAGGTGCTGGTGCCGGCCGGCCGCATCCTGCCGCAACTCGCCACCTGGTTCGGCCTGCCCGCGCCGACCGCGCCGGGTACCGGACTGGCGCGCGGTGCCCTGTCCCTGCACGTTCTGCCGATGCTCGACCAGGACGCCTACGACCGCCTGCTGTGGGCCTGCGACCTCAATTTCGTGCGCGGCGAGGATTCCTTCCTGCGCGCCCAGTTCGCCGCCCGTCCCCTGGTCTGGCAGGCCTACCGGCAGCAAGAGGAGGCGCATTTCGCCAAGCTGGAGGCCTTTCTCGACCACTATTGCGCCGAAATGCCGACCGAGCTCGTCGCGCCGACCCGCGATTTCTGGCGCGCCTGGAACCGCGAGACGGACCTTGGGCCGCTCTGGCCGGCCTGGCGCGCGGCCCTGCCGGAACTCGAACGGCACGCGCGGGCGTGGTGCGATCGCCTCGCCGGGCAAACCGATTTGGCGTCCAACCTGCTGATTTTTTGCAGAAAAAAGTTAGAATAGCGGGCTTTTCAAATCCCCACCCAGGAATTTCCCGATGAAAACCGCACAAGAACTCCGCGCCGGCAACGTCGTCATGGTCGGCAACGACCCGCTGGTCGTGCAGAAGGCCGAATTCTCCAAGTCCGGCCGCAACGCCTCCGTGGTCAAGATGAAGTTCAAGAACCTGCTCACCGGCGCCGCCAGCGAGACCGTCTACAAGGCCGACGACAAGTTCGACACCGTCACCCTGGAGCGCAAGGACTGCACCTACTCCTATTTCGCCGACCCCATGTACGTGTTCATGGACGCCGAGTACAACCAGTACGAGGTGGAGGCCGACAACATGTCCGACGCCCTGCCCTACCTGGACGACGGCATGCCGGTGGAAGTGGTGTTCTACGAGAGCAAGGCCATCTCCATCAACATGCCCACCACCGTGGTGCGCGAGGTGGAATACACCGAGCCCGCCGTCAAGGGCGACACCTCCGGCAAGGTCATGAAGCCCTGCCGCATCAAGCCCACCGGCCACAACATCCAGGTGCCCGCCTTCGTGGAGATCGGCGACAAGATCGAGATCGACACCGCCACCGGTGAATACAAGAACCGGGTGAAGTGAACGACGGGCCCGGCGGTTCGTCCGCCGCGCACCCCATTACCGTGAAAGTCGCGACAGCGACTCTCGAAGCTCCCCTCTCCCGCAAGCGGGGCGAGAGGGGAATGCGGAATGCACAGCATTCCGCCCTCGCAGCCGGCTGGCGATGCATCGCCAGCCGTGGGGCGCGAAGCGGGGGTTGGGGGTGAGGGAACCGTTCATGGCCTGCAGGCGCTTTCATGAACCGGGGCGGCTGATCCGCCATGAACGGTTAGATGTCGCACACCCCGCCAGGGGCAACCGGCGCCTCCGCGCCGTAACTCATGCAGGCCAGATTCTTCAGCACCGTGCGCAGTCGTTCTGTCGCATGCGCCAGATTGGCCTCGATGACCTCCGGGGAAATGCCCTCCGCGCTGTCGCCGCGACCCGCCGCCCAGTTCACGCACACCGCGATGGCGGCGTAGCAGAGGCCGATCTCGCGCGCCAGATAGGCTTCCGGCATGCCGGTCATGCCCACCATGTCGGCGCCGTCGCGCGCCAGGCGTTCGATCTCCGCCCGCGTCTCCAGCCGCGGCCCCTGCACCGCGGCATAGACCCCGGCCCCCAGGCAGGGCTCGCCGGCCCCCCGCAGGGCTTGCAGGCAGCGCTGGCGCATGTCCTCGCAGTAAGGCCAGGTGAAGTCCTGGTGGGAAACCTGCTTGCCGTTGTATTCGGCGAAGGTGCATTCGCGGCCGTGGGTGTAGTCGATGATCTGGTCCGGCACGCAGAAGCAGCCGGGCCCCAGTTCCGGGTGGATGCCGCCGACGGTGGCCACCGACACCACGTGGCTCACCTTCTGGGCATGCAGCGCCCAGATGTTGGCGCGATAGTTCACCAGATGCGGCGGGATGTTGTGGCCATAGCCGTGGCGCGCCAGGAACACCACGGGATGCCCGCCGAGGTCGCCGAACGTGAGGGGGCCGGAAGGCTCGCCATAGGGCGTGCGGATGACCTGCCGGTGGGTGATGGAAAGTCCGGGCAGCTTGGTGAGCCCGCTACCGCCGATGATGCCCAGCATCACTCCTCCTTCAATGCGTAAATGCCTGGCAGGTTGCGCCACAGGCCGTAGGCGTCCATGCCCATGCCCAGCACGTAGCGGTCGGGCAGGCTGAGTCCGACGAAATCCGCCGCCACCGGCTTGTCGCGGCCGATGTCCTTGTCCGCCAGCACCGCGATGTGCACCTCGGCGGCGCCCAGCTCCAGCAGCTTGGCCTTGGCCGCCGCCAGGGTGTGGCCTTCGTCCAGGATGTCGTCCAGCAGCAGCACGCAGCGCCCGCTCAGGTCCTTGCGCGGCAGCACCGACCATTCGATCTCGCCGCCGCGGGTGCCGTCGCGGTAACGCGTGGCATGCAGGTAGTCGAACTCCAGGGGAAACGCCAGCCTGGGCAACAGCTTGCCGGCGAACACCACCGCCCCGCCCATGATGCACAGGGCGATGGGAAGGCGGTCGGCGAGGGCGTCGCCGATGCGGCTGGCAAGCCGGTCCAGCGCCAACTCGATGTCGGTGGCGCCGACAATCAGCTCGGAGCGGTTGAGGATGGACCAGGCGTCGGTGAGCGATTTATCCATGGGCACTGGGTGAAACGATTGCCGTGACGTTCTCCCCCCTTTGAAAAAGCCCCCCGCCAGGGGGCTTTTTCAAAGGGGGGAACAACACTGGAAAGCCCGCCACGCCTAGCCCGCCACCCCGCGCTGGCGGCGCGCCTCATAGAGACACACGCCTGTCGCGACGGAAACGTTGAGGCTTTCGACCTGGCCGAACATGGGAATGCGCACCAGCAGGTCGCAATGCTCCCGTGTCAAGCGGCGCATGCCGGCGCCCTCGGCACCCAGTACCAGGGCGACAGCACCGCTGAAATCGGCGTCGGCCACGGTGCCGGCGGCCTCGTCATCGGTACCGACGATGAGCATGTCGCGGTCCTTCAGCTCGCGCAGTGTGCGCGCGAGATTCGTCACGGTGAGATAGGGCACCGAATCCGCCGCCCCCGAGGCGGCCTTGATGGCCACCGCGGACAGGCCGGCGGAGCGATCCTTGGGGGCGATCACCGCATGCACGCCGAAGGCGTCGGCGCTGCGCAGGCAGGCGCCCAGGTTATGGGGGTCGGTGACGCCGTCGAGCACCAGCAGCAGGGCCGGCTCGGCCAGTTCCTCGAGCACCGCGTCCAGATCCTTGGCGAGCTGGATGGGATCGGCCAGGGCCACCACGCCCTGCGACTTGCCGCGCGCCATTTCCTCGATGCGGGCGCCTTCGGCGAGGACCAGGCGCACGCCCTTGTCCTCGGCGGATTTGATCAAATCCTTGGCGCGGCGATCGCGGCGGGTCTCGTCCAGGTAGATGACCTGGATGCTGCCGGGGTGGTGGCGCAGACGGGAAACGATGGCATGAAAGCCGTGGATGACCTGGCGCTGGCTCATTTGCGCTTCTCGCCCCTGCCCTTCCTGGCCCCTTCCGGCTGGGCCCTTGGCGCCGGTTTGACCATGGGAATCTCGTCCTGCACCAGGGCGAAGTCGATGCGGGTGGTCTCCATGTCCACGCGCACCACCCGGATGCGCACCTTGTCGCCCAGGCGGAAACGCTTGCCGGTGCGCTCGCCCATCATCTGGTGGCGGGCGGCGTCGAAGTGGAAGTAGTCCTGGCCGAGTTCGGTGACGTGCACCAGGCCCTCGACGAAGACGTCGTTGAGGGCGACGAACACGCCGAAGCTGACCACGGCGGAGATGACGCCGTCGAACTCCGCGTTGAGCTTGTCCTGCATGTAGTAGCACTTGAGCCAGGACACCACGTCCCGCGTCGCGTCGTCGGCGCGGCGCTCGGTCATCGAACAGTGCATGCCCACCGCAGACCAGTCGCCCGGGCTGTAGGTCTCGTTCCTCAGGCAGGCCTTGATGGCCCGGTGCACCAGCAAATCCGGATAGCGCCGGATGGGCGAGGTGAAATGGGTGTAGGCCTCGTAGGCCAGTCCGAAGTGGCCGACGTTGTCGGGGCTGTAGATGGCCTGGCGCAGGGAGCGCAGCAGCACGGTCTGCAAAAGCTGCTCGTCGGGCCGGCCCTTGATCTTCGCCAGCAGCTCGGCGTAGTCCTTGGCGTGCGGATCGTCGCCGCCGGTCAGGAAAAAGCCGAACTCGGCGAGGAACTCCTGCAGGGCTTTCAGCTTGTCCGGCGTCGGTCCCTCGTGCACGCGGTAGAGGGCCGCGTGCTTCTTCTTCGCCAGGAACTCCGAGGCGCAGACGTTGGCCGCCAGCATGCATTCCTCGATGAGCCGGTGGGCGTCGTTGCGGGCGGAGGGCACGATGCGCTCGATCTTGTCGTGCGCGTCGAACAGCATCTTGGTTTCCAGGGTTTCGAAGTCGATGGCGCCGCGAATGCCGCGCGCCTTCAGCAGCACCTTGAAGAGCTTGTGCAGGTGGCGCAGCGGGTCCATCAGCCAGACCTGATCCTTGGGCGGCTTGCCCGCGCCGGACAGCCAGTCCCAGACCTGGTTGTAGGTGAGCCGCGCCTTGGAATGCATGACGCCGGGATAGAAGCGGAACTTGCGGATGTTGCCCTGGCCGCCGATCTCCATCTCGCACACCATGCACAGCCGGTCCACCTTGGGATTCAGCGAACACAGGCCGTTGGAGAGTTCCTCCGGCAGCATGGGGATGACCCGGCGCGGGAAATACACCGAGTTGCCGCGTTCGTAGCCATCCTGGTCCAGGGCCGCGCCGGGCCGCACGTAGTGCGACACGTCGGCGATCGCCACCCACAGGCGGAAGCCGCGGCCCTCCGGCTGGCAGTACACCGCGTCGTCGAAGTCGCGCGCGTCCTCGCCGTCGATGGTCACCAGCGGCAGCTCGCGGATGTCCTCGCGGGCCAGGCCGTCGACCGGCTCCAGATCCTTTTTCGTCACGCCCTTGGGCAGCTTCCTGGCCTGCGCCAGCACCGCCTTGGAAAACTCGTGCGGCAGATCGTGCTTGCGCAGGGCGATCTCGATCTCCATGCCCGGATCGGCGTAATTGCCCAGCACCCGCGACACCTTGCCCACCGGCGGCGCGTGCCGGGTGGGCTGCTCGATGATCTCCGCCATCACCACCTGGCCGTTGGAAGCGCCCAGATCCTGGTGATCGGGAATCAGGATGTCCTGGCTGATCTTCTTGTTCTCCGCCACCACCCACTGGTAACCGCGTTCCCGATACAGCCGGCCCACCAGCGTGGTGTTGGCCCGCTCCAGGACTTCCACCACCTTGCCTTCCTTGCGTCCGCGCCGATCCTGTCCGTGCTCGCGCACCATGACGCGGTCGCCGTGCAGCACGCCGCGCATCTCCTTCTCCGGCAGGGCGATGTCGCCGGAGCCGTCGTCGGGCACGAAGAAGCCGAAGCCGTCCTTGTGGCCCTCGACGCGGCCCGCCTTGACCTCGATCTTCTCCGGCAGGCACAGCGCCCCGCGCCGGTTGAACAGCAACTGGCCGTCGCGCTGCATGGCGCGCAGCCTGGCGGTGAAGGCCTCCGCCTCATCGACTTCGATGTCCAGGCGGAAGGCCAGGTCGTCCGGCTCGACCGGTTCGCCCGCCTCTCCCAGCAATTGCAGGA
This sequence comes from Betaproteobacteria bacterium, assembly GCA_016873935.1. GTDB lineage: Bacteria > Pseudomonadota > Gammaproteobacteria > Burkholderiales > Thiobacillaceae > PFJX01. The sequence continues at coordinate 4,620 of VGVT01000032.1, read as the reverse complement.
GGAACTCGCGGCTGGGCAGGGCCTGGCCGTACTTGGCCCGTTCACGTTCGAGGAAGGGATCCTGCCAGCGCAGGGATTTCTGGCCGCGCCGGGGCTTTTTTCCCTCGCCGTGCGAGGCCGCCGGGGCAGCCTTGGAAGGTTCGGTTGTGGCTTTGCTGGATGTTTTTTTCGTTGACATAAAAATGGGGAGATCGTTAAGATGCGCGCCTTCTTGGCCCAGGTGGCGGAATTGGTAGACGCACTAGGTTCAGGTCCTAGCGCTCGCAAGGGCGTGGAGGTTCGAGTCCTCTCCTGGGCACCAAGTTAATGTACGAAGAAGTCCAAAGCAGTCCAGAAAGCCGCACAAACTCTTTGTTTCTGCGGCTTTTTTTATTCCAGCGTTGTCTATCGTCGTCCATCATCGTCCAGCAGTTTTTGGTTTACCTTTGGGTGTAACTTACAGTTTTTGGTGTATCTCCGACTACACCAAAGCTCCGATGCAACGGGAGTTACACCAATGCCCAAACAAGCCTTACCTCTCAACGACACCAAGATCAGGGCTGCTCAGGCCACTGGCAAACCCTTGCACCTGTTCGACGGGGACGGACTATTTCTGCTTGTCACCCCGAACGGGGGGAAATGGTGGCGCTTCAAGTACCGCTTTGCGGGCAAGAACAAGACGCTCTCGTTCGGCACCTACCCCGAGATCAGTCTCAAGGAAGCGAGGAACCGCCGCGAACAAGCCCGCAAGCTCGTCGCGAATGGTACAGACCCTGCCGAGGATCGCAAAGAACAAAAGCGCGCGCAGACCGCGCAGGTCGCGACCTTCGCGCGCGTGTTCGAGGAGTGGTTGGATGTCCAGAAGTCCAAGCTCGCCGACACCACCTACAACAAGATCAAGTCCAGCATGGCCATCCATGCCCTCCCCCGCATCGGTCAACTACCCATCGCCGAGATTGACGTCGAGGCCCTGCTTTCGATGCTCCGCGCCATTGAAGCCCAGGGGGCGCTGGAAATGGCACGCCGGGTGCGGGCGTGGACGAGTCGGGTCTTCCGCTATGCCGTCATCACGAAAAGGTGCACACGCGATCCGGCCAGCGACCTGCGCGGCGCGTTGCGTGTGCCGCAGGTAAAGCACCACGCCGCGCTGGGCACTCAGGACATCCCCGCCTTCATGCATGCCCTTGACGATCCGCTGGCGCGGATCAGCCCATTGACCCGGCTTGCCCTCCATCTGCTGGTGCTGACGGCAACCAGGCCCGGGGAACTTCGTGCAGCCGAGTGGAGCGAGTTTGACATTGAAAAGGCCGAATGGCGCATCCCGGGCATACGCATGAAGATGCGTGATGAGCATATCGTCCCTCTTTCCCAGCAGGCCCTCGCCATCGTCGAAAAGATCAAGGCCTTCGCAGGGGACAGTTCGTACCTGTTCCCCGCCATGGGAAACCCCAAAAAGACTCTGAGCGAGAACACCCTCGGCAAGGCAGCGAAGGCCCTGGGGTTTGCCGTCACAGCGCACGGGTTCAGAAGCACCTTCTCGACATACGCAAACGAAAGCGAACTCTGGAGCAGCGATGCCATCGAGGCGCAGCTCGCCCATAAACCGAGAGACCAGATTCGCGGGGCCTATTACCGCGGCAACCGAAAGATGAACGAGCGGCGAAGGCTAATGCAGTGGTGGGCTGACGAACTCTGCAAATGAGCAAGTGAGGCTGCAATAGGCGAACGCGCCAGTCGCTGACCAGAGGCTAACTCGTGGGTTTTGGACCCGGTTTGTGGAATCAATCAGCCCATCAACATCAAACCGGTTCTGCCCTGACCAAGTCGATGCCCTACCCCATGACGCGCGCACATGCGCGCGTTGGTGCGTCTCTCCCGAGAGAATATCCCACCTGTTGTTCTCGCCATGAATCACCACCTGCAACGATTTGCAGATCAGCAAGAGATTACAGGTTCTCCCGATGGCCTTTCCGGGCAAGCACATGCCCATATGCCCGGACTTGCCCTGCTGGCGTCCTGGCGCCCGTGCTCTTGCCGCCGTGCAGCTTGCACCGGCCATTTGGGCCAGCCGGAGCCTGACAAGGCGTTCCCCGCCTTGTCCTGGCCTCACACTTTTCTCCCCGCAAAGGTTTCCTCAGCGCCCGCTGCCGGATCTCCTTGATCGCACGACGCGCCTCCTCCAAGGACATGCCGGATCGAATCATTCGTGAGACAACTTCATCCCGTTCCGCCGGGGTTTCAAAGGGCAGCTTGATGGACTTCCTGCGTTTACCCAGCTTCACGCCCAACCTCCATGTCATTGATCTTGTCGATGACATTTTCCTCAACGGGCGGAACAGAAACCGACAAAACCGGCGAAACCGATTCCACCACCTCTACCCGCCACGCCTCAGCGGAGCGTTTACCGCTGGCGCGGGCAAAGCGCAGGCCATCGACGATGCGGCCGGCGTGCCGCCTGATCCACCAGCCCAGCTTGCGCCGGTTGATCTCGCCGCGTTCGTCGGCAATGTCGCGCAAGACCTCGCGCAGTTCGTTGTTGTCATCGCCGGGGGGATTCGCCTGCCATACGGCATCGCGCACCATGGCCGGGGTCTTGCCGAATACTGCATGCCACGCCGTCAACAGCCGGGCCAGGGTCTCTCTGTCTGGATCTTCGGCCATGGCCGCGAACACCGAAGCGGTCGGGTCGGCACAGCCCAGCCAGAGCAAAGGTTGCCGGCACAGATCTGACCAATCACCGAAGCCGGCTAGCGACTTGCAAGTCGTCATCGGCCTGCCCGCCACGATCCAGGCGCGCACGATGGTCAGGGCCGCCGACACATAGCGCCCGCGTTCGCGCAGCACCTCACGCACCAGATCGGGCCTGGTAAAGGTGCGCGCCGCCGGCACCTCGCACTGTGGCGACAGATGAATGGTGATGCAGCGCCGGGTCATGTCCTGCACTGGGCCGACGTTGTTACCGCTGGAGAGGAACAGTGCACGGGTACTCACCGCGGCGATCTTGGAAAATTGCAGGATCCGATCGCTCATGAACTCAGAGGTCAGCGCGGTGCACAGGCTCTTGTGTGCGACCAGGTCGCCGGTCAGGTTATCGAACACGATCACCGCCGGGGCCCGCAGCAACTCAGCCAACAACAACTTTCTGCAGTCATCGTCCTTGGAGGGGAAAGTGGTAGGTGTGCCGAGTTGAGGCGTGGCGAAAGCGGTGATCAGTTCGCACAGGTAAGACTTGCCCGACCCCACCATGTGCGCACGAGCGTGGAACATCGGCGCCGTGGGCAAGCTGGCGCGCACCGCTGCAGTCAACATGGCCGCCAAGGCCGCCGCCAGATCGTTTTCGCTGGCAAAGCTGAATTCCGTCAGCAGGTCTTTCAGCGCTGCCAGCGCCGCCTCGGCCTGCTCTCGGGTAGGCAAGTCGGGGATCGAAAACGTCCGTGCATCGAATACCCCGAACATCCCAGTGGCCAGGTCATAGCCTGCGGTCGTCATCAAGCTGCCATCAGTCCGCAGAAAAGGCTGGCGAGTCAGACCGTATAGCACTGGCAGGTGCCGGTAACTGGTCTCATCGAACAAGACGCCGGCATGCCGGGCTGGTGGATCAGCACGTACCCAGTCTTCCGAACGGGCATCAAAGCGTTCCCAGTTGGCTGCATTGGCCAGCGCCCGCACCAGGGCCGGTAAGGACACCTCCTGCACAAGGGTTTCGCGGGTGCTGGTATCGGTGACCACGGTCACGATCAGGCCACCACGTTGATAGTGCCTCCGCGACTGCGCCAGTTCCCGCTCGGCGGCATCCACGACACGATGCATTTCCCCCGCCACCACGCGGATGGTCGGCTTCATGCGTGCCGCGCTGACAATGATGTCCAGATAAGCCAGCAGGTCCCGAATATGCCGCTCGGCACAATGGCCGTGTAGACACTTGAATCCGCCGATAGGGTAGTAATCGTCCGGCTCGAAGTACGCCGTGCCGCCGTCCACCGCGTCGGTGTGCTCATGCACCCAGGGGCAGGTGATGTCGTGTTTGCCCTCACCCAGGGGCAACTTGTACAGCCCACGCGCGCGCAAGGCGACCAGGACGGCGTTGTCGTCGGGGCGGGGGATCCAGACCGGGTCTCCGTCAATGGGGCGTGCCTGCCCCGGGTGGTTTGCACGGCGCCGGGGCCGTTCCGCCTCTGGCATCTCCAGCTGCAGGCCTGCCACCAGTTCATCCACCGAATAGCGCCGCTCTGGCACCCACTCGCGCATCCGGCAACGGAAGGGCGGCTCATGTTTGCCGTTCACCGCCACCGGCAACCGCGCCAGCCGGGTGCGCGGTCCATTGGCGCCAGGGTCGCACAGGCCAGCGTCGACGATGGCATTCATCAAGCGGTCGGCCTGCGCCCCATCCGTCAGCGGCTCAGCCAGCAGATACCCCGCTTGATAGTTGCCGGAAGATGTCTCCAGCAGCCAGGTGGGTGGCAAGGTCAACCGGTCCATATCCACCTTGCTGCACACGTCATCCAGCATCACCGCATGCAAGGCCACGAAGCGCGCTTTCTGCCGCCGATATCGCCCCGCCTCATCGGGTCGGAATACCGCCAGGGAGAAGTAGTTGTTGGCATCGTCCGGCAACATCGTGGTGGCATCCACTTCAGCTGG
>VGVT01000031.1 GCA_016873935.1 Betaproteobacteria bacterium | reverse complement strand
CCCCCGGTAGTACCAGGGCTGCTTGGCCTTCTGGTCCGGCAGGGTTTGCCACTCGTACCATCCATCTGCCGGGATCACGCAGCGCCGACGCTTGAAGGCGCTGCGGAAGGCCGGCTTGCTGTCCACTGTCTCGGCCCTGGCATTGGCCGTGCTATAGCTGGTCCGGGGTTCCACCGACCAGTGCGGCACCAGGCCCCACTTCAGGCGCACCAGTTCCCTTTGACCTTCGCTATCCAGGCGCACCGCCAGGATGTTCGACTGGGGCGCAATGTTGAAGCGGGGCGGGCCTTCTTCCACCCGAATCATGGCCTCAGGCACGCCGAAGCGATGGGCGATTGTGGCAAGGTCCGAGTACTGGGCAAAACGTCCACACATGGAAATCTCAACGTGGCTTGCGCCTGGTCCGCGCCTGGATGATCTGATCCAGTTGTTGCCCGTCGATATCCGTGTTCATCTGCATCCACAGCGGCAGGTGGTCCGAGAGCTGATAGGTGAACTTGTCCTTGCTCAGCCCCGGGAACAGCGGCTCGCTGTTGCCCTGGTAGAAGTCCAGCACCCCGCCCACGTTGGTGAAGTTCTCCGGGTGGTGGGCGTAGTGCAGGATCTGGTCATAGCGTTTGCCCTTGGCCAGGTCGGTGCCGAACTCCAGCTTCTGCAGCGCCTTCGGCAGGCTCAGCCCCTTGCTGGTGATGGCCTCGAACAGGGGACTCTTGTGGCTGGGGATGTTGAAGTCCCCCATCACCAGGATGTCCTTGTCCTCCGCCTTGTTCTGGCGTCGTTTCAGGTCGGCCCATTCCGCCAGGGAACGAATCTCCGGCAGGCGGTCGGTGTCCTTGTCACCCCAGCGGATGTGGGCCACGATCACCACGAAGTCGAAGTTGCCTGAGGAGAAGGAGGCCATGTAGGGCATGCGCCACCAGGAGAATTGCGGCAAGTATTCCGTGCCCGATTTCTTGCGCGGCGGATTGACGCTGGCGGCCAGGCCGGTAAAGGTCACGGCGCGATGGTCGTAGAGAAAGGCCAGCCGCTCCCGGTTGCCACCCGCGTCAGGGATCATGTCCGAGTACACCACCCGCCAGTAGGGGCCGAGGATCTTCAGCACCCGTCCTAGGTCGGTCAGGTCGTCGCGCAGCTCAACCAAGCTGACCAGGTCGAACTGGCCGAGGATCTCGGCGATGTAGTGGATGGCTGCCTCGGAGCGCCGCACCTTGCCGAACTCGCGCACGTTCCAGGTGGCGATATTCAGGGTCTCGTCCAGCTTGGAGGAAGGAATCCGTGCCGCCTCGATGCGTTCGCGCAGGACCTTGAGGCCGCGGGCGATTTCAAGGCTGGGTTTGCCGTGGAACATGGGCGCCTCCTGATGACGTTTTCTTGCCCCGTATCATCAGCGTACCGGCCCCGGCATGCAAATCGGACCCCCGGTCGGTCTGCCCCCCGTGGATCACGGCCAGGGCGGACCTGCTGGAGGCGGTGTCCACCTTTGCGACGCGGGCGGCGGTGAAGCTGCGGCACGAGGGGCAGGCCGCCGGGGGGACCCAGGTCTTCCTTTCCACGAACCCCTTCATTCCCGGCGAGACGCAATACCAGCCGGCGGTGCTGGTGAGCTTCTCCAGCCCCACGCATGACACGGCGCGGCTGATCCAGGCGGCAAGAAGCGGGCTGAACCGGATATTCAGGACCGGCTTCCGCTACAAGAAGGCGGCGTCATGCTGGGGAGCTGGTGCCGGAGACGGTGCGTTAGGGAGCGTTGTTCGGGCTGGCGGGTGAACTCCATCAAGAACGGCACGGGCGGTTGCTGGTGGCGCTGGTGGCGCTGGATGCGCTCAATGGACAGATGGGCCAGGGCACACTGCGGTTCACGGCGGAGAGGACGAGGCAGCTCTGGCGCGTGCGGCGGGTGAATATGACGCCGGGATATACGACGGATTGGGCGGGGTTGGTTGAGGGGAAGACTTGATGTTGCCGCGGCAACGCAGATTGGCTTCAGGTCGTTCGCCTTCAATCCAGGATGCGTAGGTTTTGCCGGTTTTGTCGGTTTCGCCAGCGCCATTCGGAAAATCCGTCTATGTCACTGATCGTGGCATCCGGTTAGGTTAGCCGTTGCATAACCGGGCTGATGCTTGGCTGGCTTCCCGACAGGCTTATGTTGCGCTATCGCATCACCTACTGCATCAAACGAAACGTTGGTGTAACTGTAGGTGTAACTTATTTTTTCTAGCTATTAATTGTTTATATAACAATGCGTTATCCAACACATTGAGTCCTCTCCTGGCACCAAGTTAAAACATAAAGCCGGCTATTCAGCCGGCTTTTTTCATTTCAGGTGATGCCGGCGCCAAACGAGGCGCATGGTATCACGCCGCCGCTGCCACGGCGGGGGGGACCCGCTCGATGAGGCGCGGGTCGAAGGGTTTGGGGATGATGTAGTCGCGGCCGAATTCCAGCTTGTCGAGCTTGTAGGCTTGCAGCACTTCGGCCGGCACGGGTTCGCGGGCGAGGTCGGCGAGGGCCTTGGCGGCGGCAATCATCATGGGTTGGGTGATGGCCTTGGCCCTCGCGTCGAAGGTGCCCTTGAAGATGTAGGGGAAGCCGAGGACGTTGTTGACCTGGTTGGGGTAGTCGGAGCGGCCGGTGGCCATGAGGGCGTCGTCGCGGCAGGCGTGGACCTGGGCGGGAGTGATTTCCGGGTCGGGGTTGGCCATGGCGAAGAGGATGGGCTTGGCGGCCATGCTTTTCACCATGTCCTGGCTGACCAGGTTGGGGCCGGAGACGCCGATGAAGACGTCGGCGCCGGCCATGGCGTCGGCCAGGCTGCGCATTTCCGTTTCCTTGGCGAATTCCCGCTTGTGCGCGTTGAGGTCGCTGCGGCCGCTGTGGATCACGCCCTTGGAATCCACCAGGGTCATGTTGGCCTTGTTGCCGCCCATGGCGATCAAGAGGCGCATGCAGGCGAGGCCGGCGGCGCCGGCGCCGAGGCAGACCAGCTTGATGTCGGCGAGCTGCTTGCCCTGGATTTCCAGGGCGTTGAGGAGGCCGGCGCACATGACCACGGCGGTGCCGTGCTGGTCGTCGTGGAAGACGGGGATGTCGAGGCGCGCCTTGAGGGCTTCCTCGATCTCGAAGCAGTGGGGCGCGGCGATGTCTTCCAGGTTGATGCCGCCGAAGGTGGGGGAGATGTTGACCACGGTTTCGATGAAGCTTTCCACGCTGGGGGCCTTCACCTCGATGTCGAAGACGTCGATGCCGGCGAAGCGCTTGAAGAGGATGCCCTTGCCTTCCATGACCGGCTTGCTGGCGAGCGGGCCCAGGTTGCCCAGGCCGAGGATGGCGGTGCCGTCGGTGATGACCGCCACCAGATTGCCCTTGTTGGTGTAGCGGTAGGCGTTGGCGGGATCCTCGGCGATCTTGCGCACGGGCTCGGCGACGCCGGGGGTGTAGGCCAGGGACAGTTCGTATTGGGTGGCGCAGGGTTTGGAGGATTCCACGGAGATTTTTCCGGGGCGGGGAAACTCGTGGTACTCCAGGGCTTTCTGGTTCAGGTCGCTCATGTCTCTTCCTTGTGGCGGATGGATTCGGCCGCTTCAACGTTGTCGGAACATCTTCCAGGGCGTCATTCCGGCGCAGGCCGGAATCCAGGAATTCCACTGGACCCCGGCCTTCGCCGGGGTGACGGTGCAATCTACTTGGCCTTGACTCGTTATAGCCAGCGGCCATGTGTTGGCGGGAGTTTATATTGCTGCATTGCAAAAAAACAGGCCGGAGCGACAAGGGCTTGTGCGGTTAAAATTCGGGCTTTTCCAACCCAGCGCGATTCGCCATGCACAGCCTCTTCGACTCCCGCCAGACCTTCGATGCCGGCAACGGCAAGACCGGTACCTACTACTCTCTGCCTCAACTCGAGAAGGCCGGCGTCGGCAGGATTTCCCGCCTGCCCGTGTCCATCCGCGTGGTGCTGGAGTCCGTGCTGCGCAACTACGACGGCAGGAAGATCACCGAGCAGCACGTGCGCGAACTGGCCGGCTGGCAGCCGAACGCCAACCGCACGGAAGAGATTCCCTTCGTGGTGGCGCGCATCCTCTTGCAGGACTTTACCGGCGTGCCGCTGCTGGCCGACCTGGCCGCGATGCGGTCCTTCGCCGCCCGCACCGGCAAGGATCCGCAGAAGGTCGAGCCCCTGGCCCCCGTCGAACTGGTGGTGGACCACTCGGTGCAGGTGGATGTGTTCGGCAACCAGCCTGGCCAAATGAGCGCCTTGCAGCGGAACATGGAGATCGAGTTCCAGCGCAACCGGGAGCGCTACCAGTTCATGAAGTGGGGCATGCAGGCCTTCGAGACCTTCAAGGTGGTGCCGCCCGGCGTCGGCATCGTGCACCAGGTGAACATGGAATACCTGGCGCGCGGCGTCATGGAGAAGGACAGCCCGGAAGGGCGTGTCTATTACCCCGACACCCTGGTCGGCACCGACAGCCACACTACCATGATCAACGGCCTCGGCGTGGTGGGCTGGGGCGTGGGCGGCATCGAGGCGGAAGCCGGCATGCTGGGCCAGCCGGTCTACTTCCTGACCCCGGACGTGGTGGGCGTGGAACTCACCGGCAGCATTCCCGCCGGCATCACCGCCACCGACATCGTGCTGACCATCACCGAGATGCTGCGTCGCGCCAAGGTGGTGGGCAAGTTCGTGGAATTCTTCGGCGAGGGCGCCGAGGCCCTGCCCGTCACCGACCGCGCCACCATCGCCAACATGGCCCCGGAATACGGCGCCACCATGGGCTTCTTCCCGGTGGACGAGGCCACCTGCCAGTACTACCTGGCCACCGGCCGCGACGCCGCGAAAGTGGACGCCCAGCGCAACTACTACCAGGCCCAGGGCCTGTTCGGCATCCCCAAGGCGGGACAGTGCGACTATAGCCAGACCCTGCGGCTGGACCTCTCCAGCGTGAAGCCCTCCGTGGCCGGCCCCAAGCGGCCCCAGGACCGCATCAACCTCTATGCCCTGAAGGAAAGCTTCGAGACCCTGCTGGAACTGCCGAAGGACCAGGGCGGCTATGGCAAGAATGAAGGGGGAAGGGGGATGGGGGAAGGCTTGCAAAATGGCGATGTGGTCATCGCCGCCATCACCTCCTGCACCAACACCTCCAACCCCGGCGTCATGCTGGCCGCCGGCCTGCTGGCCAAGAAGGCGGTGGCCAAGGGGCTGAAGACGCCGGCCCACGTGAAGACCTCGTTGGGCCCCGGCTCCCGCGCGGTCACCGAATACCTGAAGGCCGCCGGCCTGCTGGAGCCCCTGGCCCAGGTGGGCTTCAACGTGGTGGGCTATGGCTGCACCACCTGCATCGGCAACTCCGGCCCGCTGCCCGAGTCGGTGGAAAAGGAAGTGCTGGAGAAGGATCTGGTGGCCTGCTCGGTGCTGTCCGGCAACCGCAACTTCGAGGCGCGGGTGCACCAGAACGTGAAGGCCAACTTCCTGATGTCGCCGCCGCTGGTGGTGGCCTTCGCACTGGCCGGCCGGGTCGACATCGACGTCGCCAACGAGCCGATCGGCCAGGGCACCGACGGCCCGGTGTTCCTCAAGGACATCTGGCCCAACGCCGCCGAGGTGGCGACCCTGCTGACGCATGCCGCCAACGCCGACACCTACCGCGCCATCTATGCCGACGTGGGCGCCAACAACCCGCTGTGGGACGCGGTGCCCTCCTCTTCCGGCCAGGTCTATGCCTGGGATACGGCCTCCACCTATATCCAGGAGCCGCCCTTCTTCGCCAATGCCGCCAACCCCGACGCCAAGCCCAACCCGGCCATCCGCGGCGCCCGCGCCCTGGCCGTGTTCGGCGATTCGGTGACCACCGACCACATCAGCCCGGCCGGCAACATCAAGGCCGCCGCCCCCGCCGGCAAGTACCTGGTGGAGCACGGCGTGGCCCAGGCCGACTTCAACTCCTACGGCGCCCGCCGCGGCAACCACGAGGTGATGATGCGCGGCACCTTCGCCAACGTGCGCATCAAGAACCTGATGATCCCCGGCTCCGAGGGCGGTGTGACCCTGCACGGCGGCGAGCAGATGTCGATCTACGACGCGGCCATGCGCTACCAGGCCGCGGGCGTGCCGCTGATGGTCTTCGCCGGCGAGGAATACGGCACCGGCTCCAGCCGCGACTGGGCCGCCAAGGGCACCCAGTTGCTGGGCGTGAAGGCGGTCATCGCCAAGAGCTTCGAGCGCATCCACCGTTCCAACCTGGCCGGCATGGGCGTGCTGCCCATCCAGTTCCGGGAGGGTCAGGGCGCGGCGGACCTGGGCCTCAGGGGGGACGAAAGCTTCGACCTGCTGGGCCTGGAGAACGGCATCGTCGCGCAGCAGGATTTGACCCTGGTCATCAACAGGGCGGACGGTTCCAGCCAGAATGTGGCGGTCAAGCTGCGCCTGGATACGCCCATCGAAATCGAGTATTACCAGGCCGGCGGCATCCTGCCCTATGTGCTGAACCAGTTGCTGGCCTGATAGCGCCGGGGCCGAACGCGCGGCCCCGTGCCCCCGACGAACAACCGCGACAAACCACGAAGGAGACACCATGAAAAAACCGCTGCAATCCGCCCTGGCCTTACTCGGCCTTGTCCTGTCCGGAGCCGCCGCCGCCCAATACATGCCGAGCCAGCCGCCGGCCGCGATCACGCCGCCGGCCCAGGTCAACCCCTTCATGCAATACACGCCGGTGCCGGCCGCGCCGATGGTTCTGCCCGTGCCGACCCTGCCGACCCTGCCTGCCCTGCCCGCCCTGCCGGCCCTGCCGAATCTTTCCATTCCGGGCGTGGGTTTCAACCCCCTGATCATCCTGGGCAGCGGCCAGCCCATCTCGGCCACACCCTACACCATGCGCCAGACCATCCCGCCGGAAGCCAAGCGGCAGATGATGCAGATGATGATGCCGTTCATGACCAACATCTTCCGCATGTCCATGCCCGACGCCATGGCCTGGATGTCGCACAAGTACAAGGCGAAGAAGGGGCTCAGCTTCGACGAGGTGCTGGAGTCGATGAACCTGCGCGCCAACAAGCTCAACTTCAAGTACGTGGGTTCCAACCTGATGTGGAAGGATTTCCAGGCCGTGCTGGGCGACATGGACGCGCCGCGCATCGAAGTGCACAGCTACTGCGACATCAAGGTGGGCCGCGACCTCTTGAAGATCAGCCCTGAATTCCTGGTCTTCCTGCCCTGCCGCATCGGCGTCATGGAAGACGCCAACAAGGACATCTGGCTGATGATGCTGGACTGGGACCTGAGCTGGGTGAAGGGCTACGAGGCCGCCATGGGCGTCACGCCCGAGCTCTCCCAGGGCGCCATCGAAATCCGCAACAAGATGGACGAGATCATGCGCGCCGGCGCCAACGGGGAGTGGTAAGACGCAGGTAGGGGGATATTCCCACCCCCTTTATCCCCAAAGGGGGGCGTGTGTCCGGATGGTTCCGTGAGACTTCCGTCCTCATGATTAGCCACCAAGTTCAGCACGTCATTCCGGGGCTGCAAAGCGGAGTCCGGAATCCAGAAAAACACCAAAAAAACCGCTGGATTCCGGGCTCTGCCGTGTCGGGCAGCCCCGGAATGACGGTTCTGGGGGTTGGCTGAGTTTGAAGTCCAATCAAGCCTTCCTTGTGTCCCGATGCTATTGATACCCCGGCGCGCCGCCTGACGGGGCGGGCGCGTCGCCGCCGAAGTCCACCTTGGGCGGCGCGGCGATGGCCTTCTCGTTTTCCACCGTGAAGTTGGCCTTGGTCTGGTGACCGAACAGCATGGCGGTGAGGTTGCTGGGGAAAGAGCGCACCGTGGTGTTGTACTCGCGTACCGCCTGGATGTAGCGGTTGCGGGCTACGGTGATGCGGTTCTCGGTGCCTTCGAGCTGCGCCTGCAGGTCGCGGAAACCGGCGTCGGCCTTCAACTGCGGATAGTTCTCCGCCACCACCAGCAGGCGCGACAGGGCGCCCGACAGTTCACCCTGGGCGGCCTGGAATTTCTCCAGGGCGGCGGGGTCGTTGACCAGTTCCGGCGTGGCGGCGATCTGCCCGACGCGGGCGCGGGCGGCGGTGACTTCGGTGAGCACCCTGGCCTCGTGCGCGGCGTAGCCCTTCACCGTGTTGACCAGGTTGGGCACCAGGTCGGCGCGGCGCTGGTACTGGTTGAGCACCTCGGACCAGCCGGCCTGGATGGCCTCGTCCTGGGCCTGCAGGGTGTTGTAGCCGCAGCCGGACAGGCTGAGGGTGGAGGCCAGGGCCAGGGCGGCGAGCAGTGATGTACGCATGAGTTCCTCCTGGGAAATTCAAGCCGGGATATCAGGGAGTGGCGCCGCTTTTCAAGGCCGCCAGGGTCCGCCGCGCCAGCAGCAGGTCTTCCCAGGACTTGGCCTTGTCGGCGGGACTGCGCAGCAGGTAGGCGGGATGATAGGTCACCACCATGGGCACGCCGCGGTATTTGTGCACGTGGCCGCGCAGCTTGCCGATGGGAGTGTCGGTGACCAGCAGGGTCTGCGCGGCGATGCGGCCGAGCACGACGATGAGCCTGGGCTGGATCAGGTCGATCTGGCGTTCCAGATATGGCAGGCAGGCGGCCACCTCGTCCGGCTTCGGGTCGCGGTTTCCCGGCGGCCGCGACTTGAGGATGTTGGCGATGTAGACGTTGCGCCCGCGTTGCAGGCCGATGCCGGCCAGCATGGCATCGAGCAGCTTGCCGGCCTGGCCGACGAAGGGTTCGCCCTGGCGATCCTCGTCCGCCCCCGGTGCCTCGCCGATGAACAGCCATTCGGCGGCGCGGTCGCCGACGCCGGGCACGCCCTGTGTGCGGCTGACGGCGAGGGGACAGCGGGTACAGGCGCGCACCGCCGGTATGAGCTCCTCCCAGTCCAGCCCGGCGATGTCGTCCGCCGGCAGGGCCTCGCCCACCTCCGCCGCGGGCCCGCCGGTTTCGGCGGCGAGGGAGGCATCCGCCTTCGGCGGCCGCAGCCGCCACAGCGGCCACAGGCCCAGTTCGCGCAGGCGCGCCTCGCGGCCGAGCCCTGCGCTCATAAATCCAGCCTCATGACGACGGCGTCCTCCTGGCCCTGGTCGGCCGGGTAATACCCCTTGCGCAGGCCGACGCTGGCGAAGCCGAGGCGCTGATAGAGGCCCAGGGCCGGACGGTTGCTGGGACGCACCTCCAGGAACAGGTATTCGGTGTTGTGGGCGCGCGCGCTGTCGATCAGGTGCTCGACCAGATGCCGGCCGAAACCGCGGCCCTGCCAAGCCGGCGCCACGCAGCAGTTGAGGATATGGCCCTCGCCCGCGGCCAGCATCATGATCCAGTAACCGGTCAGTTGCCCGTCCAGTTCGGACACCCAGCAGGCATAGCCGGAATCCAGACAATCGCGGAAATTGCCGAAGGTCCAGGGATAGGGATAGGCGGCGCGTTCGATGCGTACGACCGCCTCTAGGTCTTCGCGCATCATGGGACGGAAATCGAACTCCAGAGGCTTGAGGACTGCGCTCATGGCTGTCTCTCAAGAAACTCGCCGGGCCGCCCCAAGAGTTTCTTGGCCCCCTCGGGGGGCGGCTCCGACCGCAGGGAGGTGCCGGGGGTGGTGCGAATAATGCGTTCGTGGATCTTCAGCGCCACCTTGTCGCGAATGTACAGCGGCTCGGCGGCTTCGGCCGGCAAGCCCTCGCCGCGCGCGAAGCGGGGCGCGGCCAGGCGGGCGATGGCGCGGGCATGCGGGATGGCGGCCGCCTCGATGCGCGCGAGGCAGCCGGCATAGTGCGCCACCAGTTCGGGGTAGGCGGCAAAGCCGGAGCCGGCGCCCACGTAAGCCTCCTCCTCGGGCAATGGCGCCTGGTAGGGCGGGCAGACCCGAGGACCGGCCAAGCATTGCCAGCCCTCCTGGTGACGCCGGTAAAGGCCGGCATAGACTTCGCGCATGCGCGCATCCAGGCAGACCGCGACGCGCTCGCCGCCGCATTCCTCGGCCACGGCTTCCAGGGTGGAAACCCCCAGCACCGGCAGGTCGGCGCCGAGCGCCAGGCCCTGGGCGACGCCGCAGGCGATGCGCAGGCCGGTGAAGGAACCGGGCCCCATGCCGTAGGCGAGGCCGTCGAGGTCGCGCAGGCCGAGGCCGGCCTCGGTCAGTAGGTCCATGAGCATGGGCACCAGCAGGTCGGAATGCCTTTGCCCGGCGTGCACTTCGCGCACACTGACGGCACCGTCCCGCCAGAGGGCGGCGGTACACCATTCGGTGGCGGTATCGAAGGCGAGGAGTTGCAAGGTCTGGGAACGGTTGTCGGACAGACGGTGGATTTTACAGAACGGGGCAGCCACCCGTATGGGTTGCTTGCTGCCAGCCCAATTGTCGAGTTTTTTTACACCGCAACCAGTTGATTTTCCTTGAGCATCATAATGTCGCGCCAACTGATTGATTTTTCATGGCGGGTGCTTTTTGGCACAAGAAATGCTTAACTTCGCTCGCATAAACTTGTCGCCGTTTGCGTATTTCAGGAGAAGAAAGATGTCACCGACCATCGATAATACCCGCCTAGGTGTTGGTTCCGGTTTCCGTCCCGCCACCCTTATCGGCGCGCTGCTGTTCTGCGCGGCCGGCGGGGCGCAGGCTGCGCTGATCAACTACCAGAACTTCAATGACCTCTCGGCATTCACACTGAACGGCGCGACCGCGACGATCAATACCGGTGGCCAGGGTGTCGTTGGGCCCAGCGGCGCACGCGTGCTGCGCCTGACCAATGCGCTTGGCCAATCAGGTAGCGCCTTCCTGACCGCGCCATTCTCGCTGGCTGCGGACGCCTCCTTCAGCAGCTATTTCGAATTCCAGTTCACCAACCCGATCAACGGCGGTGCCGACGGCATCGTGTTCACCGTACAGAGGGTGGCCAACACTGCCGGCGGCGCGGGCGGCGGCATCGGCTATCAGGGCCTGAGCCCTAGCATCGGCGTCGAGTTCGACAACTGGAACAACGGCGGCGGCGATGGCAACAACGACAACCACGCCGGCATCAACGTAAACGGCAACATGAACTCCGTGGTCCGCGCCGACACCCTGCCGGCGCTGCTCGACAGCGGCTCGGTCTTTCACGCCTGGGTCGATTACGACGGCAGCACCGATTCGCTGGAAGTTCGCCTCGCGCTGGATGCCAATCGCCCTGTAAACACCCTGATGTCCTACACCGTCGATCTGGTGGCCCTGCTTGGCCAGACCGACGCATTTATCGGCTTCACTTCGGGCACGGGCGCCGCCGGCGCCTACCATGACATCCGTCGGTGGGTATTCACCGGCGATTACAATCCGATCACCGACCCTGACGATCCTGGTAATGGCGGAAATGGTGTGCCCGAACCCGGAATGCTTGCATTACTCGGGCTTGGTTTGGCCGGATTGGGATTCAGCCGTAGGCGCAAAGCACGGTAAAAGTCCTCGCATCGATCAACGGAGCCCGGCATGCCGGGCTCCGTTTTTTTTGCTCAAACCCTCGCACCCTAGGGCGGCGGTATTCTCTACTCGGCGACGTAGACCTCCATCATCACCCGCTTCCACGGGTCGCGGCTTTTCTGCAGGTGCAGGATGCGCGCCGCCACTGCCGCGCCCCGGTCCATCAGCCGGGCCAAGTCGACGTTGTCCGCGCGCGGCGCGTAGCCGATCTGCGCGCCATGCCATTCGACGCGCACGGCACGCGGGTCATGCGGGTTATCGGGTTCGCGGTGCAGGGTCAGCGGATCGCCCTCGCGCATCAGGGGAAACAGGGCGCGCCCGGCGTAGTGCTGGAAGCCGGCCAGGGGAGAAGTTTGCAGGATCTGCCGGGTGGAAGCCTCCGCCAGCGGCGTGGCGGGCGTCCCCGCATACAGCGGGACTACCGCGCAGGCCAGCATCGCCAGCAGGCAATGCAACCCGCGCCGTCGCGCATCAATGAAGCGGAAATTCACGAGCCTGCTGCGCGCGCACCCGGACCGGGAGCAGGTCAAGAACCGCGCCAACACGTTGCGCAAGGGCGGGCAAGGCGGCGATTAGCACGGACGCATCCTCCTCTTCTCGCGATGCGGACGCATCGTATTCTTCCAGGAAATGCATCAGCAAGGCCGATGCAGCACTTGGGAAACCGAGCCGATCCGCCTCGGCACCCTCCACATCCAAAGGAAAAACGCTACGCAACGAAACCGGCCGCGACGCCGACTTGTCATGTGCAACCTGACCGTAATTCGCGCCGACCCAACAACTCAGCCTGATCATCACGTCCTCCTTAAGAATCTCTCGCAAGCATATGAAAACACGGGAGACTCACTTCCAGCATAGACCATACGGAAGACTGCAAGTGGCGTTTGCAACGCGCGGACTGAAAGTAGGCCGACGAACTGGATTCCCGCTTGCGCGGGAATGACGGAGTTGTCCGCGGACAGTCCGCCCCCACCCGCTCAGCAAGAATTGCCGGACACCCCCAGGAAGGCGGTCGCCTCCGCCCGCACGCGGCTGCGCCGCATTGGCGGCAGGGCCTGCCAGATCCGGCGGCCATAGGGTTTCTCGACCAGGCGCGGGTCGCAGATCATGAGCACGCCGTGGTCGGTTTCGCGGCGGATGAGGCGGCCGGCGCCCTGCTTCAGGCTGATGACGGCATGCGGCAACTGGTAGTCGAAGAACGGGTTGCGGCCGGCGCGCTTGAGCGCGTCGACGCGCGCGGCGAGGACCGGGTCGTCCGGCGGCTGGAAAGGCAGGCGGTCGATGACCACCAGGGAGAGGGCCTCGCCGGCGACGTCGACCCCCTCCCAGAAGCTCTGGCTGCCGAGCAGGACGGCATTGCCGAGGGCGCGGAATTCGTCGAGCAGTTCGCTACGGCTCTTCTCGCCCTGCAACAACAAGGGATAACTCGCGCCTTGCGCCGCCATGCGCGCGGCCAGCAGGCGATAGGCCTCGTTCATCGCGCGCAGCGAGGTGAACAGCAGGAAGGCGCGGCCGCCGCTGGCGGCGAGCAGCGGCCAGGCCGCCTCCACCACCGCCTCGGTATAGCCCGGGCTGTTGGGGTCGGGCATGCCCTCGGGGACGTAGAGCATGGCCTGGTTGGGATAGTCGAAGGGGCTGTCCCAGACGACGGTGGCGGTGGGCTCCTCCAGGCCGGACAGGCCGATCTCGTGCAGGTAGTGGGAGAAATCGCCGCGCACAGAGAGGGTGGCCGAGGTGAAGATCCAGGCGCGCGGGTCATCCTCGATCTGCCGCGCGAACAGTTCGCCGGCGTTCAGCGGCGTGGCGTGGAACAGCACGGAATGGGCGGCCGCCTCCAGCCAGCGCACGATGCCGCGCGCCTCGGCGCCGGCCTGCGGGCTCAGCCAGCGCTCCAGGCGGTCGGCCGCCTCGCGGCAGCGCGCGTGCAGGCGGCCGAGTTCCTCGGAGCGCGCGGCCTGGCTTTCCAGCAGTGCGTCGAGCTTGGCCAGGCGCGCGGTCATGACTTCGACGGCGGCGAGGAATTCGCGTCGCTCCAGCGCCCGCGCCGCGGGCAGGCGCAAGGGCTGCATGCCGAGTCCAAGGCGGGTCTCGCGGGCGGCGGTTTCCAGCTCCCCGGCGGCCTGCGGCAGGTCGGGGAAATCCGCTGCCGCCACCGCCGCCTCGGCACGGATGTCGCGGCAGAGGTCGACCAGCATGCCGGTGGTGACGGTCTCGCCGAAGAACAGGCTGGCGGTTTCCGGCAACTGGTGCGCCTCGTCGAAGATGATGGCGTTGCAGGCCGGCAGCAGTTCGCCGGCGCCCTCGTCCTTCAGCCAGACGTCGGCGAAGAACAGGTGGTGGTTGACCACCACCAGGTCGGCTTCCAGCGCCTTCTTGCGCGCCTTGAGCACGAAGCAGGCCTTGTGCTGCGGGCAGTCGCCGCCCAGGCAGTTGTCGCGCGTGGAGGTGGCGCGCGACCAGGCCGGCGAGTCTTCCGGCACCTCGCCGCAGGCCATGCGGTCGCCCGAGTCGGTGACCGCCGCGTAGCGGGCGATGGCGCGCAGGTGCAGGGCCTCCTCGCGGCTGGCCAGGCGCGCGTCGGCCAGGTTGCGCTCCAGGTGATAGGGGCACACGTAGTTGGCGCGCCCCTTCAGCAGCGCAACGGTCACCGGCCGCGCCAGGGCCTCGCGCACGGCGGGGATGTCGCGGTGGAAGAGCTGATCCTGCAGGGTCTTGGTGCCGGTGGAGAGGATGACCTTGCCGCCGAACAGCATGGCCGGCACCAGATAGGCCAGGGTCTTGCCGGTGCCGGTGCCGGCCTCCGCCACCAGGCGACCCCGGTTCTCAAGGGCCTCGGCGATACGCAGGGTCATTTCGAGCTGCTGCGCGCGCGGGCGATACCCGGGAATCACCCGGCCGAAGGGGCCGGTCGCGGAAAAGATGTCGTCCAGATGCATGCGCGGAGTCTAGCGGAGGACGGGCCGCTCCGAGCCAGCGCGGCGGTCCGGGGGCAGCCCCGGCGGACTGGTTAACCCAGGAAACTGAACAGCGACAGTCCCGAGGTCAGGGCATAGGCCTGCTGCGCCGCTTCCAGGCTGGTCTGGCGCGTTTGCAGGCGCATGATGGCGGCAGCCTGGTCCACCCTTTGCAGATCGCTCAAGGCATTCTGCTCCAGTGTTTGCAAGCCATTCGTGGTAACCATGAGGTCCGCCAGTTCCGTACGCACGCCGGCGACGCGGTACTGGATGCCGGCCAGGGAGTCGAGAGCGGTGTCGATGGTCTGGATGTAGCCGTTCAGGGTGGCCTGATCCGGCACGGCTCCGGGCGGGGCGCTGAGCGGCAGGCGAACGATGGCCTCGTCCAGGGTTTGCAGAAGGTCGGTGCCGGCGCCGGCGCCGGCCCGCATCACCGTGTCGAGGTTGTCGTTGACCCGCACTCGGCGACCCGACTCCACCTCCACCTCGCGCAGGTTGGTGGACCCGTTGTAGGTGGACGCGGCACCCGCCGGTGGGACGCCGCCGCCTGCGTTGTTGAAGGGCTTGGTGGTGGTACGGTCGCCGGAGAAGATGTAACTGCCGGAGGGGTCGCGCGAGTTGGCGAGATCCAGAAGTTGCTGGAAGGCGCCGCGCAGCTGTTCGGCGTGCGTGTGGCGGGTCACCGCGTCGGCGTTGTGACTGATTCCGGCCAGCAGGCCGCGGGCGCGCCGCAGTGTCGACTCGATTTCATCCAACACCACGCTCTCGTATTTGAGGGTGATTTCCGCCTTGGTCTGGTTGTTGGCGTATTGCGCGCGCGTGGCGATGCGGTCGCCCAGATCGAGGATCTTCTGAGTGGCGAGAGGATTGTCCTTGGCCGCCAGGTAATTGCTCTGCGTGGCGATCTGCTGGCTGAGCCGCGCGATGGCGTTCTGGTTGTCGCGGATGCCGACCAGACTGACGGTGTAGTAGGTCATGGAATCGATGCGCATGCTTCAGTCTCCCGGGTGGCGCGCAATCAGCGCACCACGTTGAGCAGTTCGTCGAACAGGCTGGCGGCGATCTGCATGGTGCGCGCCGCCGCCTGGTAGGCCTGCTGGTAGCGCACCAGATTCACCGCCTCCTCGTCCAGGTTCACGCCCACCAGACTCTGCTGCGCACTCACGGCCGACTGCCGCAGCGTCTCGAAAGCGTCGCGGTTGAGATCATGCTGCGAGGCCTGGCTGGCGGTGCGGTTGACGATCTTGTTGTAGGCGGCGGACAGCGTGTCGCTGAACGCTACACCGCCGAAGTTCAACAAGGCCGTCGATTGCAGGGCGGCCAGGGCCAGCGCGTTGCCGTTGTCGCCGGGGCCGGTTGCGGCGGCCGCCGCGGCGGCGATCTGGCTGGTATTGCCGATGGCCATGGCCAGCGTGCGCGCGCTGTCGCCGATGCGCCAGCTCTCGCCGTTGGCCGGCGCGGGCACGCCAGCGGTCAGTGAAAAGCCGAATCCGGCGGCGTTGACCGCCGCCAGACTGGCGTGATTGGTGGCGGTCCCGGTGGACAGCTCGGTCACGGTGTAAACGCCGCCGGCCAGGGAGATCGAGTAGCCGACGGGATCCAACAGGCTGTCGTCGGTCACCGTCAGATGCAGGGCGCCCGCGGTGGCGCCCTGCGGCACCACCGGATTGACGAAGAAATCGACGCCTGGGTTGAGGGCGTAATCGAGGCCGCCGCGATGCACGGTGTTGACCGCGCTGGCCAGCGCCAAGGCCATGCGGTCGAGGTCGCGCAGGGCGGGCATCAGGGTGGCGTCGCGGAATTCCAGCAGGCCGCCCAACTCTCCTCCTGAGATGCGTCCGCTCAGGCTGGACGCACCGCTGGTGACGACGCGCGCGGCGGGATCGGCGATGAGGCTGCCGTAGCGCTCGAAGCCCATATTGATGGCCGGATCGAGCAGCGCGGGATCGTTGGCGTTCGCCACCAGGTTGAGGCGGCGCACATCCTGGCCCAGCACCAGGGATTGTCCTCCGCCGATGAAGACATTGACGCTACCGTCAGGCAGATCCTGGCGCGTCACATCGATCAGCCGGCTCAGTTCGACCACCAGCTGGTCGCGCGCGTCGACCAGATCGTTGGCGGCCTGGCCGCTGGCCGAGCGGTTCTGCGTGATGGTGACGTTGGCCTGGGCGATCTGGCCGGCCAGCACGTTGATGCGAGTGGCCAGATGCTGGGCTTCGTTGTTGGCGGCCGTGCGTTGCTCGCGCAACTGCCCGGCCAACAGGTTGAAGCGGCCCGCCAGGTTTTCGCCGGCCGAAAGCAGGTTCTGCCGCGTCGCGCTGCTGGCCGGGTCGTTGGCGACCTCCTGGAGCGCTGAGTAAAACCCGCTCAGGACCGAGTTCAGGCCGGTGGCGTCGTCTCCGAGCAGCTTGTCGATCAGGGCGGAACGGGCCGAGGCCGCCTCGTAACGGGCATACTGGGACTCGCTGTGCAGCACCTCGCTGTCCAGGAAACGGCTGTATTGATGCCGCACCGCGTCCACCGAGACGCCGTTGCCGATGTAGCCGTAGCCGCTGAACTGCGGCTGTCGCGCGGACTGCACCAGTTCCTGGCGGCGGTAGCCGTCCGTGCCGACGTTGGCGATGTTCTGCTGGGTGACGCGAATGGCCGCCTGCGCGGCGTTCAGTCCCGAAGCGGCGATGCCCAGAATTCCGGTACCCATGGCAACCTCCTGTTACCTGTCTCGACGGCTTCTGCCGTCACGCACCCGTCATCGCCACGCTGGCGATGACGGCCTTCAACTTGCCGGCATAGGCCGGGTCGGTGGCATAGCCGCCGTTCGCCAGACCTTGGGCGAACGTGTCCGCGTCCGCGCTCACGGCCTCGCCATAGCGCCTCTTGAGCAGGCCCGCGTAGTCGGTGAAGGCGGCCGCGTAGTCCGCATAGGCGCGGAAGCTCTGGGTCATTTTCACGGGCAGGCCCTGCCGGTATTCCGTGGTGGTGGTCTCCAGCGCCTCCCCGCTCCAGCCCTTCCCCGCCTTGATGCCGAACAGGTTGTGGCTGGGCGTGCCGTCGGCGGCGCGGATCTGCCGCTCGCCCCAGCCGGATTCCAGGGCCGCCTGCGCCAGGATGAAGCGGGCCGGCACGCCGGTGGCAGCCTCCGCCGCTTCGGCGTGCGGGCGCATGGTCTCGAGGAAGCGTTGCTTGCGTTCGGTCGCCGTGGTCGCCGGAGATTCGCCGTGCGTGAAGGCGGGCTTGCTATCCGGCACCGAAGCGGAGAGGCGCGGCGACTCCGTCGAGGGGGCCACCAGGGTGGGCGCCGCCCCGGCGCCTTGAGCGGGGGCTGGTTGGGCCGTGAGCCGCTCCGTGGCGGCGCCGGCAACGCCGGCCTGGCGCTCGAGATGCTTCACCAGCATGTCGGCGAAGCCCAGACCGCGCCCCTCCGTCATGCGCGCGGCCCACTGCTGATCGAGCAGCCCCTGATAGACCTTCATGCTCTCGCCGCCGGTCATGGGGTCGTCCTCGTCGTTGAAGCGGGTCTCGCGCATCGTCTTCAGCATCTGCGTGATCATCATCGCCTCGAACTGCTTGGCGGCGTCGCGCAGCGCGGCCGGATCGCCGGAATTGGCCTTGAATTTCAGGGCGCGGGCGCCCGAGAGATCGACGGCGAGGGTTTCCGGAGCGGCGAGCATGGAATCAGATCACCTCGAGGTCGGCCTTCAGCGCGCCCGACGCCTTCATCGCCTGCAAGATGGCGAGCAGGTCCTGAGGGGTGGCGCCGACCGCGTTGAGGGCCTTGACCACGTCGTTGAGGGAGGCGGAGGCGGGCAGCACCACGAGTTCGCCGTCTTCCTGCTTCACCTGCACGTCGGCCTGTTCGCCCACCACAGTGCGGCCGCCGGCCAGGGCATTGGGCTGGGAGACCACGGGTTCGGACTTGACCACCACCGACAGGCTGCCGTGGGCGATCGCGCACTGTTCCAGGGTGACCAGCTGATTCATCACCACCGAACCGGTGCGCGGGTTGATGATGACCTTGGGCGTCGGGCTGGCCGGCGTCAGGGTCAGGTTTTCCAGGCGCGACAGGAAGGCCACACGCTGGCCGGGGTCAGCCGGAGCCTTGACCTGGATGCGGCGTGCATCGAGGGCGATGGCCGCGCCCTTGCCGAAATTCTGCTCGATGGCCTCGGACACCCTGCTGGCGGTGGTGAAGTCGGTCTCCTTCAGCTCGATCTGGATGAAATCACCCTGCCCGACCTGGGTCTGCACCGCGCGTTCGACCGTGGCGCCGGCCGGGATGCGGCCGGCGGACAGGTGGTTGACCTGGACCGAGGAGCCGCCGGCGGAACCGCCCGCACCGCCCACCAGCAGGTTGCCCTGGGCCATGGCGTAGATCTGGCCGTCGCCGCCCTTGAGCGGGGTCAGCACCAGGGTTCCGCCACGCAGGCTCTTGGCGCCGCCCAGGGCGGAGACGGTGACGTCGATGGTCTGCCCCGGCTTGGCGAAGGCCGGCAGGGTGGCAGTGACCATCACCGAGGCCGCGCTCTTGCTCTGGATGCTCTGGGATGGGGCCAGTCCCAGGTTGGTCATCATGTTCGACAGGGTCAGGCCGGTGAGTCCGAGGGTGTCACCCGTGTTGTCGAGACCGACTACGACGCCATAGCCAACCAGCTGGTTGGCGCGCACGCCGCTGACGTTGGCGAGGTCCTTGATGCGCTGGGCATGGGCGGGTTCAGGTTGCAGGATACCGGTTACAGAGACCAGTAGAACGCCCAGTACCTGCCACCATCCCTTTGCTTCCCATTCCTCGGTCATGTTCCGTCTCCTGTAACCCGTAACCTGTAGCCCGATTCAGAACGGCAACAGGGTCAGGAAAAACCTGGCCATCATGCTGCCCAACTGCGAAACGTCCATGCTCTGGGTGTTCTTCGATTCGAACTTGACGTTGGCGAGCTGTGTCGACAGCACGGTGTTGTCGGCGCGGATGCGGGCGGGCTGGACGACGCCGCTTAGGCGGATGTACTCGGTATCGCGGTTGATGGCGATCTGGTTCTCGCCCGCCACCACCAGGTTGCCGTTGGCCAGCACCTCGACCACCGTCACGGTGATGGCGCCCTTCACCTCATTGGTATTGGTTTCACTATCCTTGAACTCAAGCTTGCTGTTGGTCTGCGGCTGCCAGGTGGTGGCTCCGAATATCGGGCCTCGCCCCAGCACGATGGGACTGGGCACGTCGATGTTGGCGTTCGCCTTGCGCTCGTCGGTGGTGTCCGACTTGCGCTTGGCCTCGGTCTTTTCAACCAGTACACGGTGAGGGTGTCGCCGACGTGGCGGGCGCGGCGGTCCTCGAACAGCGCCAGCGGTGCGCCCTGCCGGGTATCGAGGGGATAGATGGCGCCGTTGGCGGCCTCCCGCGCCTGCGCTTGTGGGCGCGCGTCGAAGGGTTCCTTGATGGCGGTGGCCGGGGGCGGCGTGGCACAGCCGGCCAGCAGGGCGGCGGCAAGCGGCACGATCGCGGTTCTCATGACGTTCTCCTAGCTCCCAGGCCGCATCAGATCTGCGTCAGACGCTGCAACATCTGATCTGAGGTGGTGATGGCGCGGGAATTCAGTTCGTAGGCGCGCTGGGTGATGATCATGTTGACCAGCTCCTCGGCCACGTTTACGTTGGAGGTTTCCAGGAAACTCTGGCTGAGCACGCCGACGCCGTTGTCGCCGGGATTGTTGACCTGCGGCGGCCCGGAGGCGGCGGTCTCGATGTACAGGTTCTCGCCCTGGCTCTGCAGGCCGGCCGGATTGACGAAGGTGGCCAACTGGATCTGGCCCAGTTGCGTCACGGTGTTGGGGTTGCCGGGCTGGGTGACGCTCACCACGCCATCCTTGGCAATGGTGATCAACAGCGCATCCTGGGGGATCTGCATGTTGGGGAGGACGGCATAGCCGCTGGCCGTAACCAGATTCCCCTGGCTATCCACCTGGAAGGCGCCGTCGCGGGTGTAGGCGGTGCCGCCATCCAGGGTCTGGATCTGGAAGAAGCCGCGACCGTTGATGGCCACGTCCAGGGCATTGCCGGTCATGTTCAGGCTGCCCTGGGCGAAGATGCGTTCCGTCGCCACCACGCGGGCACCCACGCCCAATTGGAAGCCGGAGGGCAACTGGGTCTGTTGCGTCGACTGGGCGCCGGGCTGGCGGATGATCTGATAGAGCAGATCCTCGAACACCGCGCGGCCGCGCTTGAATCCGGTGGTGGAGACGTTGGCGAGGTTGTTGGAGATCACGTCCAGGCTGGTCTGCTGGACGTCCAGACCGGTGCGGGAGATGTGCAGGGAACGAAGCATGGCGGATTCCGGGTCAGGTAGTCAGGGACAACATCTTGTTGGAGCTGCGATGGTTTTCCTGAGCGGCGCTCAGCACCTTCATCTGCATTTCGTACTGGCGCGCCAGACTCACCATGTTGACCAGCGTTTCGGCGGCATTGACGTTGCTGGTTTCCAGCGCCCCGGCGATGAGCCGGATGTTCTCGTCCGCCGCTGCAGGATCCCCTCCAGCAACGCGGAACAACCCGTCCTCGCCGCGCTTCAGGGTGTTTTCCGGCGGGTTCACCAGCTTGATGCGGCCGGCGATGGCCACTGCCGCCTGGTTCTGGCCGATGGGGATGGACGACACGGTGCCGTCGTTGCCAATCAGCACGTCCTGCTCGGGCGGCACCGCCAGAGGCCCGGCATCGCCGACCAGATTGAGGCCGTTGGTGGTCTGCAGGATGCCGTTCGGGCCGATCTGCAGGTGGCCCATGCGGGTATAGGCTTCGCGGCCGGCCGCGTCCTGCACGGCGATCCAGCCGGCGCCCTGCACGGCGACGTCCAGGGCGCGCCCGGTAACCTGCACGGCGCCCTGGCTGAAATCGGTGCGAGGCGTGGTCTCGACGACGAAGGCGCGGGTTTTCGCGCCCTCCCCCACCACCGGCAGGGCGCGGAACACGTTGAGTTCCTGGCGGAAGCCGTGCGTGGAGATGTTGGCCAGGTTGTGCGATACCACCGCCTGCTGGCGGGTGATTTCCCGCGCCCCGGTCATGGCGATGTAGATGACGCGGTCCATGGTCAGTTCGCGAGGCGCGCGGCCTGCTGCGTGCCGCGGAAAAACCCGTGGGCGGGCATGCCGAGGGCAATCAGGTTCGCGCCCCGCTTCCAGGTCCGATGCCGCACACCAAGCCTCATCGCCCTCTCCTCACGCCTTAGCGCAGATTCACCAGCGTCTGCAGGATCTGATCCTGCGCCCGCACGGTCTGTGCGTTGGCCTGGTACATGCGCTGGGCGACGATCAGGTTGACCAGTTCGGCGGTGAGGTCGACGTTGGATTCCTCCACCGCGCCCGACTGGATGCCGCCCAGCACGCCACTGCCCGGCGCGCCGATGACGGCTTGGCCGGCCTCGGCGGAATCGACCCAGAGGTTGTCGCCGATGGGCTGCAGGCCCTGGGTGTTGGCGAAATAGGCCAGAGCCACCTGCCCCAGCACCTTGGACTGGCTGTTGGTGTAGCGGCCCTGGATGGTGCCGTCCTCGCCGACGGAAAGCCCGGCCAGGCGGCCCGAGGAATAGCCGGTCTGCGACACCGAATTGACGCCGAAGGCGCTGCCGAACTGGGTGGTGCCGGCCAGATCCAGGTTGAAGGTCATGGGCGACGTGGCGCCCGTGGTCACCGCTGCCTGCACGCCGGCGATTGGCATGACGGTGGTCAGCGCGCCGTTGGCATTGAAGGCGAGGGGCAGCGGGTTGCCGGCGCCGGCGCCCAGGTTGACGTTGCCGATACCCGAGCCGTCAATGTCCGCGTACATGTTCCAGCTGTTGGCGGCGACGTTCTTGACGAAATACAGGGTGAGCGCGTGGGCGTTGCCCAGCGAATCATAGACGGTCACGGAGGTGGCGTCGTTGTAGCTGGCGGCGTTGTTGGTGGCGAACGCGATACCCGGGTTGGATTGGGTGGAATCCAGATTCGACACCAGGAAAACGTCGCCGGTCGGACGCGGCGCGATGTCGGCGAAAGAGATCTGCAAAGGACCCGGGCTGGCGGTGACGATATTGCCGTTGGCGTCCACCCCGTAGCCCATCAACTGCTGGCTCTGGTTATTGATGATGTAGCTGAGGCCGTTGGCATCCGGCTTGTCCAGATGGAACTGGCCGTTGCGGGTGTAGGCGGTGGCGCCGCCCTGGTTCATCAGGAAGAACCCCTCGCCGCTGATGGCCAGATCGAGGGGGTTGTTGGTGGTGCTGACGCTGCCCTGGGTAAACTGCTGCGCCACGTCGGCCACCTTGGAGCCGATGCCGACCTGCAGCCCGCCGGCGCCATATAGGGAGGTCGCATAGACGTCGGCGAACTGAGTCGTGGATGACTTGAAGCCCACCGTCGTGGCGTTGGCGATGTTGTTGCCGATGACGTCCAGGTTCTTGGCCGCGCCATTGAGTCCGCTCAAACCCTGTTGAAAGCCCATTGCAATCTCTCCTCAGTAAATCTGCCGAATCTGCGCGAGGCCGCGCATGCCCAGACCGGAAATCTCCACCTGCATGCCGTCATCGTTGAGCGACACGCTCAACACACCGCCGACGCTGTAGGGCGCCGCGAACACGCTCTTGCCGGCCGCGCTCGCCTCCACCTTGAATTGGTAATCGCCCTGCGCCAACACGTTGCCGAGATCGTCGCGACCATCCCAGACGAAGCGCGCCAGGCCCGCTTCCTGGTCGCCCAGGTCGAGGGTGCGCAAGGTGGCACCGTTGGCGTCCAGCACCCGCACCTTGACGTCGTCGGCACGGTTGGCCAACTCGATGCCGCCTACGGCACCGGCGGCGCCCAAGCCGAGGAGATTGCCTTCGGCCATGACCTGGCGTCCCACCAGAGCTGCGCCCTGAAGCACCTGCGAGGCGCGGAAAAGATCGGTGAGCCCGGTCATGCTCGAATTCAGGCTGGCGATGCCCTCCACGGTCGACATCTGCGCCAGCTGCGAAGTCAGCTCGGCGTTTTCCATGGGATTCATCGGATCCTGGTTGCGCAACTGCGTCACCAGCAGCTTGAGAAAGCGATCGCTCAGTTCCTTGGTGGACCCGGTGGTGGCGCTGGCCCCGGCGCCTTCGCCGTAGGCGGCCGCCATGGCGGCATAGCTCTGCTGGGCGCTCGCGACGCTTACCGTCATGCTCGACTCCTTCAGTTCTGGGTGATGGCCAAGGTGCGTTGCAACAAGTTCCTGGCGGTGGTCATCACCTCGGCGTTGGTCTGGTAGGAACGGGATGCGGAAATCATGTTCACCATCTCCTCCACGGGATCGACGTTGGGGTAGGCCACATAGCCCTTGGGATCGGCCAGGGGATGCTTGGGGTCGTAGACCAGCCGGGAGGGGCGCTGATCCTCGACCACCTCCTTCATGCGCACGCCTTGCGCCCAGGGCGTGGTCTTGCCCAGGCCCACCGCCTGGAACACCACCTGCTTGGCCTTGTACCCCCCGCCGGTGGAAGCGTGCGCCGAATCGGCGTTGGCCAGATTGGAGGCGACCGCGTTCAGACGCATGGACTGGGCCGTGAGAGCCGAGGCGGCGATGTGGAACACATTGTTCATGGACATGCGGCGATCTCCATCAACGGCCGGATTCGAGCGCCCGGCCCAGGGTGCGGAAGGTGCTGGTGGCGCGGTCCACGAGGAACTGGTAGTTCAGGGCGTTCTCGGTGAAATGCGCGCGCTCCACGTCAGGATCCACCGTATTGCCGTCGAGGCTTGGCTGTACCGTGGCGCGGAACTTGACGTGGGCGCCAGCCGCCTGGCCACTCGATGCGCCAGCATCGAGATGCCGTGCGGAGGTCTTCGTCAGGGCCACCGAACCCCCGACCGCGCCCATGGCGCTGGCCAGCGCGGCGCGAAAATCAAGGTCGCGGGCCTTGTAATTCGGGGTGTCGGAGTTGGCGATATTGGACGCGAGGATTTCCTGGCGCCGCGCCCGCAGATTCAGGGCGCTCTGTATGAAAGCCAATTCCTTGTCGATCTTGCTCGGCATGCCGTCTCCTGTGCGCCCATGTCCGGGATGGGCGCTGCGGAAGACAT
Source organism: Betaproteobacteria bacterium (assembly GCA_016873935.1). Lineage (GTDB taxonomy): Bacteria > Pseudomonadota > Gammaproteobacteria > Burkholderiales > Thiobacillaceae > PFJX01. The sequence goes on along the minus strand of VGVT01000031.1, from coordinate 1,322 downwards.
AAGCAATGTGCGTGCCAACCGGGATTGGCCGCCAGCAAGCCCTTTTATTCCTTGAACGGCCTGATTAGTCGGGATTCCCGGCAAGTACCGCCATGGGCGCGCGGCAATTCTTGCCGCCCGAGCGCGGATTGTGCCGGGAGAGGCTCTACCCCCGCTCCACCCGGTTGCGGCCCAGCGACTTGGCTTCGTACATGGCCGCGTCGGCGCGCGCCAGCAGGACGGCGCCGTCCTCGCCGGCCTGGCGCTGGGCGACTCCGGCGCTGAAGGTGATGAGCACGCGCTCGTTGTCGTGCATGAAGAACTGCCGCGTCAATTCGCGCTGGATGCGTTGCAGGATGCGCTCCGCCTCGACGACGTCGCTACTCGGAAGCAGGATCAGGAACTCCTCGCCGCCGTAGCGGGCAAGGCTGTCGGTCGGCCGCAGCAGGCCGCGCACCACGCGGGCGAGGTGGCGCAAGGCTTCGTCGCCGGCCTGGTGGCCGAGGCCGTCGTTGAGCTTCTTGAAATGGTCGATGTCCAGCAGGCCGACGGACAGGGCCTCGCCCAGCCGTTCGGCGCGCGCCAGCTCGCGCGCGAACGCTTCGTCCATGCCGCGCCGGTTGAGCGCGCCGGTGAGCTGGTCCTCGCGCACCAGTACGGAGACCTGTGCGAGTTCGCGCTCCAGTTCGCGCACCCGCTCTTCCGCCCTTTCCGCCTCGGCGCGGGCAAGATCGAGTTCGTCGTGATTGCGCCGCAAGGCGTCGCGCAGGCCGACCACGTCGGCGCTGAGGTTGCCCATGAGGTCGCCCAATTCGGCGATGTCCCGCGCCTGGCCGATGCGTTCGGAGTAGCCGTCGATGCGTGCCTGATAGCCGTCGGTATCGCGGCTCATGTCGCCGACCCGGTCGATGAAGGTGGTGATCAGGGTTTTCAGACGGTCCCTGGCCTCGTCCAGACTGCCCTTCAGCACGCCCTGCTTGTAGGCCAGCTCGCGCAGGCCGCGTTCCGCATCCAGCAAGGCCCCGGTTTGCAGTTCGCCGGCCATGAGTTGTTGCATGGCGGCAAACTGGCCCGACAGCCAGGCCTCGTCGCCCACCAGCTCGCCGATGTTGAGGAAAAGCAGGCCCATCAGGCGCTTGAGGCCGGCCGACAGTTCGCGCTCCTCTTCAACGCGCGCCAGCAGGTCCTTCCACAAGGCCGACCATGCCTCGTAGCTCGCCGCGTCGAGTCCGGAAGCGGTATCCAGATCGCGGGCCAGGTCAAATGCCCGGCCCGCCAAGTCCGGCCAGCGCGCATCGCAATCGTCAGCCAGGCGGCGCAGTATGTCGGCCAGGGCGCGCAGC